>NZ_LDJK01000039.1 GCF_001431535.1 Stenotrophomonas chelatiphaga
AAATGCGCGTGTTCAGGTGCGCGGGGGCGAGAAGCCGCAGCCGGGCGCGCGCCGGGCGGGGAGGCGGGGCGGGGGACGGCAAAGGCCGCATCCTGCGGGCCTCGTTTCGCGCCATCCATGGCGCTCAACGCCCCCGCACCGCCTCCCCGCCCGGCCCTCTGACAGGTTCCTGGTGTCCGCCGGGTGGGCAGCGCCGACGACTACGGTAGGAGCCGCTGCGAACCCTCCCCGCCCGGGCTTCTGACAGGTCCCGTGTGCCCTTCGCGCGTGCGACGGCTGCATCAACGTGGCCGACATACACTGCCTGCCATGCGGCGGCGCAGCTTTCCGGCGTCGCGGGGGTTTGATTACACTTGAAACTTGTTTGCCACCTCAGCCGGATGTGCCCATGAAGCTTGGTTCTTTGAAGGAAGGCGGCCGCGACGGCACCTTGATCGTCGTTTCGCGTGACCTGCAGCACGGGGTGCGTGCCACCGGTATCGCGGCGACGTTGCAGGCGGCGCTGGAAGACTGGGCGCGCACCGCGCCGCGGCTGCAGGCGTTGTCGGAGTCGCTGAATACCGGCGATGCCGATGGGGTCTTCGACATTGATATGCAGGCGCTCGCTTCGCCGCTGCCGCGCGCCTATGAATTCCTGGATGGCAGTGCCTACCTGCCGCACGTTGCGCGGGTACGCCGGGCACGTGGCGCGGAGGTGCCTGACAGCTTCTATACCGATCCGCTGATGTACCAGGCCACCAGCGCGGGTTTCCACGGTCCGCGCGATGCGGTGAAGGTGGTCAGCGAAGACCATGGCATCGACCTGGAAGCCGAGATCGTGGTGATCACCGATGACGTGCCGATGGCGGTCAGCCCGGAACAGGCGGCCGACCACATCCAGCTGATCGGACTGGTCAATGACGTATCGTTGCGCAACCTGATCCCGGGCGAGCTGGCCAAGGGCTTCGGTTTCCTGCAGTCCAAGCCGCGTTCGGCGTTGTCGCCGGTGTTCGTCACCCCCGATGAGCTCGGCGACGCCTGGCGGGACAGCAAGCTGCACCTGCCGCTGGTGACCCATGTCAACGGCACCTGGTTCGGCGCGCCGGAAGCCGGGGTGGACATGCAGTTCAACTTCGGCCAGCTGGTGGCGCACGCCGCCAGGACGCGTCCGCTGGGCGCGGGCACGATCGTCGGTTCGGGCACCATCGCCAACGAGGACACCAGCAAGGGCGCGTCGTGTTTCGCCGAACTGCGCACGGTGGAAACGCTGCGCGACGGCAAGCCGAGTACGCCGTTCATGTCCTTCGGTGACGTGGTGCGCATCGAGATGCTGGATGCGAACGGTGCCAGCATTTTCGGCGCCATCGAACAGCGCATCGAGCAGGCCGCCAAGCCGTGAGTGGCGATGCGGCGCTGGGCGGGCAGGGCGGGATCGTCCTGCATACCTACTGGCGTTCCAGCGCCGCCTACCGGGTGCGCATCGGGCTCAACCTGAAAGGCGTGGCCTGGCAGGGCCACGCGGTGCACCTGGTGCGCGGGGGAGGGGAACAGCATCGCGACAGCTATCACCGGCTGAATCCGCAGGAGCTGGTCCCCACCCTGCAGCATCGTGGGCAGGTGCTGACCCAGTCGATGGCGATCCTGGAATACCTGGACGAGGTGTTTGCCGAGCCCCCGCTGCTGCCGGTTGATCCAGTGGCGCGTGCGCGCGTCCGCGCACTGGCGCAGCTGGTGGCCTGCGATATCCATCCGATCAACAACCTGCGGGTGATGCAGTACCTGGAAGGCCCGCTGCAGCTGGCCGCGGATGCGCGCACGCAGTGGACCCTGCACTGGATGGCCGAAGGGCTGTCGGCGATGGAGACGATGCTGGCCGCCAGCGCCGACACCGGCACGTTCTGCCACGGTGACCAGCCCGGCCTGGCCGATGCCTGCCTGGTGCCCCAGCTGTACAACGCGCATCGCTTCGGGCTGGATCTGGCCGGCTATCCGATCCTGCGCCGCATCGAGGCGGCCTGCCTGGCGCTCCCCGCCTTCGACGCCGCCCGCCCCGAAAACCAACCCGACGCCGCCTGACGAAAAAGGGGACGGAGGGGATTAAGTCGTTTTCAACCGTGTAGGGTCGAAAACGACTTAATCCCCTCCGTCCCCTTTTTTCAGAAGCCGTGCGAGATGGTGGGCTGGCCGGCGGAGAAGTCCGCGTAGGGATCATGCTCGCCGCTGCTGCCTTCGGACAGGCGGAACTTCAGCGCCAGGCCGTCGCGTGAATCGGCCGCGCGCAGCGCTTCTTCGATGTCGACGATGCCGTCCTTGACCATCCGGAACAGGCACTGGTCGAAGCTTTCCATGCCTTCTTCCAGCGAGGCTTCCATGGCCGCTTTGATCTCGTGCACCTGGCCGCGACGCAGCAGGTCGCGGATCATCGGGGTGTTGATCAGCACCTCGGTGGCGGGCAGGCGGCGGCCGTCGTGGCCCTTCACCAGGCGCTGGCTGATGACGCCGCGCAGGTTCAGCGACAGGTTCATCAACACGTTGCGGTGGGCGCTTTCCGGGAAGAAGTTGAGGATGCGCTCGATGGTCTGGTCGGCGTTGTTGGAGTGCAGCGTGGCCAGGCACAGGTGCCCGGTTTCGGCAAAGGCGATGGCCGCCTCCATCGTTTCCGCATCCAGGATTTCGCCGATCAGGATCACGTCCGGCGCCTCACGCATCGCGTTCTTCAACGCGTTGTGGAAGGCGTGGGTGTCCAGGCCGACTTCGCGCTGGTTGACGATCGACATCTTGTGCTTGTGCAGGTATTCGATCGGGTCCTCGATGGTGAGGATGTGCCCGGTCGTGGTGCTGTTGCGGTGGTCGATCATCGACGCCAGCGAGGTCGACTTGCCCGAGCCGGTGGACCCCACCACCAGCACCAGACCACGCGGGGTCATGATGACGTCCTTCAGCACCTGCGGCAGGTTCAGCTCTTCGATGCTGGGAATCCGGCTGCGGATGGCGCGGATGACCATGCCGACTTCGCCGCGCTGCTTGAACACGTTCACGCGGAAGCGGCCGGTGTCGGCCAGGGCGATCGCCATGTTGAGCTCCAGGTCGCGTTCGAACTGGGGCACCTGGCCTTCGTCCATCAGCGAATAGGCGATCTTCTTGACCATGCCCGGCGGCAGGCCGGTGTTGCCCAGCGGGTAAAGCTTGCCTTCAATCTTGATGTAGACCGGCGCGCCGGTCGTTAAAAACATGTCCGAAGCGTTCTTTTCGGTCATCAGCTTCAGGAAGTAGCCGATATCCATCGCGTTTTTCCCCAAAAACGAGTCGCCGACGGCTCAAGTTGCAAGCATGGCATCGGCATGACGACAATGGCCGTGCACAACAACCGGCACGGCCTCCCCAAATGAATCAACGTAGCTTCGCACAAATGCGTCATGGCCTGTATGTGATGGCGTTGGCATTCGCACTCTCCGCCCCGCTCGCGGCGCTCGCCCAGGACGGGGCGCTGGAGCTTTCCCAGGCCCGCCAGGCAGTGGATCGGGCCACCCAGGCAGACGCCGACCAGTACGCCCCGGACCTGATCAACCTGGCCCGGCAAGGGCTGGAGCAGGCCCAGCGTGCCGCCGGTGACCGTCGCGAGCGCAAGAATGCGCCGGCGATGGCACAGCGCGCCGCCGCCGATGCCGACCTGGCCCGCGCACGCAGCGAGGAAGCCACCGCCACCGCGCAGTTGCAGCTGCGCCGCAATGAAGTCAACCAGCTGCAGCGCCAGCTCGAAACCGGGGAAAACCGCTGATGCGCGCACGTTCGATCTATCTCGCCGCCGGCCTGCTGGCCCTGCCGCTGCTGGCCGTCGCCGCCGATGACCCGCTGGTGCTGCAGCTCAACCAGCGCCTGATGGCGATATCGGCCAATCCGGATACGGCCAACCTGGGCGCGTTCGAGCGCATGCAGGCACAGCAGGCGGTCAGCACCTTCAGCACTGCCAAGCGCCGCGACCAGGAACTGACCCGCTACCTGGCCGAGCGCCGGGTGGAGATCGCCGAGACCGCCGTGCGCGCCGCCCTGGCCCAGCGTGAAGTCGACCAGCTGGAGCGGACCCGCAGCGATCTGCTGATCGAGGCGAGCCGTCGCGAGGCCGCGCGTGCCCGGCAGGAGGCCGAGCGCCTGCGCGTACAGGCGCAGATCCAGGCCGAAGAGTCCGAGCGCCTGCGGCTGGCCGCCGAAAGTGAAGTGCTGGCCCGCCAGGACGCCGAAAATGCCCTGACCAGCGTCGCCGGCAAGCAGCAGCAGCGCCTCAGCGCCGCACAGCAGAACGCCGCCAAGCTGGCCCGCGAAGAGGCCGAGCTGGTATCCGGGCAGGCGCTGCCCGCCAGCAAGTTCGATAGCCGCGGTGAAGTTTTCACGCTGACCGGCGATGCCTACGCCAATGGCCAGGCCGCCTTGTCCAACGCGGCGAAGAACCAGGCCAAGGCGCTGGGCGAGTACCTGAACATCGGCCGCAAGGGGCGGGTACGGATCGAGGCCTATGACAGCGCCAATGGCGTGGGCCAGCGACGTGCCGAAGCCCTGCGCGATGCGTTGGTCGGTGCGGGCGTGGCCAGCAACCGGATCCAGGTCGCCGGCAAGAAGGCGGCATCCACCCGCGCGCGCTCGGCTGAGGTGATCGTTTCACCTTAAAGTATTGTTTTCGTTAATAAATGCGCGGCGCGTCTCATCTGGCTGAACCACTCGTCGCTGCATGTGCTCTTTTTGTCGCGTAGGGCTTGAACCCCCCCTCGAGCAAGCGTAGGGTCAATCGTCCGGGACGCATTCCGCGGACCGGACGATGGGAGGGCCGGGCCGATGCAATCTGGGCACGAACCGAAGCAGGCAGACATCCACGGGCCAGTGTGGAATGCCGGACGGAACGTGGCCTTGTGCGCCGACCGTGCCTTTCTTCCCCCGACAGACGCCCCGTGCCGCCAGGCCGGGGCGTTCGTGTTTCTGCTGAAGGAGGTACATCATGTTTGAAGATCAGTCCCAGAGCGAGATCGAGGCCCGCCGCGCGCGCGATCCGGAATTCCGGACCCTGCATGACGAACACCGGAAGTTGAATCGCCAGTGCATGGATGCCGAACTCGGCGTGTTCGCCGTGAGTGATGTCACCCTGGGCCGGATGAAGCGGGAAAAACTGCTGGCCAAGCAACGTCTCCTGCGCATGCTCGAGACCGCCCCGCAATCGCAATCTCAGTCCTCCCCCTCGCATTGACGCATCCGCGCCCCGTCGGGCGCTCCGGCCAGTGATGGCCGTCCTGTTGGCGTGCCACTGAGGCCGCCACCGCCCGGGCACCGCAGGCCGTGGTGCCCGGGCTGCTGCACCCCGCGTTCCCTGTCGCGGGCGGCGTGGACCTCCTCGTCGGTCCATGTCGTCCGCGCCACTTGGCTTCGACGGTTTACGGATGCAGCGGCTGCAACGGCAGGCAAGCAAGGCCTACCATCTTCACGCCCATACAGCGGATAATCCACTGTCCGGCCCTGCGCGGCGCGAATCGAAGTCCCCCGAATGCCCATCCATGCTTCCGTCCTCGACCTCATTGGCCAGACCCCCATCGTCAAGGCCCAGCGCCTGGATACCGGCGTCTGCGAGCTGTTCCTGAAGCTCGAAAGCGCCAACCCGGGCGGATCGATCAAGGACCGTATCGGCCTGTCGATGATCGAGGCGGCGGAAAAGCGTGGCGACCTCAAGCCGGGCGCGACGCTGGTCGAGGGCACGGCCGGCAACACCGGCCTGGGCCTGGCCCTGGTGGCCCAGCAGAAGGGCTACAAGCTGGTGCTCGTGGTTCCCGACAAGATGAGCCGGGAAAAGATCTTCAATCTGAAGGCGATGGGCGCCGAAGTGCGCCTGACCCGTTCGGACGTGGCCAAGGGCCACCCGGAGTACTATCAGGACCTGGCCAAGACCATCGCCGACCAGATCCCGGGCGCCTACTTCATCAACCAGTTCGGCAATCCGGACAACCCGGCGGCGCACGAGTTCGGCACCGGCCCGGAAATCCTGGAGCAGATGGGCGGCGACCTGGATGCGATCGTGTTCGGCTGCGGCAGCTCGGGCACCATGACCGGCCTGTCGCGCGCGTTCTCCACGCTGTCGCCGAAGACCGAGCTGGTGCTGGCCGACCCGGTCGGCTCGATCCTGGCCGAGTACATCAACGACGGCGTGCTCAATGACAAGTCCGGCAGCTGGCTGGTCGAAGGCATCGGCGAGGACTTCCTGCCGTCGATTTCCGATTTCAGCCGGGTCAAGAAGGCGTATGCCATCACCGACGCCGAAAGCTTCCACACCGCCCGCGAACTGCTGGGCAAGGAAGGCATCCTGGGCGGTTCGTCCACTGGCACCCTGCTGGCGGCGGCGCTGAAGTACTGCAAGGAACAGACCACGCCGAAGAAGGTGCTTGTGCTGGTCTGCGACACCGGCAACAAGTACCTGTCCAAGATGTACAACGATTACTGGATGCTGGACAACGGCTTCCTGGAGCGCCCGCAGCACGGCGACCTGCGCGACCTGATCCTGCGTCCGTATGGCCAGCGCGACACCGTGGTGATCGGCCCGAACGACCTGCTGACCACCGCCTACCAGCGCATGAAGCTGTATGACGTGTCCCAGCTGCCGGTCGTCGACGGCGACACGCTGGTCGGCATCGTCGATGAAAGCGACGTGCTGCTGCACGTGTACGGCGATGAAGCGCGCTTCCGCGACACCGTTTCCACCGCGATGGTCAGCAAGCTGGACCGGCTGGACGTGAAGTCGCCGATCGAAGCGCTGTTGCCGGTGTTCGACCGCGGCCAGGTGGCGATCATCATGGACGGCGACACGTTCCTGGGCTTGATCACCCGGATCGACCTGCTGAACTATCTGCGTCGTCGCGTTCAGTAAGGCGACGTTCGCAGATTTTACGTTCTGAATCCGCATTTATCGGCGTCAAAGATCATTAAGGCCACGCTGATAGACTCCCGACCCTTCAATGGCGACCGCCTTGGGCGCCCAGCAGGAACTTCCTATATGTCTGAATCTTCAAAGCCGGCCCACGAGCGCGCCCTGTCGCTCGCCACGCTGGCCATCCACGGCGGCCAGTCGCCGGATCCCAGCACCGGCGCGGTGATGCCGCCGATCTACGCGACGTCGACCTATGCGCAGAGCAGCCCGGGCGAGCACCAAGGCTTCGAGTATTCGCGTACCCACAATCCGACCCGCTTCGCCTACGAGCGCTGCGTGGCGTCGCTGGAAGGCGGTTCGCGGGGCTTCGCGTTCGCCTCCGGCATGGCCGCCACGTCCACTGTGATGGAACTGCTGGACGCCGGCAGCCACGTGGTGGCGATGGATGACATCTATGGCGGCACGTTCCGCCTGTTCGAGCGTGTGCGTCGCCGCACCGCCGGGCTGGATTTCAGCTTCGTCGACCTGACCGACCTGGCGGCTTTCGAGGCGGCGATCACCCCGGCCACGAAGATGGTCTGGATCGAAACGCCGACCAACCCGATGCTGAAGATCGTCGACATCGCCGCGGTTGCGGCGATCGCGAAGCAGCACGGGCTGATCATCGTGGTCGACAACACCTTCGCCTCGCCGATGCTGCAGCGCCCGCTGGAACTCGGTGCAGACCTTGTGCTGCATTCGGCCACCAAGTACCTCAACGGCCATTCGGACATGGTCGGCGGCATGGTGGTGGTCGGTGACAACACCGGATTGGCCGAACAGATGGCCTTCCTGCAGAACTCGATTGGCGCCGTGCAGGGCCCGTTCGACAGCTTCCTGGCGCTGCGTGGCCTGAAGACGCTGCCGCTGCGCATGAAGGCGCATTGCGCCAATGCGCTGGCGCTGGCGCAGTGGCTGGAAACCCAGCCTTCGGTGGAGAAGGTGATCTATCCGGGGCTGACCAGCCATCCGCAACACGAACTGGCCACCCGCCAGATGAACGGCTACGGCGGCATCGTGTCGATCGTGCTGAAGGGTGGATTCGAGGCGGCCAAGCGCTTCTGCGAACGTACCGAACTGTTCACGCTGGCCGAGTCACTGGGCGGGGTGGAGAGCCTGGTAAACCATCCTGCGGTGATGACGCATGCTTCGATTCCGGTTGAGCGGAGGGAGAACCTTGGGATCAGCGAGGGTCTGGTCCGGTTGAGTGTCGGGGTGGAGGAATTGGGGGATCTTATGGTGGATCTTGAGAGGGCACTGCAGTGAGCTACCACAATAACAACGGACGTGTATCAAAATGAGCGCATCCAAATTGCCCGGGTTGATCTACCAGCTCTCGCGTCGGGAGGTCAGTGGGCGGTACAAAGGCTCGATGCTGGGAATTTTCTGGTCGTTCGTAAATCCGCTTCTGATGCTGAGCGTCTACACGCTCTTCTTCTCTGTGATCCTGAAGGTCAGATGGGGCACGCAGCCGCAGAGCAAGTCGGAGTTCGCGGTCCTGTTGTTTGTTGGATTGATCATGCATGGATTCATCGCGGAGTGCATCAACCGCGCGCCGGGGTTGATCACCGGTAACGTCAACTACGTGAAAAAGGTAGTGTTTCCTATCGAGATCCTCCCAATCGTTGCTGCTGGCTCGGCGTTGTTCCATTGGGCCATCAGCCTGTCCGTACTGCTGTTGGCATTGGTCGTGCTCGGGCACGATGTTCCACCGACCTTCCCTCTGATCGTCGTGGTCATGGTGCCCTTGGTCCTGTATGCACTGGGTATTTCCTGGATGTTGGCCTCTCTGGGTGTATACCTGCGCGACGTCAGCCAGGTAGTGGGTGTTTTTACACAGGTACTGCTTTTCATTTCGCCGGTGTTTTTCCCCATCACCAACATTCCTGAGGAATATCGCCCCCTGTTCCTGGCTAATCCCCTTACCACCATCATCGAGCAGGCGCGTGAAGTCGTCATCTTCGGGGATGCTCCGGACCTGCAGGCGCTAGGGCTGCAAACGCTGATCGGCGCCACGGTATGCCTTTTGGGCTACTTGTTCTTCCGTCGCACCCGTCGCGGTTTCGCCGACGTTCTTTAAGTGAGCGCGATCTCAATGAAAAAGCTCAAGGTTTGGCTGCTCCATCAGCGGTTTTTCTATGTGTTGATGGGGCTGAAGTACTACGTCGGGAACAATATCGTGGCGCGCTTCCCGAATGAGCGCCTGCGCGCGATGTATCTGCGCAGGGTAATGAAAGTCGCGGTGGGCCAGGATACTCACGTAAGCATGCGCTGGTTCGTCACCGGATATCCGGTCCGCGCCAATGTGACCATCGGCAATAACTGTGTGATAAATCGCGAGGTCTATCTCGATGGCCGGGTTGGCGTGCATATCGGGAACAACGTCAACGTTTCATTCCAAACCTGCATCCTGAGCCTGCATCACGACCACAATTCTCCGGACTTCATTGCGGTGGGGTCCGCGGTGACCATTCAGGATCACGTATGGATAGGGGCGAGGGCGACGATCCTCCCGGGAGTAACGGTCGGTGAAGGCGCAGTCATCGCGGCTGGCGCCGTCGTTGCACGCGATGTTCCTGCCTACGATGTCGTCGGTGGCGTACCTGCAAAAAAGATCGGCGAAAGAAATCGCGACATACGCTATCTGACAAAATTTTCGCCATATTTCGACTCGGATATCTTCGATGAAACCGCAGGCTAATAAGCAGGTTCTTGTATTCATGCTGGCGCCCCCCTTGCCTGCAGTAGCGGGCGGCGACATATATGCAGTGAACGCGTTGACTCCCTTCTCTGAAGATGTCGATTACCACCTGTTCTGCTACATCGGTGGAGAGGCCGATATCGCCAAGGTGGAAAGGCACAAGGACGCCTATGCGGCCGTGTTCCGCTCGGTACATCTGGAGCCGCGGCCGCTTATGCCCTTCCAGATGCCGAAGCTCGCGAAGGGCATCAAGTTGGCTTGGCACGCGCTGCAAGGGCTTCCGTTCATTGATGCGAGCTATTGCAGTCGCTCTGCCGTCGCCGCAGCGCGCCGCTTGGTGAAGCAGCATCGCATCGATGCGCTCGAGATCAACTCAGCGCACCTGGCCTTCTTCCGGAAATTCCTCCCCTCGATTCCAGGTGTGTTGGTCAGCCACAACATTGAGGCCGACATCTTTCCATTCTGGATGCCCGCTGGATTCCGCGGCTGGAAGGCCCACTTCATAGAGTGGGTAGCCGGCCGAAGCCGGAAGGCTGCGAAGGACGTTGAGCTCGACAATGCATTCGGCTTCAGCGCGATGACCTTCATCTCATCCCACGACATGGCACGGGTAACTGCGGACGTGCCCAAGTATCTTATGCCGCTTCACTTCCCGCTTGACGGGGTTGAGTACGCACAGAAGCCTGCGTCGGTCTTCAATGTCCTTTGGATGGGCGGATTTGGCTGGTATCCCAACGCGGAAGGGGTGAAATGGTATGCCAATGAAGTCCATCCGCTCATCTGTGACGTGTTGGAGGAGTCCGGCATCGTGCTGCATTTCTGCGGCAGCAATCCCCCTGAAGAGTTGCGTGCGCTGCATGACGGCAGCAGGGTCCAGGTCCATGGCTTCGTCGAAGACCTGAAGCCGATCCTCGACGATGCGCATCTCCTCATCGTGCCTCTCCTGTCTGGAGGCGGCATCAGGGTAAAGATCGTAGAGGCGATGTCGGCCGGGATTCCAGTACTCAGCACGAGCAAAGGCTGTGAAGGAATCGGTGCAACGGACGGCGTGGACATCCTCGTCGCAGACAACGCTATCCAGTTCGCCCAAGAAATTCTGGCCTGTGCAAAAGACCGCGGCCGGATGGCCCGGATTGCAGAAGCTGGGCTCGACCTGATGCGCCTGCGGTACTCAGAGCAGGCCAGCCTTGATGCAAAGCGAAGTGCCTACCAAGATGCCGGAGTGATGTAATGACAAGTTCAAGCGACATTGCAGTCCCGCCGGTAGTATCGGTCCGAGGCATCAGCAAAACGTTCCGCATCTTCGACGCACCAGCACATCGGCTGCTGCTTCCGCTTCTCAACCGAATCCGGCGCGTATTCGGAATTGCCCCGCGGCCGGTTCGCGTTTTCCGAGCATTGGACAACGTGAGCTTCGAGATCGCACCCGGCGAGACGGTAGGCATCATCGGACGTAATGGCAGTGGCAAGTCGACCCTGCTGCAGATACTCGTGGGAACTCTACAGCCCAACGAGGGTGAGGTCATGGTAAAGGGCCGTGTCTCAGCGCTTCTTGAGCTCGGTGCGGGCTTCAACCCGGAGTTCAGCGGCCGCGACAATGCGTATCTCGCTGGAGCGATCATCGGGCTGTCGCGAGCGGAGATGGATAGCCTGCTTCCGCAGATCGAGAAGTTCGCAGATATCGGGGAGTTCATCGAACAACCCGTCAAGACCTACTCATCCGGCATGTATGTCCGGCTGGCATTTTCTGTAGCGATACATGTATCGCCGGACATCCTCGTGGTAGACGAGGCGCTTGCCGTGGGCGACACCGCCTTCCAGACGAAATGCCTGACGAGAATTCGGCGCATGCAGTCGGAAGGGGTCAGCATCATCCTGGTGACGCACTCTACGAACACGCTGCTGGAGTACTGCGATCGCGGCATCTATCTGCGGCGCGGAGAGATGGTGCTGGATGGTGCGTGTCGCGATGTAGTGAAGCGCTACGCCGATGATCTGGTTGACGAAGAAGGTGGGGCGGTAATTTACGCCGATGACTCCATCACCGTTGCCGAGCCGGCCGATGAGGATCATCCTCAGAGTCGGGCGATCGCGCTCAATGCCGATGGCCCTGCAAGCGAGATAGTCGAGGCATCCATTCTGGACAGCAACGGCCAGGGGCGTACGACGTTCAGCAATGGAGACCAGATCGTGGTCCGAGTCGGCATCCGCGTGCATCGCCGCATTGAGGCTCCCTGCTTCGGCGTGCAGATCAAGAGTGTGGATGACATTGCGCTGTGGGCGGGTACCACGCAGAACATGAGTCTGACACCAAAGGCGTTGGAGCCAGGCAAGTACGAGTTCAGCTGGCGACTCAAGTTGGACATGACCGGAAACCGATATGTGATCGCCTTGGGCATTGGTGATATCGACAGTGGCGAGTATCACCGGCACAGTCGAGTTCCTTACGCCGGTCATATCGATGTACTTCCGGAGCCACATTCCGGCCACGGCTGGCTGGCCCCCAAGCCGCAGTTCAGTGATCCGAAGAGGTTGGCACGATGAGCGCCGCTGCTCGCGTGCCCAAATTCCGCGCACTTGCCATCGGCTTCTATGGTGCGCCTAACGTGGGTGACGAAGTGCTGCTCGATGTCCTTGTCCATCGAGTGCATGAACTTGGAGGGGAACTGGTCGTAGCAAGTATCGATCCGGGCATGACGCGCAGGATGCATGCGGTCGAATCCATCGAGTTCGCGAACATCGGCGCAGTCGGCCGGACGCTGCTTCATTGTGACGTGCTCATCATGGGCGGTGGGGGCATCTTCCAGGACCATCATCCTTTCAATCTTGATGCGCTCTATCTGCCCTATTTGAATGACATCAGCGGCTATGCGCGTCCGATGCTGCTGGCGCGGCAGCTAGGCGTGCCCGTCGTTGTGTGGGGCCATGGAGTGGGTCCCCTGCGACAGAGTGAACCGCGTGCCTTGGTTCGTGACTTGTTCGAGAGTGCGTTCGCGGTTTCAGTGCGTGACGAGGCTTCGCTGGCGCTGCTCAGGGAGATTGGTGTCGGACGTCCGGTCGAGGTCGCCCCTGATCCAGGTTGGCTGTTCGCCAACTACCACCCCTTGCCGGTACGCGCTTCATTGGATGAATCGCCAAAGGTACTCGCGCTGGTATTGCGCGAGTGGGAGAAAGGCATCTGGAAGCCCCAGCTGATCGAGGGACTGCGTCGCGCGGTTCCGGCGAACTGGTCTATTCAGTGGATTGCGTTCCAGGCCTATACCGAGGGTAGCGGCGCGTTGTCTGACCTTCCCTTGATGGAAGAGCTTCGCGCGCAGATGGGTGACCGTCCACTGGATACATTGGAGACACCTGAAACTCCGGAGGATGCTTGGGAGCTGTTAAGTCGCGCCGATGCGGTGTTCTCGATGCGACTGCACGCCAGCGTGCTTGCGCTGCTCGCTGGACGTCCTACCTGCGGGCTGGAGTATGACGAGAAGCTTGCCCATGCACACGATATGGCCGGCGTCCCCGCCACTCTCCGGCTTCGGATCGGGGATACCGCCGAGAAGTTCGAGGCATCCATCAGGCTGATCGTTGCTGCGGACTGGGCGCCCAGTCGGACGCGCATCGCTGGTATCGCTGCCGATGCCCGTCGACACCTCGGATTGCTTGATGGCTGCCTGGCGCTTCCGAAGCGTGAAGTGACCTTCGACGCGGGGAAGATGGACTGGCTTTCGGCATGGCTGCAGCAGTCGCTACGCGAGATGGAGGATGTTTCCGAGCGGAGTCGACTGGCGCACGAACTGCTGGCGTACCGCGACCTGCAGCTCGCCAGCCGGGATGATGAAGTACGTTTGCAGGAGCAGGCGACTGCGCAAGCGCAGGAAGCCCTGCTTGAGAAACAGGCATTGATTGAAGAGAGTGACGCATCCGTTGCCGCAATGCGTGGCGAGAACGCGCAGCTTAGCGAGCGGGTAGGCGCTCTGATGCGAGCGATGGAAGATAGTGGACGCGTGGTGGAGGAAGTCCGTGCCCAAGCCCGCGAAGACGTACGAAGCGCGAACGAAAGGAATAGGACAATGATGGACCAGTTTGAGGGAAGGTTGAAATCCATCGAAGAGAAGCTTCGTGCATCCGAGGTGCTTCTTGCCGATACGCGGGATGAACTTGACCAGAAAAATGCCTACGTGCAGGACAAGGAAATCTATATCGCGATGTTGCGCCAGGAGATCAATGAACTACAGGCCAGTCTGGAAGCCGCCCAGGCCGAGGTAGTAGAGGCGCGCGATCTCTGGCGCAGGGTGCGCATTGGCGGACAGATCCTCCGACGCGACCTGCTCCGGCTAGCGGCAGCACCTTTCAAGCTTGTCACGGTCTGGCGGCGCTATGGGCTTCGGGTCGCGCTTCAGCAGATCCCCCGACGCGTGAAGGAACTTGGCTCCCAGACAGCGGATGGGGCGGAGGCGGCAGCCGTCCCCACTGGGCCGATCGCTGTTCGGGCCCTGCGCCGCGAACGACTGCTGGTGCTTGGATCACGTGCGCTGCATCCGGACGGCTGGCCCACAAGGGCGTTGGAGTTGACCAAGGCGGGTGAGCGTGCTGGCTTCCATGCGCGGATATGCTGCCTTGATGAGCAACTGCCTCCAGCGGGTGTTGAAGTGGAAATGCATCGGCTGTTCATCGACGAGGCCGGTTGGCTGAATGATGTGCGAAACGAAACAACGCGCGTTCTTCTCGCTGATGCATCGGAGCGTGCTATCGACCTTGCCGCCTCTGCGCACGAACGCGGTGCCGAGATCATCCTTGACCTGCAGGAATTTGGAGCGCAACCAGCATCCCACCCGGGCTGGGGGCGACTACAGACGATCGTGTCGCATGCGTTCCAGGCGAGCAGCGTGGCGCCAGGCATCGACATCGAGGTCGTGCAACTGCAGGAGGCGGCAGACAACGAGGTATTCGATTCTTACAAGACCTATCCGGCTCCTGTGTCCTACAGCAAGAATCGCGGCAATGTCCTGATACTCGATTATTCAGGCCAGGCCGATGGCGTGGTGGAGGACATCCTGGCTGCCAGCCATAATGTTCACGTGCACGTTCGCGGACGTGTGGCTCCGGCTGTTCACTCGGACCGGGTGAAGTTCGAAACGCAGGTCGAGGGTTCGAGAGCGCTTGCGCCGCTGTTCGCACACGCTGCGACGGTTGTGGTGCTGGGTACCGATGAAGTTAGCGCGGCAACACGCAGGCGTGCGGTTCTTGCGGCTCTGCTGTTGGAAAAGCCCGTCCTTGTCAATGATTCGTCCCTCCACGTGGATTCGACCAACCTGCATCTGATTGATGCATCGCAATGGCCTGCCCACCTCGCACTGCAAGGGAACGAAGATTACCCGCACATTTCCGCGAACACTTGGCTTCGCCGGGTCGAAAGCCTGATGCGTCCTGCGTACCCAGAGTCAGTGAGCGCTGTGGTACTGATCCACAACAACCGTCGCATCGTTGAACGCTGCATCCGGACGCTGCTCGACCATGCGGGCAACTGGTTGAATGAGATCGTGGTCGTGGACAACCAGTCCTCAGATGGTGGACCGGAGCTTGTCGAAGAACTGTTTGGCGGGCATGACAAAGTCAAACTCGTACGAAACAGCGAAAACGGTTGCTCCTCCGGACGCAATCTGGGGGTCAAGAACGCTACGGGTAAATACATCGCTTTCTTCGATTCAGACCAGTGGCTGACATCTCCCACCTGCTTCCCGGAAGCGGTTTCCATCTTGAATCTGGAAGAAGGTGTTGGCGCGATCGGTTGGAACGCGGGCTGGTTCGATCCGCACAGGGACGACCTGGGAGGACCGATTTCAGATTACATACCCAATAGGGGCATGAATGCAGAAGCGCTGGCCACCGGTTATCGGGATGACATCGGATTCTTGGGCACCAGTTGCATGTTCATGACGAAGGAGCTGTTCGAACGCATCGACGGCTTCGATACCTTCTACGATCCGACGTGTTTCGAGGACACCGACATCTGTTTCCAGATCAAGCGCGCCGGGTATTCTGTCGCGTTCCGTGATTTGGCGGGCGTGCGACACCAGCCACATCAGACAACTGGAGCCAGCGAAGGAAGCGAGCGTTACAAAAAACTTTTCAACCGCAATGCAGCCTACTTCAAGGACAAGTGGCGAGGGTTTCCCGAGTTCTTCGTCGATCTGAAGTCCTGGCATTGAGCTGCAGGTCGACAGGTTGATGGTGCATCAATTCAGAACTTGGCTGCTTGAATCTGTCCTGGCTGTTGCGCCGACCCTTTACGGGCGGTACCTGGGCAAGGGGCGTGGGGCGGCGACGCCCCCACCCCCCTTGGAATCGACACGATCAGCGCGCGGCACGGTGTTGGTCATTGACCAGGACTTCCCCGAGCCTGATCGCGATGCAGGATCCCGCGCGATTGCAAGCTTCATCGGTCTCATCCAGGACTGTGGACATCCGGTTACTGTCTGGGTGGCATCCACGTCGCCTTCTGAGCGCGGACGGCGGCACCTTGTCGAGAAAGGAGTCCATTGCGTCGCGCGTTCGGAGACTGGGGGCTTGGATGACTGGCTGGCGCAGTCCAATACGGCACCTATATTCGCTTGCGTGCTAAGCCGCCCTCTGGTTGCTGCCATGCACCTGCCTACGGTACGAAAGCATTTCAATAAGACCTGCCTCTACTACGGACACGATATCCATCACCGCCGGCTGCAGGCTATGCGAAGGACTTCTCGCCTGACTGCTCGAGCACGTTGGGAACTGTGGGTGCTCCGCCGGGTGGAGCAGCGCCTGTGGCGGGATGTGGACGTCATACTTTACCCCTCTACCGAAGAGGCGAAACACGTCAGGCAGTGGCTGGACGACCGCAGAATGCGTGCCATCGTAGAGGCATTTCCGCTTTGGACCTTCAATCCTGCCAGCGTCGATATCCCTCCGCCGGATGGCCGCTCCGGCCTGCTGTTTGTGGGAAGCATCGCCCATGCACCCAACGTGGACGGGCTTGATTGGTTCATCGGTGACGTAATGCCGATGCTGGAGCCGCTCGGTGGCGCCGCACGACTCCGTATCGTTGGATCGGGTATGGACTCATACGTACCTCCGCGCGCTGACCTGCAGCTCACGGTCATGGGGCGAGTGGATGACTCAGTGCTTGAACAGTGCTATGCCTCCGCCCGTGTAGTAGTGGCACCGCTGCGTTTCGGAGGCGGCGTAAAAGGCAAGGTCGTGGAGGCAATCGCACACGGTGTCCCAGTCGTCATGACGCTCGCAGGCGCACAAGGCCTCGATGGAATCGAGCGGCTGTTGCCAGTAACGGATGACCCGGTCAATTTTGCCTTCGAGATCGGTCGCCTGCTTCGAGATGATGAAGTTTGGCTGTCGGCAAGCGTCAATGCGCGTGCGCTTCTGGCACAGCGATTCGATCACGCGGGGACTCAGCAGCGTCTGGGCGAGTTGCTGGCCGGCCGGCCCCTGTGAGTGGTGCCTAAGCGCCCACTGCATGGTGCGAGGCATTCTCTGCGTCACACCATGCAGTGGCGTTGTCCTGTCAGAGCGCGCTTTCCAGCTCCGGCAGCAGGGTAAACAGATCCCCCACCAGCCCGATATCGGCGATCTCGAAGATCGGCGAATCCGGATCCTTGTTGATCGCGACGATTGTCCCCGCATCCTTGATGCCGGTCAGGTGCTGGATGGCGCCGCTGATGCCAATCGCCAGGTACAGCTCCGGTGCGATGATCTTACCGGTCTGGCCGACCTGGAGTTCATTAGGCACGTAACCGGCATCCACTGCGGCACGCGAGGCACCGACGGCCGCACCCAGCTTGTCCGCCAGCTGGTAGATGACCTTGAAGTTCTCTTCCGAACCGACGCCGCGGCCGCCGGAGACCACGCGCTTGGCGCTCTGCAGGTCAGGGCGGTCGCTGCTGGCCGCAGCCAGGCCGACGAAGCGGGTATGCGTCGGCAGGGTCGCCTCTACGCTCAGCGCTTCTACGCTGGCGCTGCCGCCTTGGGCGGCTTCAGGCCAGGAGGCGCTGCGCACGGTGGCGACCACGGTCTGGTCGGCCGGGGCTTCGACGGTGATGATCGCATTGCCGGCGTAGATCGGACGCTTGAAGGTGTGGCTGCCCTCCACCGTCATCAGGTCCGACACCTGGGCGACGCCCAGCAGGGCGGCCACGCAGGGCATCAGGTCCTTGCCGAAGGTGGTGGACGGGCCGAACACGTGGCTGTAGCCGGCGGCGGCCTTGGCGATCTGCGGTGCAAGCACCTGCGCGATCGGGTTGGCATTGGCGGCATTGGCCACGGTCAGCACCTTGCTGACACCGTTGATCTTCGCTGCTTCGGCAGCCACGGCGGTCGGATCGGCAGCCAGCACCAGCACGTGCACCTCGGCGCCGCTGATGGCGGTTGCCGCGCTGACGGTCTTGGCGGTGGCAGCGTTGAGCTTGCCGTCGTGGTGCTCGGCGATGACGAGAATCGTGCTCATTACAGCAACCCCTTCTGCTTGAGTGCGGCCACCAGTTCGGCGGCATCCTTGACCATCACGCCCTTGCTGCGCTTGCCCGGCGCGGCATAGGTGGTGGTCTTCAGACCATCCACGGCTTCAACGCCGAGGTCGGCCAACTGCAGGGTTTCCAGCGGTTTGGCCTTGGCCTTCATGATGTCGGGCAACTTGATGAAGCGCGGCTCGTTCAGGCGCAGGTCGGTGGTGACCACGGCGGGCAGGTCCACTTCCAGCGTTTCCAGGCCGGCATCGACTTCACGGGTCACCGTTGCCTTGCCCTCGGCGATCTCCAGCTTGCTGGCGAAGGTCGCCTGCGGCCGGCCCCAGATCGTGGCCAGCATCTGGCCGGTCTGGCTGGCGTCGTCATCGATGGCCTGCTTGCCCAGGATGACCAGGCCAGGCTGTTCTTTTTCGATCAGCTTGAGCAGCGCGCGGGCGGCGGTGAGCGGCTGGACGGCCTGGTCGGTGACGATATGGATGGCGCGGTTGGCACCCACGGCCAGGCCGTTGCGCAGGTGTGCCTGGGCGTCGGCCGGGGCAATGGTGGCGACGATGACTTCGCTGGCAATGCCCTTGTCGCGCAGGCGCAGGGCTTCTTCCAGGGCGATTTCATCGAAGGGATTCGGCGACAGCTTGACGCCGTCGGTCACCACGCCGGAACCGTCCGGCTTGACCTGTATGCGGACGTTGTAGTCCACCACGCGCTTGTATGCGACGAGGATTTTCATCTGGTACGGGGTCCTTCACTATCGGGGGTCGTCCGGCCCTCGCAACAGCGACCGGTTCGGGGGTGGGACCCTGATTCTAACTGGCGTTTGGCAACCATGCGAATGCGTATGGTGGATGCTGGAAATGCTGCAATGCCGCATGCGCTACATGTTCATTCCCCGGAGACGCTTTCCTTCGAGGCCCGTTGTATCCTTTGCAGCCGAATGCCCGGGCCAGGGAGGCTTGGAAATTCATCTGACTGAAAGGAGAACACGTAGTGCCCACATGGCTTGTCACCGGGGGCGCCGGATTCATTGGCGGTAACTTCGTCCTCGACGCAGCAGCCCGCGGCGTGAAGGTCATCAATCTTGATGCCCTGACCTATGCCGGCAACCTGAAGACCCTGAGCAGCCTGGGAGGCAATTCGAACCACGTCTTCGTGGAAGGCGATATCGGTGACAGTGCGCTGGTATCGCGCCTGCTGGCCGAACACCAGCCGGATGCGGTGCTGAACTTTGCCGCCGAAAGCCACGTCGACCGTTCCATCGACGGCCCGCGCGCCTTCATCCAGACCAATGTGGTCGGCACGCTCGGTCTGCTGGAAGCGGTGCGCGACTACTGGAAGGCGTTGCCGGCGGAAAAGGGCACGGCGTTCCGCTTCCTGCATGTGTCCACCGATGAGGTATACGGCACCCTCGGCGAGACCGGCAAGTTCAGCGAGACCACTCCTTACGCGCCGAACTCGCCGTACTCGGCGTCCAAGGCGGCCTCGGACCATCTGGTGCGCGCGTTCCACCACACCTACGGGTTGCCGGTGCTGACCACCAACTGTTCGAACAACTATGGTCCGTACCACTTCCCGGAAAAGCTGATCCCGCTGGTGATCGCCAAGGCGCTGGCCGGTGAGCCGCTGCCGGTCTACGGCGATGGCAAGCAGGTGCGTGACTGGCTGTTCGTATCCGACCACTGTGAAGCGATACGCACCGTGCTGGCCAAGGGCCGCGTCGGGGAAACCTATAACGTCGGCGGCAATTCCGAAAAGCAGAACATCGAAGTCGTGCAGGCGATCTGCGCGCTGCTGGATGCGCGTCGTCCGCGCGAAGACGGCCAGCCGCGCAGCAGCCAGATCACCTATGTCACAGACCGCCCGGGCCATGATCGTCGCTATGCGATCGATGCGTCCAAGCTGAAGGACGAACTGGGCTGGGAGCCGGCTTACACGTTCGAGCAGGGCATCGGCTTCACTGTCGATTGGTACCTGGACAACCAGGAATGGGTGAACGGCGTGCTTGACGGCAGCTACCGCCTGCAGCGCATCGGCACCGCTGCCTGAGCCCACAAGGACCCCTTATCCATGACGCAGACGCAGCGCAAAGGCATCATCCTGGCCGGTGGCTCCGGCACCCGGCTGTATCCGATCACCAAGGGTATTGGCAAGCAGCTGCTGCCGGTGTACGACAAGCCGATGATCTATTACCCGCTCAGCGTGCTGATGCTGGCGGGCATCCGTGAAGTGCTGATCATCAATGCCCCACACGAGCAGGCACTGTTCCAGCAGTTGCTGGGCGACGGCTCGCAGTGGGGAATGGACATCCAATATGCTGCCCAGCCGAGCCCGGACGGCCTGGCCCAGGCCTATCTGATCGGCCGCGAGTTCCTGGACGGCAAGCCCAGTTGCCTGGTGCTGGGCGACAATGTATTCCATGGTCATGGCCTTACCGACGTGTTGAAGCGTGCTGACGCGCGCCACGACGGCGCCACCGTGTTTGGCTACTGGGTCAGTGATCCCGAGCGTTACGGCGTGGCTGAGTTTGACAAGGATGGCAAGGTGATCGGCCTGGTCGAAAAGCCGGCCAAGCCGCGTTCGAACTACGCTGTGACCGGCCTGTATTTCTACGACGGCAAAGCCAGCGAGTACGCTGCTGATTTGAAGCCCTCGCCGCGCGGCGAACTGGAAATCACCGACCTCAACCAGCGTTACCTGGACGAGGGTGCATTGCACCTGGAGCCGTTGGGTCGCGGTTACGCGTGGCTGGACACCGGCACCCACCAGTCGCTGCTGGAAGCCTCCAACTTCATTGAAACCATCCAGACGCGCCAGGGACTACAGGTATGCTGTCCGGAGGAAATCGCATTCGGCAATGGCTGGATCGATGCCGAGCAACTGGAGGCGCTGGCCGCGCCGCTGATCAAGAATGGCTACGGTCAGTACCTGCATGCGCTCGCCGTCCGGGGAAAGGTTGTATGAAGATCATCGAGACCCGCCTGCCCAGCTGCGTGGTCATCGAGCCGGCGGTATTCGGCGATGAACGTGGTTACTTCTTCGAAACCTGGAATGCCGAGCGTTTCGGCCAGCACGGCCTGCCGACGAAGTTCGTGCAGAGCAACGTATCCACCTCGGCCAAGGGCGTGCTGCGTGGCCTGCACTACCAGTGGCCGCGACCCCAGGGCAAGCTGGTGAGCGTGCTGGAAGGCGAGGTGTACGACGTTGCGCTGGATATCCGCCGTGGCTCGCCGACCTTCGGCCAGTGGGAAGCGGTGGTGCTCAGCGCCGAAAACAAGAAGCAGTTCTGGATCCCGGAAGGTTTCGCGCACGGCTTTGCCGTGCTGTCCGAACGGGCGGTTTTCAGCTACCTGTGCACCGATGTATATGTGAAGGAAGCTGATGCCGGCGTGCGCTGGAATGACGCCGACGTGGCGGTGGACTGGCCGATCTCAAACCCGACGTTGTCGGCAAAGGATGAGGCTGCCCCGTTCCTGAAGGACATCGCCGAAGAGCGCCTGCCGGTGTTCGTCGCATGACGATCCTGGTATTCGGCGGCAACGGCCAGGTCGGGCAGGAGCTGTTGCGTGCGCTGGCCCCGCTGGGCGAGGTGGTGGCGACCACGCGCAGCGGTCTGCTGCCGGATGGCCGCGCCTGTGAGATTGCAGACTTCAACCAGCCCGATTCGCTGGTTGCGCTGCTGGATCGCGTCCAGCCCCGGACTGTCGTCAACGCTGCTGCCTATACGGCGGTGGACAAGGCGGAACAGGACGTGGAGGCGGCTTTCCGTGCCAACGCCGAATCCCCTGGGGTGATCGCACGCTGGAGCGCGGCTGCGGGCGTACCGTTCGTGCATTACTCCACCGACTATGTCTTCGACGGTGAAGGCACCGCGCCGTACCGTGAAGACCAGCCGACCGCGCCGCTGGGCGTGTACGGCACCAGCAAGCGCGATGGCGAAGATGCGGTGCGTGCAGCTGGCGGGCGCCACCTGATCTTCCGCACGGCGTGGGTGTACGCCTCGCACGGTGCCAATTTCCTGCGCACCATGCTGCGCGTGGGAGCCGAGCGTGATGCGCTGCGCGTGGTGGCCGACCAGGTCGGTACGCCGACCCCCGCGGCGCTGATCGCCGATGTCACCGCGCAGGCCCTGCAGCACGCCGGCGGACTGTCCGGCACGTGGCACCTGACCGCTTCCGGGCAGACCAGCTGGCATGGGTTCGCCGAGGCGATCTTCGCCGAAGCACTCGCGCGCGGCGTGCTGGCCAAGGTGCCGAGCGTGGAAGCGATCGCCAGCTCGGAGTACCCGACGCCGGCCAAGCGGCCGTCCTGGTCGGTTCTGGACAACCGCCAGCTGCAGAAGGATTTCGGCATCGCGCTGCCGTCCTGGAAGGATGGGTTGACGCGGGTGATCGGCGAGATCGCAGGCTGAAGTCCAGCAGGGGGTCAGAGTCCTTCCGCCATGCGGAAGGACTCTGACCCCGTCGAGATGACTTACGGTCGGCTACTGCCGACCGTAGGTATCTTCGAAGCGCACGATATCGTCTTCGCCCAGATAGCTGCCGGACTGCACTTCGATCAGCTCCAGCGGCAGGCGTCCTGGATTACGCAGGCGGTGGGTAACGCCGAGCGGGATGTAGGTGCTCTGGTTTTCGCTGAGCAGCAGCACTTCCTCACCGCGGGTGACCTCGGCGGTACCGCTCACCACGATCCAGTGTTCGGCGCGGTGGTGGTGCATCTGCAGGCTAAGCGTGCCACCGGGCTTGACCGTGATGCGCTTGACCTGGAAACGCGCACCGTTGTCGATCGAATCGTAGGCGCCCCATGGCCGGTACACCTTGCGATGCCAGGTGGCTTCGCTGCGCCCTTCGGCCTTCAGCTGGGCCACTACGGCCTTGACCTCCTGCATGCGGTCACCCTTGCCGACCAGGACCGCATCGTCGGTTTCCACAACGATCACGTCATCCAGCCCGACCATCGCCACCAGACGCTGGCCGTAGGCATAGGTGTTGCGGCAGTCGATCGCGATGACATCGCCCTGGTGCGCGTTGCCGTCGCCATCCTGCTGCGATACGTCGCGCAGGGCGGTCCATGATCCGACGTCGTTCCAACCGGCATCCAGCGGCACCACCACCGCATCGGCGGTCTTCTCCATCACCGCGTAGTCGATGGAATCGGACGGCACGGCGGTGAACGCGTCCTTGTCCAGGCGGGTGAAGTCGGCATCACGGCGGGCCTTGCTCCAGGCGTCGCGGCTGCCAGCCAACATCGCCGGCTGGAAGCGTTCGAGTTCCTGCAGGTAACGCGAGGCCTTGAACAGGAACATGCCGCTGTTCCAGTAGTACTGTCCGCTGGCCACGTAATCGGTGGCCGTGGCGAGGTCCGGCTTTTCGACAAAACGCTCCACCGCGCGTGCGCCTTCGCCTGCGGCCGCCTTGATGTACCCATAGCCGGTTTCCGGGCCGGCAGGCACGATACCGAAGGTCACCAGCTTGCCGGCTTCGGCGGCACCGGCAGCCTGCTCGACCGCGCGCAGGAAAGCAGCGTTGTCACTGACCACGTGATCCGACGGAAGCACCAGCAGCAGCGCATCAGCGCCATCGCGCGTGGCCTCCAGAGCCGCCACCGCAATGGCCGGCGCAGTGTTGCGGCCGACTGGTTCAAGGATGATCGCTGCGGGGGACGCACCCACCTGCTGCAACTGTTCGGCGGCGACGAAGCGATGCTCTTCGTTGGCGATGACCAACGGACCGCGCGCGGCGATGGCTTCGACGCGCTTCCACGTGTCCTGCAGCATTGTCAGGTCACTGGTCAGTGGCAGAAACTGCTTTGGATAGGCTTCGCGCGATAGGGGCCAGAGGCGGGTGCCGGATCCACCGGAAAGGATGACAGCCTGGATAGTATTCATTGCAGTTCCGTTGATGAAGTGGGTCATCGCTGCAGCAGCGAAGAGATTTCGTCGGTACGCGACTGCAGCAGCGCCGCATCTCCGCGCGTTTCGACATTCAGCCGCAGCAGCGGTTCGGTGTTGGAGCTGCGCAGGTTGAAGCGCCAGTCACCGAAATCGGCGCTGATGCCGTCGGTATGGTCCAGCGCCGGCGCATGCGAGGCGAAGTGTTCCATCACGCGTGCTACCGATACCTTGGCGTCGGCGACCTTGAAGTTGATTTCACCGCTGCACGGATAGGCCGCCATGCGGTCTTCGACCCAGTCAGCCAGAGACCGGCCGCTTTCGGAAACCAGTGCGGCAATCAGCAGCCAGGGAATCATCCCCGAGTCGGCGTAGGCGAACTCACGGAAGTAATGGTGGGCGCTCATTTCGCCGCCGTATACCGCATCTTCGGCGCGCATCTTTTCCTTGATGAAGGCGTGGCCGCTCTTGCACAGCACCGGGATGCCGCCGGCCTGTTCGACCATTTCCACGGTATTCCACACCAGTCGCGGATCATGCACGACCTTGCCACCCGGATGGCGCTTCAGCGCGGCCTGGGCCAGCAGGCCGACCAGGTAATAGCCTTCGATGAAACGACCGGTGTGATCGAAGAAGAAGCAGCGGTCGAAGTCGCCATCCCACGCGATGCCGAAATCGGCGCCATGCTCACGCACCGCTTCGGCGGTGGCGGCGCGGTTTTCCGGCAGCAGCGGGTTGGGGATGCCGTTGGGGAAGTTGCCATCCGGCTCGTGATTTACGCGGATGAACTGCAGCGGCAGGTGCGGGGCGAGCAGATCGACGATCGCGCCGGCGCCGCCATTGCCGGCATTGACCACGACCTTCAGCGGCTTCAGTGCAGCGGCGTCGACGTAGGACAGCAGGTGCGCGATGTAGGCGCTCTTGTCGTGCTGCTCGCTCTGGCCTGCCTTGGGCGGCAGGGCGGCTGCGGTATCGGCCGCCACCGCATCGGAGATCGCGAACAGGCCGGTATCCGAGCTGATCGGGCGCGCGTTTTCGCGCACCAGCTTCATGCCGTTGTAATCCATCGGGTTATGGCTGGCGGTCACCATCACGCCACCGGCCGCGCCGAGGTGATCGGTCTGGAAATAGACTTCCTCGGTACCGCACAGGCCGATGTCGATGACCTCGCGGCCCGCGCCGCGCAGTCCCACGACCAGGGCATCCTGCAGCGCCGCGCTGGTCAGGCGCACGTCGTGGCCGACGACCACGGTTCCCGGCTCCAGCTGATCGGAGAGTGCCACGCCGATACGCCGGGCCAGGTCTTCGTTCAGTTCGTCCGGCACGCGGCCGCGGATGTCATAGGCCTTGAAGGCGGGCAGGGGCATCGGTCACTCCATTGGGGGGTCCAGCCGCTTAGTTTAATCCCTGGAATGTTTGGGAATCGTTTCCATGTCGCAACGCCACGTGACCCTGATCGCCGCTGCCCTAGAATGGGCGGATTACATCAACGAGGTGAGGGCGTAGATGACAACCCCGGCAACGACTGGCCAGCGGCGCGACAAGCGCTACGCCAGTGCAGCCCTGGCCCTGCAGGGCGTGGTCGCCGATGGCCAGACCCTGGCGGTCGGCGGTTTTGGCCTGTGTGGCATCCCGGAGGCCCTGATCGCCGCGCTGCGCGATAGCGGGGTCGGCGGCCTGACGGTGATCTCCAACAATGCCGGCGTGGACGGCTTCGGCCTGGGCCAGCTGTTGGCCACCCGGCAGATCCGCAAGATGATTTCCTCTTACGTGGGTGAAAACAAGGAGTTCGAGCGGCAGTTCCTGGCTGGTGAACTGGAACTCGAATTCAATCCGCAGGGCACCCTGGCCGAGCGCCTGCGCGCCGGCGGGGCCGGTATTCCGGCGTTCTTCACCGCCACCGGTTACGGTACCGTGGTGGCCGAGGGCAAGGAAACCCGCGAGTTCGATGGACGGCACTACGTGATGGAAACCGCGCTGCGCGCCGATGTGGCGCTGGTCAAGGCGTGGAAGGCCGACGAAGCGGGAAACCTGGTATTCCGCCGCACCGCGCGCAACTTCAACCCGGCCTGCGCGATGGCCGGCAAGGTCTGCATCGCCGAAGTGGAAGAGGTGGTCCCGGTAGGCAGCATCGACCCGGACCATGTGCATCTGCCCGGTATCTACGTGCACCGCATCGTGCACAACCCCACGCCCGAAAAGCGCATCGAGCAACGCACCGTGCGCACGGAGAACACCTGACATGGCCTGGACCCGTGACGAAATGGCAGCGCGCGCTGCGCAGGAATTGACCGATGGGGCGTACGTGAACCTGGGCATTGGCCTGCCGACCCTGGTGGCCAACCATATTCCCGACGGCGTGGACGTCTGGCTGCAGTCGGAGAATGGCCTGCTCGGCATCGGCCCGTTCCCGACCGAAGCGGAGATCGACCCGGACCTGATCAACGCAGGCAAGCAGACCGTCACCGCCCGGGCCGGCGCCAGTTACTTCGGCAGCGATGACAGCTTCGCGATGATCCGCGGCGGCCACGTCAACCTGGCCATCCTCGGCGCCATGCAGGTCACCGACAGCGGCGACCTTGCCAACTGGATGGTGCCGGGCAAGATGGTCAAGGGCATGGGCGGGGCGATGGACCTGGTGGCTGGTGTGCAGCGCGTGGTGGTGCTGATGGAGCACACCGCGAAGAACGGCGAGCACAAGATCCTGAAGGAATGCTCGCTGCCGCTGACCGGTGTCGGCGTGGTGGATCGCATCATCACCGATCTGGCGGTGTTCGATGTCACCGCCGAGGGGCTGGTGCTGGTGGAAACCGCACCGGGCGTCGAACAGGCCGAACTGGCAGAGAAAACCGGCGTGGCGTTCACGCGCGGCTGATGTCCATGCTGTTCCCGCAGGATCTGCCTGATGCCGATGTACGCCACCTCGCGGGGTGGCTGCCTCCCGTACAGGCGGATGCACTGCACGCGACGTTGCTGGAAGCTATCCCGTGGGAAACCCACCGTATCCGCATGTTCGGCCGCTGGGTGGATTCACCCCGGCTGAGTTGCTGGATGGGCGACGCGGATGCGCGTTACCGGTACTCCGGTGCGGATTTTCTGCCGCATCCCTGGCCGGCCGTCCTGCTGCCACTGCGTGATCGATTGCAGGAGGCACTGGGTACGCGCTTCAACAGCGTGCTGCTCAACCGCTACCGCAGCGGCGCCGACAGCATGGGCTGGCACAGCGACGACGAGCCGGAGCTGGGGCCGCAGCCGGTGATCGCTTCACTGAGCCTGGGCGCTGCACGCCGCTTCCTGCTGCGCAGGCGCGATGACCATGCCCTCAAGGCCAGCTACCTGCTCGGCCATGGCGACCTGCTGGTGATGTCCGGTAGTGCGCAGACCCATTACCAGCACGCCCTGCCGAAGAGCGCCCGGATACAGGCCGAGCGCACCAACCTGACTTTCCGGTGGGTCCAGCGCTGACCTGGCATGGGGCATCGAATCAACTGCGGATCAGATCGATCGCAGCGGAAAGCAGCCCGCGCCCGAAACGGAGATAGTTTCCTGTGGCCATTTCGCCAAGCACCTGGGGGAGACGACGCACACGAGAAGCAGGCAGGCCAGCGCGGACGCCGAAATGGTCCCGCCTGGACGTGACAAGCGCCATTGCCGACCGAGGTACGACAAGTGCCTGCGCGCGTTCAACCAGCATCTCTGATTGCTTGAGTTCGGACTGCAGTTGCAGTTTGCGTCGTGCACTGCGTGGCAGGGGATCGTTGCCACCAAGCCCGAGCTGGTTGCCGCCATGCAGCCGATAGTCCACCAGGGATTCCCGCAGGCTGTCTACTCGACCGGTCAATGCCGCCAGCGTGACCAACCAAGCGTCATGAACCCATTCCGTCGCCGGAAGCGGAAGCGCGTCGCCCAACACGCGCCTGCGGATTGCCATGGCCGCGCCAGTGACCATCTTGCGCTTCAACAGCAGGCCTAGCCCATCACCCCGATGCATCATCCCCAGCTCATGGCTGCCGATGCCCAGTGACTCAAACAGGCTCTTGGGAAGCGATCGGCCCTCCCCATCAATCAGCCGTGCATCGCTATGCAGCGCCAGCAGCCCGGGCCGTGCCTCGAACTCGGCACACATGCGTGACAGCTTGTCCGCATGCCAGACATCATCCTGATCGCAGAGGAAGATGACCTCGCCGGTGCACGCACGCAGCGCGCCATCGAAGTTGCGGCGGTAGCCGACATTGCGTTCATTGACCTGCAGGTCCACCACGATACCCAACGCTTCGGCCTTGGGCACGAAGGCTGCCAGGATTTCGCCCGTCCCGTCGCTGGACACGTCATCGCGGATGACGATCTGGTCCGGCAGCGGGCGCTGCGTCAACAGGCTGTCCAGCTGCGCCTGCAGGAAGCGCTCGCCGTTGTAGGTGCACATGGCAATGGACGTGGTGAGCGGCATCGGCGGAGTCACGGGTCAGGCAGTTCCGGATTATGACATTGCCTGCCAAGGGCCGCCGGCCAGCCCCCGGCATGACCCCGCCACCAGCCCATCAGCGCAGCGACGCGCCGTCCGCATCCTTCTGCCCACTGGTCAGCGCCCAGCCCACCACATCGGCGGTCAGTGCATTGAGCCCCTTCTCGAAGGCCGCGGTCACCGCCGGCACCTCGGTCGATCCCACCGGCTGCTCCTGGCGGAAGGTGCGGTCGATCACCACCCGCTGGTCCACCACATGGATCAGCTTGGCGTTGATTTCGATGACCACCGTCGGCGTGGGCTGGCCGCGGTAATCCGATTCAAACCGGCGGATGTCGGTGGCCAGGCGGTAATCGGCGCGGATACCAGCCGCCGCTCGGCCGACCCCAGCGATCCGGCCGGAGTCTTCGAAACCGCGCAGCAGGGCGTCTTCAATCATGTCGGTGGCCGGCTGCGCCCAGGTCGCGCCCGCGTAGATTTCCAGCTCCGAAGGACTCGGACGCACGTTGATGCGCGGGCTGTCGACCATGCGCGTGGCGCTCGGCTTGGACAGCACCAGCTGCCAGGCGACGGTCGGCCAGGACGGATCGACCTTCACCTGGACGGCGGGCGAATAGATGGTCACCGCCTTGCGGTCACCACTGGAGAGGATCGAACAACCGGTCAGGCTGGCCAACAAGGCAGCCGGCAGCAGCAGGCGCGTCACGGACGGGGAGGGCATGCGCTTCATTCGGGTTCGAACTCCTTCGGTGCGTCGCGGCCCAGCAGGTAGCGCGCGGGGTTGTTCTCAAGCCGGTCGCTGACCCGGCGCAGGTCGCGGATCAGGCCGCGCAGTTCGGTCAGGGTCGGGCCGAGCTGGCCCAGGCCATCGCTGGCGAAGCTGTTGATGGCCGCACGGTTCTCGCCGAGGATCGAATCGGCATTGCCGGCGGCCGAATCCATCTTGGTCATCGTGGCGTCGAGCTTCTCGATGATGCCCGGCAGCTGCTGCACCAGGTTCTGGTCCAGCCGCTGGATGGTGCCGTTGGTGGTCTTCAGGGTGTCGTCCAGGCTGCGCGCGGCATTGCGCGCGCTGAGCAGCAGCGCCTGGGTGCCTTGTTTCTGGTCGGCCAGGCCGCCACTGATCGACTCGATGTTGGCCAGCGTGGCGTTGATGGCGGCCACGTTGCGGTCGCTGAGCACCTGGTCCATGCGTTCGACGATGCGGTTGGCCACGTCGGTGATGTTCTGCAATGCAGAGGGCATGGTCGGGATGATCGGTGCCGGATCGCGGTTGACCGAGGTCAGCGTGGGTGACTGCGGGGTGCCGCCACTGAGCTGGATGATCGACGGGCCGGTCAGGCTGGTGATGGCCAGCTTGGCGCGGGTATCGGTCTTCACCGGCGTGGTGGAATTGAGGCGGATCTTGGCCACCACCTGGCGCGGGTCATCCGGGACCAGATTGAGTTCGGTGATCGACCCCACCGCGATGCCGTTGTACTGCACCGGGCTGCCGACGGTCAGGCCGGTGACCGCCTCGCGGAACACCACGCGGTACTCCTGCCAGGTGCGGTCGGAGGAATACTTGGCTGCCCACAGGCCGAAGGCCAGCAGGGCCAGGCCGGTGATCAGGGTGAACGCGCCTATCAGCACGTAGTTGGCTTTGGTTTCCATGACTCAGGCACTCTCGGTCTGTTCGCCGCGCGCAGCACGTGCGCGGGGTCCGTGGAAATAGTCCTGGATCCACGGATGGTCCAGTTTCTCGATGTCGGCCAACGGCGCAGTGGCGACGACCTTGCGGTCGGCCAGCACCGCCACCCGGTCACAGATGGCATACAGGGTGTCCAGATCGTGTGTGATCAGGAAGACGGTCAGCCCCAATGCTTCCTGCAGGGTCTTGATCAGGCGGTCGAACGCCGCCGCGCCGATCGGATCCAGGCCTGCGGTGGGTTCGTCCAGGAACAGCAGCGGCGGGTCCAGCGCCAGCGCACGGGCCAGGCCGGCACGCTTGCGCATGCCACCGGACAGCTGCGAAGGCAGTTTGTTGATCGCATCGGCGGGCAGGCCGGCCAGCTTCACCTTCAGCAGCGCCAGCTCGTAATGCCAGCGCTCGGGCAGTTCGCGGTGGTGCTCCTTCAACGGGACCTGCACGTTCTCGCCGACGGTCAGCGAAGAGAACAGCGCGCCATCCTGGAACAGTACGCCGGTGTTGCGCTGGATGTGCAGGCGGCTTTCGCTGTCACCCCCGCGCGCATCACGGCCAAGCACTTCGATCTGCCCTTCGTCCGGGCTGCGCAGGCCAAGGATGGAGCGCATCAGCACCGACTTGCCGGTACCCGAACCGCCGACCACGCCGAGGATCTCGCCGCGCCGTACGTCCAGGTCCAGGCCTTCGTGCACGGTCTGGCTGCCGAAGCGGTTGACCAGTCCGCGCACGCGGATGGCCAGCTTCGCGTCGTCTTCGCCGGAGGCGTCGTGGATGTCGTCGGTGCGTTCGTCGTTCACCATCACCAGCCCACCTGCATGAACCACAGCGCCGCGAAGGCGTCGAGGATGATCACCAGCGAAATGGCCTGGACCACGCTGGAAGTGGTGCGCTCACCGACCGACTGCGCGGTGCCTTCCACCTTCAGGCCTTCCAGGCAGCCGATCAGGCCGATCACCAGTGCGAACACCGGGGCTTTGGACAGGCCGACCAGCATGTTGCGCACTTCCATCGTGTCGTACATGCGCGCGATGTACATCTGCGGGGGAATATCCAGGTCGAAGGCGCCGACCGTGATACCCCCTGCCAGGCCGGCGACCATCGCGATGAAGGTCAGCAGCGGCAGGGTGATCAGCAGGGCGACAATGCGCGGCAGCACCAGCAGGTCCATCGGATCCAGGCCCAGCGTCTTCATCGCGTCGATCTCCTCGCGTGCCTTCATCGCACCGATCTGCGCGGTGAACGCGCTGGCGGTACGGCCGGCCAGCACGATGGCGGTCAGCAGCACCGCGAATTCGCGCAGGAAGGCGATGCTGACCAGCTCGACCACGTAGATCTCCGCGCCGAAGTCGCGCAGGATGGTCGAACCGAGGAAGGCGATCACCGCGCCGACCAGATAGGAAAGCAGGGCCACCAGCGGCACCGCATCCAGTCCGACCTGTTCCATCTGGTGCACGGTGGCGGTCAGCCGGAAACGGCGTGGCTCCTTCAGCAGCCGCGCGCCCTTGACCAGGCTTTCGCCGAGGAAGCTGGCCAGCGCCACGATGTTCTGGCCGGTCGCGTGCATGCTGCGGCCGAGCCGGTCCAGCGCGGCCAGCACGCCGAAATCACGCTTCGGCTTGGGCCGGTCGTCGGCCACCTCTTCGATCGTGCAGACCAGTGCCTGGTGGTCCTCGCGGAACTGCAGCGCGTCCTGGCCCAGGTCGGCGCGGTGGGCCACCCGCAGCAACTGCAGCACGCCGGCCGAATCCAGCTGGTCGATGCCGGTGGCATCGATGGCGGTCAGGGTTTCGGGAACCTCGCGCAGCACCTCGGCGGCCTGCAGGGCAGTGTGCAGCGTCCAGCGACCGGACAGGCGGATGCGGCCCGGTTCATTGGCATCGCGTTCGATCTTGGGGGTCTGGTCGGAGATCATGGTCGGCATCAAGGATGCAGCATAGCGTGTGCATGTCGCATGCAGCGTAGGTCCTGTCCGAATGTCCTTCTGCACGGGCCGGGGCTGGGTAATACTACCGCGCATGCCTGTAGACGCCTCCCCGATTGCTTCGCCCCCCGCCACCTACGCGCAGCGCGTGGCGTTCGTCTGTGAGATCGCCGGGCGCCTGCACAGCTACGGCACCACCGCCCAGCGCCTGGAGGCCGCCGTGGTGGCCCTGGCCCAGCAGCTGGGACTGGATTGCGAACCTTGGTCGAACCCGACCGGGATCATCCTGAGCTTCAGCGATCCGGCCAAGGCGATTGGTTCCAGCGACATCACCCGCGTGATCCGGCTGGCGCCTGGCGAAAATGATCTGCATAAACTCAGCGTCGCCGATCGCATTGCCGAGGATGTCGCAAACGGCCGGATGAGCCTGGCCCAGGGACACACCGCGCTGCGCCAACTGGACGCTGATCCCGGGCTGCGCGGAAAGGTCAAGGAAGTGCTGTCCTACAGCCTGGGCGCGGCCGGTGTGGCCGGGCTCTGGAAACTGCCGTGGCTGGACATCGCCACCGCTGGCGCGATCGGGCTGCTGATCGGCCTGCTGGGGCGCTGGACCAGCAGACGCGCGGCGACCAAGGAGGCCAGTGAAGCGCTGGCGGCGCTGTTGGCGGGGCTGGTCGCCACGCTGGTGGCCACCTATGTCGGCGCGCTCAACCTCAATACCGTGGTGATCGCCTCGCTGGTGATCCTGCTGCCGGGTATGTCGCTGACCAATGCGGTGAACGAGCTGGCCAGCCAGCACTGGGTATCCGGCACGGCGCGGGTGGCCGGGGCGCTGACCACCATCATGAAGCTGACGGTGGGTGCGATGATCGCGGTGACGTTGGCCGATGTGATCGGGCTGGACCCGGTAGTGCGCGCTTCGCGGCCGCAGGGCGCGTGGGTGGAGTGGTCGGCGCTGCTGATCGCGGCGTTCGCCTTCGCGATGCTGTTCAAGGCCAGCCGGCGCGATTTTCCGTGGGTGCTGGCGGCCTGCGTGGCCGGCTATGCGATTTCCAAATTCGCTGGCCATGCGTGGGGGGCGCCGGCGGGTATCTTCCTTTCGGCGATGCTGCTGACGGCGGCGGGCAATCTGTTTGGCCGGCTGGTGCAGCGACCGGGGGCGATCATCCGCTTGCCGGGCATCATCATGATGGTGCCCGGCAGTACCAGCCTGCGTGGGGTGCTGACGCTGGTGCAGCAGCAGGATGTCGGGGCGGGGCAGGGGGTGTTCCTGACCGTGTTGAACGTGGTGATGGCGCTGGTGGCTGGGTTGTTGTTCGGAAACCTGCTGATTCCGGCGCGGAAGACGCTGTAGGTTTGTGGTTGGCGAACGGGTGGAACCCCCTCGCGGCTGCCAGGTTGAACGGGGTCGGTGTTGGCGCCGGGCGGGTGGGGTCTGCAGGACACGCCGCAAGTACGTCCTTGTAGGCTGCGTCGCCGCATCCATGCGGCTCAGCGTCCTGCAGACCCCACCCGCCCGGCGCCCCGACACATTCCGGCGCTGACTGCCGCGGATGAAAAGAAAGAAGCGCGGCGGGCTGTGGTGGGTGACCGCCGGCGGTCGTGGTGGGTGACGACCGTTGGTCGTGGTGGGTGACGACCGTTGGTCGTCACGCTGTTGCGGGGACAAAAAAACGCCGGCTTCGCAGCCGGCGTTTTTGATGATCGCGAGGGGTTTCAGGCCTTCTTGATCAGGTAATCCTCAACCTTCTTGCCCTTGCTGGTCAGCTCGGCCAGCCAGCGCGGCTGCTTGCCGCGGCCGGTCCAGGTTTCCTTGGTGTTGGCCGGGTTGCGGTACTTCGGGGCAACCTTGCCCAGCTTGCGGCCGGCGGTCTTGGACGGTGCCTTGGTCGCGGCCTTGCGGGCGCGCGGTGCGGGTGCGCCGCCGAACAGTTCTTCGATGCTGTAACCCTCGACCTTGGCCAGCTTTTCCAGCTGGGCGCGGACCTTGGTGATCGGGCGACGCTTGGCGACGATGGTCTGCTGCTTCTTGGCGGTGCGGATCAGTGCACCCAGTTCACGGGCCGACAGACCGGTCAGATCAATACTCATGCAGTGCTCCAGACAATATGGAAAGGGTCTGCCAGTCCTTGGCTCGGGCCCAAGAGTAATGTGCATTTACTGCAAGCACAAACAGGAAATAGCACTTCCGGGGTGAACAGCAAAAGAAAAGCCGGGATTAACCCGGCTTTTATTCTTTTACCCGAGCAGTTTGCGCATCAGGCTGTCGCGATCCAGGCTCTCGGCCTCGCTCGCGCTGCGTGAGCGATATTCGAAAGTACCTGCGGCCAGGCCGCGTTCGGAAACCACCACGCGGTGCGGAATGCCGATCAATTCCATGTCGGCGAACATGGCGCCGGGGCGCAGGCCGCGGTCGTCCAGTGCGGCATCCAGCCCGCCGGCACGCAGCGATTCCAGCAGCTCGGCAGCGGCGGCGGACACGGCAGCGTCGCCCTTGGGATTGATCACGCACACCACCGCCTGCCACGGCGCCATCGCCTCGGGCCAGACGATGCCGGCTTCGTCGTGGTTCTGTTCAATGGCGGCGGCGACGATGCGCGAAATACCAATGCCATAGCAGCCCATGCTCAGCACCGCGGCCTTGCCATTTTCATCGAGCACGGTGGCGTTCAGCGCCTTCGCATACTGGCGGCCCAGCTGGAAAACGTGGCCCACTTCGATGCCGCGGGCGATCTTCAGCTCGCCGCCGTCGCGGGCGCGGTCACCGGCCTGCACGTTGCGGATATCGGCGATCTCCGGCTCCGGCAGGTCGCGGCCCCAGTTGACGCCGGCCAGGTGGAAACCGACTTCGTTGGCGCCAACGACAAAATCGGCCAGTGCGGCCACTTCCGGGTCAGCGACGACACGGATCGCCTTGGCCGGACCCACCGGGCCCAGGAATCCGGGCACGCAGCCGAGGTATTCGCTGATTTCCGCCTCGGTGGCAAACCGGTGGTCGGACAGGCCGGGCACCTTGGCCAGTTTGATTTCGTTGACCTCATGGTCACCGCGCACCAGCGCCAGCACGAAGGTTTCGCCGGCCATCAGCGCGACCGATTTGACCGTGCGCTGCAATGCCAGCCCCAGCAATGCGGCCACGTCTTCGCAGGTCTTCTGGGTCGGGGTTTCAAGCTTGCGCATCGCCTCACCCGCGGCGGCGCGGGCCGCGGGCTCGGCGGCCACGGCCGCTTCCATGTTCGCCGCATAATCCGAGCCGGTCGAAAACACCAGCGCGTCTTCGCCGGAATCGGCGATGACATGGAATTCCTGCGAAGCATCGCCACCGATGGCGCCGGAATCGGCCTGCACCATGCGGAAATCGAGCCCCAGCCGGGTGAAGATACGGCTGTAGGCCGCCTTCATGTTTTCGTATTCGCGGACCAGGTCTTCGTCGTGCAGGTGGAAGGAATAGGCGTCCTTCATCAGGAACTCGCGCGCGCGCATCACCCCGAAGCGCGGCCGGATCTCATCGCGGAACTTGGTCTGGATCTGGAAGAAATTGACCGGCAGCTGCTTGTAGCTGGACAGTTCCTGCCGCGCGAAATCAGTCAGCGCTTCTTCGGCGGTGGGGCTGTAGCAGAACTCCTGCTCCTTGCGGTCCTTGATCTTCAGCAGCTGCGGGCCGAATTTCTCCCAGCGCCCGGTGGCTTCCCACAGCTCGCGCGGCTGGATGGTCGGGATCTGCAGTTCGACCGCGCCGGCATTTTCCATTTCCTCGCGGACGATGCGCTCGACCTTGCGCAGCACGCGCAGGCCCAGCGGCGACCAGATATACAGGCCGGAGGCGAGCTTGCGGATCATCCCCGCGCGCAGCATCAGCCGGTGGCTGGTCAGCTCGGCGTCGCTGGGGGTTTCCTTGGTGGTGTGCAGGTGGAACTGGGACAGGCGCATCGTCGGCATCATCTAACGGCGGAAGCCGTTATTCTGCCAGCCCGGCGCCTGTCGTGGGCAGCGGGCGGGTTTCAGGCCTGCGGGCAGTAGGCCTTGGCGGCCGCTTCGGCGAGCGCGCGCTGGTTGGCGCGCTGGGTGTCGTCCAGCGCGGTTTCGGCCGTGCCGTCACCGTTGGTGTCCTGCATGACCGGACCGCTGCCATCGAGCAGCGCCAGGTTGGCCCGCGCGGTGACGCACTGCGGGGCAAGCGGCGTGTCGGTCGCCGCCGCTGCCGGCGGATTGCCCGGGTCGCGGGTCTGCTGCCGGGTTTCAAAGGCCTTGCCGGCGGGCGGGCTCTCCGAATACTGGGTCACGCCATTGGCGTCCTTCCACTTGTAGACCGGACCGGCAAACGCCGATGCGCTGGCCAACAGCAGGAAACTCAAGCAGAACAGGGTACGCATGGAGACTCCAGGCCTGACCGGCGGGAAAGCGTGATTGCAGCACCGCAGCCGTCGGCTGGCAAGTCGATTAAACTCGGGGCATGGATCCCATCACACCGCCGCCGCCGCGTTCGCGCACCATTTACCTGCTCCCCAACCTGTTCACCACGGCGGGCCTGTTCGCCGGGTTCTACGCGATCATCGCCGCGGCCAACGGTGATTTCGTCTACGCCAGCATCGCAGTGTTCGTGGCCGCGGTCATGGACGGGCTGGATGGCCGGGTCGCCCGCCTGACCGGCACCAGCAGCGAATTCGGCGTGCAGTACGACTCGCTCGCCGACCTGGTCAGCTTCGGCATGGCGCCGGCGCTGGTGATGTACCACTGGGCCCTGTCTTCGCTGAAGTTCGACGGTGAACTGCTCGGCCGCGTCGGCTGGGCGGTCGCCTTCCTGTACGCGGCCTGCGCCGCGCTGCGCCTGGCCCGCTTCAATACCCAGGTGGCGGTGGTGGACAAGCGCTGGTTCGTCGGCCTGGCCAGCCCGGCCGCAGCCGGCCTGATGATGTCCTTCGTCTGGGCCTTCGCCGACGGCACCCTGGGCTGGACCGGTGAGCAGCTGCGCTACGTGGCGCTGGGGGTTACCCTGGTGTCGGCCCTGCTGATGGTCAGCCGGATCCGCTTCTGGAGCTTCAAGGGCGGCGGGGCGAAAGGCCCGCGTGCCGACCGCGTGCCGTTCCTGGTGTTGGCCCTGCTGCCCATCGGCATCGCCATCGCGGTGATCGACCTGCCGCGTGTGTTGCTGGCAGTGGGCGTGATCTACGCGCTGTCCGGGCTGGTGATGTGGGCCATGCAGCGCCTGCGAAAGCGCCCGGACGCGGCGTGAGTACCGACCTGCCCGTCCTGTGGACTCCGGCCCAGCAGGCCTGGCTGCAGGCGATGGGCTACAGCGTGCTGCATGAAGGCACGTTGGCGGCCGAGCTGGAAGCCGCTGCCGCTGCGGCGGCCATGACGCAGGCGATCGAGCCGCAGTCGGTTGAACTGAGCGTCGCCCCGGTGGCATCACGTCCTGCAGTGACCCGGCAGGCGCCGCCGGCACCGCGCACCGCGCCGGAACCGGTTGCCCCGCGCACGCCGGTCGCCCCGCGCCCGGCTGCCGGGGAACAGAGCGACGCCGATGCGGCGCCGCGCGCCAATGCTGCACGGCGCCCGTCGGTACGCCTGCCGGATCGCCTGCAGATCGCCTTGCTGCGTGCCTCGGGCTGCAATCCCAATGATCCACAGACGCAGGCCTTGATGGACAGCTGGCCGCTGGACGCCCTGCGCGCCGATCCGGCCGCCAAGCGCGCGCTGTGGCCAACCCTGCGTGCGTTGCGCCGCAAGGGGCGCCAGGCATGAGTGCGGTGGCCCGTCCGGCGCAGGCCAGCGTGCGTGCGCTGCGCGAAAGTGACCTCAACGCAGTGATGGTGATCGAGGAGCGGGGGTACCCGTACCCCTGGACGCGCGGCATCTTCCTGGACTGCCTGCGGGCGGGCTATCCCGGTCTGGCAATGGAAGAGGACGGCCTGCTGGTGGGCTATGCGCTGTTGAGCATCGCCGCCGACGAAGCCCACCTGTTGAACATCTGCGTGGATCCGCTGAACCAGTCCCACGGACGCGGGCGCCAGTTGCTGCGCGCCATCGTCGGCCTGGCCCGTGACCGCGGCGTGCAGCGCGTGTTCCTGGAAGTGCGGCCGACCAATACGCCGGCGCTGTCGCTGTACCACAGCGAAGGATTCAACGAGATCGGTCGTCGTCCGCGTTACTACCCCGCCGCCGACGGCCGCGAGGATGCGCTGGTGATGGCCATCGAACTGGTGGCCGACGACATCGACAGGATGCCGCCGCTGTAAGCCAGGTAGCGCCGAGCCGTGCTCGGCGAGCGCAGCGGGCCGCCCGAAGCGCGGGACGGCCAGCGGCCGTCACTACCGGGCAGGCGATCAGGTAGCGCCGAGCCGTGCTCGGCGAGCGCAGCGGCCGCCCGAAGCGCATGACGGCCAGCGGCCGTCACTACCGCTGTCGTGCGTTACAGCTTGGCGCGCTGTTCCTGCAGGCCGGCCAGCTGGGTGGTCCATTCGACCAGGCGCACGCGCTCCTGCTCGACCACCGCCGCCGGCACCTTGTCGGTGAACTTGGCCAACTTGGCCTCGCTCTTTTCCTTTTCGCCCTGCACGCGGGCCAGTTCCTTGTCCAGGCGCGCGCGTTCGGCATCCAGGTCGACCAGCCCTTCCAGCGGCACCAGCAGCTTCAGCTCGCCGACGATCGCCGGTGCCGCCGGGGGAGCGGATTCGCCTTCGGCCAGCCACTGGATGGTGTCCAGTTTCAGCAGGAACGACAGCGAGGCCGCGAAGCGTTCGATGCGCACGCGGTCCTGCGCCAGCCCGGCCTGCAGGCGCAGCGGCACCAACCGGGACGGGGCCACGTTGAGCTCGCTGCGCACGCGGCGCACGGCGCTGATCACTGCCTTCAGCCATTCGACGTCCGCTTCGGCCTGGGCATAGTCACCGGCGAACTCTTCGGCGCTGGGGTAGGGACGCAGCGACAGCGAATCGCCGCCGATGCCCAGGCGCGGCGCCACCTGCTGCCACAGCTGTTCGGTGATGAACGGCGTCAGCGGATGCAGCAGGCGCAGCAGCGCTTCCAGCACGTACAGCACGGTGTGGCGGGTGCTGTCTGCATCGGCCGCGTCGGGACCGTTGAGGGCCGGCTTGCTCAGCTCCAGGAACCAGTCGCAGAATTCATTCCAGGCGAACTCGTACAGGCACTGCGCCAGCAGGTCGAAACGGTAGGCGGCGAAGTGGCCCTGCGCTTCGGCAGTGGTGGCCGCCAGCCGCGCGAGGATCCAGCGCTCGGCATCGGTGCGCGGCTTGGGCGCGCCGTCGAATGCAGCGCCTTCGGTATTCATCAGCGCGAAGCGGCTGGCGTTCCACAGCTTGTTGCAGAAGTTCTTGTAGCCCTCGGCGCGGTTCATGTCGAACTTGATGTCGCGGCCGTGGGTGGCCAGCGCGGCGATGGTGAAGCGCAGCGCATCGGCGCCGTGCGCGGCGATGCCGTCCGGGAACTCCTTGCGCGTCGCCTTTTCGATCTTTTCAGCGGCCCGCGGCTGCATCAGTCCGCCGGTACGCTTGGCCACCAGGTCCTCGATGGAAATGCCGTCGATGATGTCCAGCGGGTCCAGCACGTTGCCCTTGGACTTGGACATCTTCTGGCCCTGCCCATCGCGGATCAGGCCGGTGAAGTAGACATCCTTGAACGGCACTTTGCCGGTCAGGTTGTCGGTGGCCATGATCATCCGGGCGACCCAGAAGAAGATGATGTCAAAGCCGGTGACCAGCACCGAGGACGGCAGGTAACGGTCGAAACCGCGCTCGGCCATCGCCTGTGCGTTCGGCCAGCCCAGCGTGGAGAACGGCCACAGCTGCGAGGAGAACCAGGTCTCCAGCACGTCGCTTTCCTGGGTCAGCGCGATCTCGGGGCCCAGCCCGTTGGCCGCGCGCACTTCGGCCTCGTCGCGGCCGACGTAGCAGGTGCCTGCTGCATCGAACCACGCCGGGATGCGGTGGCCCCACCACAGCTGGCGGCTGATGCACCAATCCTGGATGTTGGTCATCCAGTGGCGGTAGGTGTTGATCCAGTTCGGCGGCACGAAGCCGACCGCACCCGGTTTTCCATCGGTCCCTTCGACCAGCTCCAGGCCACGCCGTGCCAGCTCGTCCATCTTCACGAACCACTGGTCGGTCAGGTAGGGCTCGATCACCTGGCCGGTGCGGTCGCCGCGCGGCACCTGCAGCTTGTGCGGCTTGGTTTCCACCAGCACCGCCAGGTCTTCCAGCTCGGCCAGCACGGCCTTGCGCGCGTCGTAGCGGTCCAGCCCGCGGAAACGCTCAGGGGCGTTGTCATTGATCGCCGCCACCGGGGTGAACAGGTTGATCATCGGCAGGTTGTGGCGCAGGCCGACCTGGTAATCGTTGAAATCATGCGCCGGGGTGACCTTGACCACGCCGGTGCCAAAGGCACGGTCGACGTAGTCATCGGCGATCACCGGCACGCTGCGGCCGGTCAGCGGCAGGGTCACGCTGCGCCCGATCAGGTGCAGGTAACGTTCGTCTTCGGGGTGCACCATCACCGCGGTATCGCCGAGCAGGGTCTCCGGGCGGGTGGTCGCCACGACCAGGTAATCGCGGGTTTCGCGCAGCGTTTCCACGCCATCGGCATCACGCTCGACGTGCTCGTAGGTCAGCCCGTCGTCCAGCGTGTAGGCGATCGACCAGAGGAAACCGTCTTCCTCGGCGCTCTCCACTTCCAGGTCGGAGATCGCGGTCTTCAGCACCGGATCCCAGTTGACCAGGCGCTGGCCGCGGTAGATCAGGCCCTGTTCGTGCCAGCGCACGAAGGCTTCGATCACCGCCTGCGAGGGCTGTGGGTCCATGGTGAAGGTGCTGCGCGACCAGTCGGCCGACGTGCCGAGGCGGCGCATCTGCCGCTCGATGGTGTCACCGGATTGCTGCTTCCATTCCCATACCTTGCCGATGAAGGCTTCGCGGCCCAGCGTATCGCGCGTCTCGCCGTTGCCTTCCAGCGCCAGGTTGCGGCCGACCACCATCTCGGTGGCGATGCCCGCGTGGTCGGTACCCACCTGCCACAGCGTGTCGTAGCCGCGCATGCGGTGGTAGCGCACCAGGGCGTCCATCAGGGTCTGCTGGAAGGCATGGCCCATGTGCAGCGTGCCGGTCACGTTCGGCGGCGGCAGCAGGATGGTGTACGGCTCGCCCTTGCCCGACGGCTTGAAGTGGCCAGCCTTTTCCCAGGCATCGTAGGTGTCCGTTTCAAAGGACGTCGGGTCGTAGCTGGAGTCGAGTCGGGTCATGCGGGGCAACCAGGAGATGTTCGGGGGGAATTCAGGGCGATCGTTCGGCGCATCAAGGGCAGCGCAGGCCCGGCGCCGGCTTACATGTCGTGCTTGGACAGAGCGTAACCAGCGTCCTTGTACTGCCGCCAGCGCTCGCGCAGCGGCTCGCGTGCGTCCGGGTCGGCCGGCACCACTTCCAGCACGCGCTCGCATTCGCCCATCCAGGGCGTATCGCGCAGGTTGATCACCAGCGGGCGCGCCGGTTCAACGCCACCGGGCACGGCGATCAGCACCAGCGCCTCTTCTTCATCCATGTCTTCGCCGGCGATCTGGTGCGGGATGTAGGCCTCCGCATCGAAGGACCACAGCAGCTCGTCCAGTTCTTCGGCCTGGGCCTGGTCGCGCGCCAGCACCAGGGTGAACAGCCCGGCATCGTTGGCCTTGCGCGCCAGTTCGCAGACCAGGCGCAGCGGCTCGGTCAGGAAGCGGGGCTTGGCAATCAGGTAGAAATCGGCGCGGGGCATGGCGGGGTCCGGGTTGCAGGCGAAGACCCGGTCGAAACCGGGCCGTGTCATGGCCGGCACGGAGGCCGGCCACAGGGCGACAGTGGATCAGGCGCGAGCGACCTGGTCCAGCAGCCACTGGCTCAGCAGCCCGACCGGGCGACCGGTGGCCATGCCGCGCTTGCCTTCGTCGCTGGCCACGCCGGCGATGTCCAGGTGGGCCCAGCGCTGGCCTTCGGTGAAGCGCGCCAGGAAGCAGCCGGCGGTGATCGCACCGGCCCAGCGGCCGCCGATGTTGTAGACGTCGGCAAAGCTGGAATCCAGCATCGGCTGGTATTCGTCCCACAGCGGCAGGCGCCAGGCGCGGTCGAACACGTGCTCGCCGGCGGCCAGCAGTTCGTTGGCCAGGTCGTCGTGCTTGGTCATCAGGCCGGCGGTCTGGTGGCCCAGGGCCACCATGCAGGCGCCGGTCAGGGTGGCCACGTCGACCAGCGCGGCCGGTTCGAAGCGCTGCGCGTAGGTCAGCGCGTCGCACAGGATCAGGCGGCCTTCGGCATCGGTGTTGCCCACTTCGATGGTCTTGCCGGACATCGAGGTGATGACGTCGGACGGGCGGTAGGCATTGCCGTCGATCGCGTTTTCAACCGCCGGCACCACCACGACCAGGTTCAGCGGCAGCTGCGCCTTGACGGTGGCCACGAAGGTGCCGATGACGTTGGCGCCACCGCACATGTCGTACTTCATTTCCTCGATGCCGCCCTGCGTCTTCAGGTTGACGCCACCGGTATCGAAGGTGATGCCCTTGCCGACCAGCACGTAGGGCTTGGCGTCGCCGCCGTTGCTCCACTTCAGCACCACCAGGCGCGGACGGTTGGCCGAACCGCGGGCGACGGCCAGCAGCGAGCCCATGCCCAGCGCTTCCATCTGCGTCTCGTCCAGGATCTCCGCTTCGGCGCCGTCGTGCTCACCGGCGAACTTCACCGCCACGTCGGCCAGGTAGGCCGGGTTGCAGAAGTTCGGCGGCAGGTTGCCGAGCTCGCGGGCGAACTCCACGCCGCTGGCGATGGCCTGCCCCTGCAGCAGGGCCTGTTCGTCGCTGCCGGCGATCGCCAGCTGCTGCAGGCCGGCGTCTTCGGCCTTTTTCTTGCCGAAGGTGGCGGTGTAGCGGTAGCTGGCGTGGTCGGCGGCGATGATCGCCTGGCGGATCGCCCAGGCCGCGTCGCGGTCCTTGACGGGCAGGTCGACCAGGGTGAACAGCGCGCTGCGGCTGGCGCCGGTCTTCAGCGCGCGCACGGCGTCGCCAATGGCCTTCAGGTACTGCGGCACGCCGAAGCGGGCGGCATCACCCAGGCCCACCACCAGCACGCGCGGGGCGCTGACGCCCGGCAGGTCGTGTAGCAGGGTGGTGGCACCGGTCTTGCCGGAGACATCGCCGCGCTGGGCAAGGGCGGCCAGGCGACCGCCGCTGGCGGCGTCCAGCGCCTGCGCGGCGGGCGACAGGGAAAGATCGGCGAAGGCGCCGACGACCACGCAGTCGACCCCGGCAGAGGTCGGCGACGCTTGGTTCAGGGTGAATTGCAGGGCCATTGATCAGATTCCGTTGGCATATCCGTACAATCGCGGACCGTTTACGTCCAGCCAGTAGACTGGGCGGACCCGCGAACGAACCTGAGAGTTTAAACCACGGCCCATGTTGAAGCTCGACCGCTATCTATTGGGCGATTTCGTCCAGAGTTTCCTGGCCACCCTGATCGTCCTGCTGGTTGTCAGCGTGGGCGGCGTGCTGGTGGATATCCTTGGCAACATCGCCGATGGGCGCCTGCCTGCCCGCCTGCTGTTCTCACAGCTGGGCCTGCAGTTCATCGTCTACATGCCGCTGATCCTGCCGCTGGCGCTGATGCTGGGCCTGCTGCTGGCGGTCGCCCGGCTGTACCGCGACTCGGAAATGGCGGTCATCACCGCCATCGGCGTGGGCCCGCGGCGCCTGCTCAAACCCTTGCTGCTGCTGGTGCTGCCGGTGGTCGGGCTGATCGGTGCCTGTTCGCTGTGGCTGGGTCCCTGGGCCGACCGTACCAGCGAGCAGATGATCGACCAGGCCAACCGCAGCGTGCTGATGGCCGGCCTGGAGTCGGGGCGCTTCACCAACCTGTCCAACGGCGGGGTGGTGTATCTGTCCTCCATTTCCCCGGATGGCACCGGACTGGGCCGGGTGTTCATGAACCGCGCCCGCGAGGGCCGCATCGAGGTCGTATCGGCCGCCAGCGGCAAGCTGTTCTTCGAGGGCAAGGACCGCCGCTACCTGCAGTTGAACGACGGCCACCAGATCGAAGGCCCCGCCGACGGCGGCAAGGGCTACCGGCTGGCGACCTTCGCGCGCAACGACGTGGCGATGCCCGACGGCGCGCAGACCCGCCAGTCCGATGACCCGGAACTGCTGCCGACCAGCCAGCTGATCGGCGACAAGCGCCCGCAGGCCAAGGCGCAGCTGCATTCGCGCATCGCCCCGCCACTGATCGCGCTGGCCTTCGCCCTGCTGACCGTGCCGCTGGCGCGCAGCTCGCCGCGCCAGCAGCGCTACGGCCGGATGATGCTGGCCTTCCTGGCCTACATGGTGGGCATGAACCTGATGTTCATCGGCACCGGCTGGATCGCCGATGGCAAGGTGCCCGATGGGCTCGGCCTGTGGTGGCTGACCCTGCCGCTGCTGGGGCTGGCGATCTGGATGTACCTGCGTGACGGCCACCTGTCGCGACCGAAGAGAGTGACCGCATGATTCCGCGTCCGATGCGTTTCGATTACTACCTTGGCCGGGCGGTGTTCGGCACCGTGCTGCTGACCTGGGCGGTGCTGGTGGGGCTGGACGTGGTGATGGCCTTCTCCGGCGAGTTCAAGGATGTCGGCAAGAACGGCTATACCCTGGGCCATGCGGCGGCCTGGGTGCTGTACACCGTGCCGCGGCGCGCCTACACCTTCTTCCCCACGGCGGCGGTGATCGGCTCGCTGATGGGCCTGGGCCAGCTGGCGGCGACGTCCGAACTGACCGCGCTGCGCGCACTGGGCCTGTCGCGGCGTCGCCTGAGCCTGTCGGTGGCGGTCGCGCTTTCGCTGCTGACCGGCGCGATGGTGGTCAGCGGCGAAACGCTCGCACCGTGGGGGCAGGAGCGCGCCGACAACATCCGCATGAGCGCCAAGCGCGGCGGCGACATGTCCGTGGCCCGCTACGCCGGTGTCTGGGCCCGCGAGGGCGATACCTTCCTCAACGCGCAGGGCGGTGAGGAGCAGCTGGTCGAGGGTGGCGGCACGCGCCTGGTGCTGCACGACGTGCGCATGTACCGCATCGGCCCGGAGGGCGAGATCGTGTCGCTGACCCATGCCGTCACTGCCGAGCACGATGCATCCGGCTGGATGCTGAAGCAGGTGCGCCGGGACATTTTCGGCGACCGTTCACTGACGCGCGAGGAAGTGCCAAGCGAGAAGTGGGATTCGCAGCTGGATGCGGCGGCGCTGGCGACCGGTATTTCGCGGCCGCGCAACCTGCGTGCGGCTGACCTGCGTACCAGCATCGAATACCGCGAGCGCAATGGCCTGGATGCGCGTGACTACGAGGACGTGTACTGGAGCCGTTGGTTCTATCCCGTGAACGTGCTGGCGTTGTGCCTGGCGGCGGTGCCGTTCGCGTTCGGTTCGCTGCGCAGCGGTGGCATGGGCAAGCGCTTGTTCCTGGGCATCCTGTTCGCGCTGGGGTTCTGGCTGCTGCAGCTGTTCTTCGGGCGGATGGCCGGTGCGTTGAAGTTTGATTACCGGGTGGCGTACGCACTGCCGCCGATCCTGATGCTGGGCATTTCGGCGATGCTGTTCCGGCGCAAATCGGGCTGAGGTTTTGTTTGCCGGGCTGCGCCCGGCACCTGCCGAAGCAACGGCAACGTCAACGGCAACGTCAACGTCAAAAGCGCTGGGCTGTGTGTTGGTGGGGCGGGGTGG
>NZ_LDJK01000004.1 GCF_001431535.1 Stenotrophomonas chelatiphaga
AACGAGGCCCGCAGGAGCGGGTTTTGCCGTCCCCCGCACAGCCCCGGCGCCCGGCCCAACCCGGGATGCAGCCCGAAAACCACCCGCCGCGAGGGGCTCCGCCGTTCGCCGACCTACTTCAACCGATCCAGCGCCTCGACCAGTTCCTCGGCCAGCGGCGCGTTCAACACGTAAGGGGTCTTGCCCGCGTCCAGCGCGAATTCCAGCGAGGCCGCATGGAGGAACAGCCGCTTCAGCCCGATCTGGTCACGAAACCGCTTGTTGACGACCGGATCGCCGTACTTGTCGTCACCGGCCACCGGATTACCCAGGTGCTGGGCGTGTACGCGGATCTGATGGGTGCGCCCGGTTTCGATCCGCACCTCGCAGTAGGAATGGCCGCCGCGGCGCTCCAGCACCTTGAAATGGCTGATTGACGGCTTGCCGATCGCATTCACCTGCACGTGCCGCTCGCCACCTTGGCGCAGGCCCACGTGCAGCGGCGCATCCACCGTCATGGTGCCGTCGGGCATGCGCCCGGCCAGCAGCGTCAGGTATTTCTTGCGGATGCCGGCACCATGGTCCTCGCGCAGCAGTGCCTGCAGCTCGCTGAGCGCCGAACGCTTCTTGGCCACGATCAGCAGCCCGGAGGTGTCACGGTCCAACCGGTGCACCAGCTCCAGCGTCTTGCCCGGACGCAGCGCCCGCAGCGTTTCGATGGCACCGAAACTGATCCCGCTGCCGCCATGGCTGGCCACCCCGGAGGGCTTGTTCAGGGCCAGCAGACGCTCGTCTTCATAGACAATGGCCTGCTCCAGCCGGCGCATGAACGACTCCGGCGGGCCAGCCTTGTCTCCCTCCTCGCTGAGATGGACCGGCGGGATGCGGATCACCTCCCCGCCCTCCAGCTTGCGTTCGGCCTTGGCGCGGCCGCCGTTGACCCGGACCTGGCCGCTGCGGACCAGCTTGTAGACCAGGCTGCGCGGCGCCCCTTTCAGTTGTCCGAGCAGGAAATTGTCCAGCCGCTGTCCCGCCCGGTCGTCGGGTACGGTGATCATGCGCACGGAAGGCTTGTCGGAGTTGGGCTTTGCGGGGTCTTGAGCAGTCATCAGCCTGTTTATTCTGTTACACTCGGGCGGCGAGATAAGGGATTGATTTCGTTGGAAGTTACTCCGGGCCAGAAGCCTGTCTTCCAACGAATCCGGCACAGTGCGCGACCACCGCCCCCGGGGCGGCCATGTTAGCGGCTCACCGGCGCTCCCGGCCATCGCCGATTGCCTGACACGCAGTCGCGCTGAACATGTCCCGTGTGGCGCTCCAGTTTAGGCTGACAGCTGCCGCCGGTCCCGCAACACCCAAAAACCAGATAACAAGAGCGCTCCCGCGGCCTGCCGTGGTGTCGTAGCGCTGGAAACCCGGGCCACCCTCCCCGCGCCTGCGCGAATGGGCGGCCAGCCGTATCCAGAGGCGAAACTCCATGGCGTTCCGCGCGGTAGCCGCTTGCGAGGAACGCAACAATGAAGCGAATGCTGATCAACGCCACGCAGGCCGAAGAACTGCGTGTCGCCATCGTGGATGGCCAGTCGTTGTATGACATCGACATCGAGCAGCCGGCCAAGGAACAGAAGAAGTCCAATATCTACAAGGGCCGGATCTTCCGCATCGAGCCCTCGCTGGAAGCCGCCTTCGTCGAATACGGCGGTGGCCGCCATGGCTTCCTGCCGCTGAAGGAAATTTCCCGCGATTATTTCCAGGCCGGCGTCGACCACAACAAGGCCGGCATCAAGGAGCTCCTGCGCGAAGGCCAGGAAATCGTGGTGCAGATCGACAAGGATGAACGCGGCAACAAGGGCGCTGCCCTGACCACGTTCATCTCGCTGGCCGGCCGCTACATGGTGCTGATGCCGAACTCGCCGAGCGCCGGTGGCGTCTCGCGCCGGATCGAAGGCGAAGACCGCGCCGCGCTGAAAGACGCGCTGGACAAGCTGAACATTCCCGACGAAATGGGCGTGATCATCCGCACCGCCGGCGTCGGCCGCGATGCCGAAGAGCTGCAGTGGGACCTGGATTACCTGCTGAACGTGTGGCGCGCCATCGCCGAAGCGGCGCTGAGCAAGCCCGCCCCGTTCCTGATCTACCAGGAATCGCGGCTGATCGTGCGCGCCCTGCGCGACTACCTGCGCGCGGACATCGGCGAGATCCTGGTCGACACCGAAGAGATGTACCAGCACGCCCGCGAGTTCATGCAGCAGGTGATGCCGCAGACCCTGCGCAAGCTCAAGCACTACACCGACGACATCCCGCTGTTCAACCGCTTCCAGATCGAGTCGCAGATCGAAGGCGCCTACGAGCGCAACGTGCGCCTGCCGTCGGGCGGTTCGATCGTGGTCGACCAGACCGAAGCACTGACCGCCATCGACGTGAACTCCTCGCGCGCCACCAAGGGCAGCGACATCGAGGACACCGCGTTCCAGACCAACCTGGAAGCGGCCGAAGAAGCGGCCCGCCAGCTGCGCCTGCGCGACCTCGGCGGCCTGGTGGTGATCGATTTCATCGACATGTCCTCCAACAAGCACCAGCGCGAGGTCGAGAACCGCCTTGCCCAGGCGCTGAAGTACGACCGTGCCCGCGTGCAGGTCGGCCGCATCTCGCGCTTCGGCCTGCTGGAAATGAGCCGCCAGCGCCTGCGTCCGAGCCTGGGCGAATCCAGCCAGCTGGTCTGCCCGCACTGCGACGGCCACGGCCGCATGCGCAGCGTGGAATCGCTGTCGCTGTCGATCATCCGCGTCGCCGAAGAGCATGCGATGAAGGAGAACACCGGGCAGGTGCTGGTCCAGGCCCCGGTCGAGATCGCCAACTACCTGCTCAACGAAAAGCGCAGCGCCCTGCGTGAAATCGAAGCGCGCCACGAAGCCCCGATCGTGATCGTGGCCGACGAGCAGCTGCACACCCCGCACTACACCGTGACCCGCCTGCGCGAGAACGACCTGGGCGAGGAAAGTGGCAAGCCGAGCTACCAGCGCGGCACCCCGCGCAAGCTGCCCGTGCATGCCCTGACCAAGGGCCAGCTGAACATTCCGCCGCCGGCCGTGACCCAGGTCCAGCACAATTCTCCGGCCCCGATCCGCGAAGAAGCCGCGCCGCAGCCGGCACCGGTTGCCGTGGCCGCTCCGGTCGCTGCACCGGCCGCTACCGGCGGCGTGGTCGGCTGGTTCAAGCGCATCTTCGGTGGCGAACCGGCTGCCGCACCGGCTCCGGCACCGGCCGCACGTTCGAACGGCGCTGAACATGGCCGCAAGGACCGCAACGGCAAGGATCGCAACGGCAAGGACCGCAAGGACCGCCGCGACGACAGCCGCAGCGCCGGCAATGGCGCCCCGCAGGCACAGGGCCAGGGCCGCAAGGAACGAGGCGAACGTGGTGAGCGTGGTGAGCGCCGCCAAGGCAACGGCCAGGGCGGCAACGCGCAGGTCGTGGCCTCCGCCAACGCGCAGGCCGGCAGCGGCAATGGCCAGCAGCAGCCGAAGCAGCGCCAGGAACAGGGCCAGCAGGGTGGCAAGCAGCGCAATGAGCGTGGCGAGCGCACCGAGCAGGCCCAGGCGCCGGCACAGGCCCAGCAGCAGCCGAAGGTGAAGCAGCCGCGTCAGCCGCGTCCGCAGGAAAGCGACAAGCCACAGCGCGACGGCAACGACATCGCCGCCGCCGCTGCCGCGGCAACCGTGCCGATGGGCGTGGACGCAGCTGCCGACGCGGCCGCCGCATCGCGCCTGGCCAACCAGCAGCTGCGCGGCGAAGTGGCCGACACGGTCGCTGCCACGCCGGCGGCGCCGCAGGCAACGGAAGCAGCAGCACCGATCCACGCTGCCGTGACCGATGCCGAAGCGGAAGCAGTGAATGCAGTGGGCACCGAAGCAGGTGCCGACGGCATCAGCGCGCCGGCCTCTGAGGACGGCAATGGCGAGGGCGGTTCGCGCCGTCGTCGTGGTCGTCGTGGTGGTCGTCGCCGTCGTCGTGGCAATGCGGAAGGCACCGCCACTGATTCGCTGGGTCATGACGATTCGGACGAAGACGACAATGACGCCGACGAGCAGGACGTGGCTGCGGTCTCCGGCCTGGCCGATGTGGCCGGTACGGAAAAGCGCGAGCCCGCCTCGACGCGTCCGCAGCCTGAGTTCGACTTCGATGACGAAGGCGACGCGCCGGCTCCGGCCGAACGCGAAAAGCGTGCAGCTGCCGTGCTGGCGACCGCCGCCATCGTGCCGGCTGCCGCCAGCGCGCTGACCGCCTCGCCCGCCGCGGTGGTGGAAGCCCCGAAGGCCGTGGAAGCGCCGAAGGTTGAAGCCGCGAAGGTCGAGGCCCCGAAGGTGGAAACCGCTCAGGCCGAGGCCCCGAAGGTGGAAGTTGCGAAGGTCGAGGCCCCGAAGGTGGAGGCCCCGAAGGTCGAGGCAACGGCCGTCGAGGCAGCGGCCCCGCCGGCAGTGACCGCCGAGATCGACCGTCCGCAGCACGATGCCGTCACGCCGGTGCAGGCCGACGTGCGGAAGCCTGAAGCGCCCGTCGCTGCAGCGCCCGCTGCGGCAGTGCCGGCCGCCGCCGAGCAGGCTCCGAGCTGGCAGCCGGTGCCGCAGGCAGCGCCCAAGGTGGAGGCCGTCCAGGCCGAAGCCGAAGCGCCGAAGCCTGCCGCCATTGCAGCACAGCCGGCACCGGTGCAGACCAGCATGCTCGACGCCATCGATGCCGCTGCGCCGCAGGCTCCGGCCGTCACCGCACCCGCGGCGATTGAGCCGGTCGTGACGCCGGTTGCCGCTCCGCTGCCGGCTGCGGTTGCCGCCCCGGCCGTGGTCGAAGCGGTCGAAGCCGCCGAGCCGGCCATCCTGGCCGGTGGCACCGATGCCGCCGCCCAGGCTGCGGTCGTGGCCCAGCCGGCAGCGGACGCCGAATCGGAAGCCGAGGACGACAAGGCCAAGCCGGGCAACCTGCCGCAGGGCTGATCCCCTGCCGTGGTGCAAACGAAAACAGCGGCCTTCGGGCCGCTGTTTTTTCATGCGTTGGTGGCGCCGAGCCGTGCTCGGCGAGCGCAGCGGCAAGGGCGTGACGACCAACGGTCGCCACCCACCCGCGCAGAAGCTGACGGCCAGCGGCCGTCACTACCCGGCCAGCGGCCGGCGCTATCTGGGCGCGGACGCGGTGTCCGGTGCGAACTGCAGGCGCGTCCACACGCCGTAATGGTCCGACGCCCAGCGTCCGCCTTCGTCGGGCTGGTCGAACAGGATCTTCGCCTCGCGCGCCAGCAGTTGGTCCTGCTGGAAGAAGATGTGGTCGATGCGCGATGGCGCCTCGAAATAGTGCCGGTTGAGCGTGCTGACCTGCGCCAGGTCATTGTTGATGTGCACGCTGCCGTAGCTGTCGCCGTAATGACTGCGCAGCTCGCTCAGGTCACCCGCATCGACCATCGCATTGAAGTCACCGGCGATCACCACCGGTGCACCCGCCGAGGTGCTGCTGATGAAACGCAGCAGGTCTTCCACCTGGGTGCGGCGGGTCTGGATGCCCTTTTCATCGGAACGTTCATTGAGGTGCGTGGCGTAGACATTGACCGGCCTGCCATCGACCTCGATGCGCAGGTGGCCCACGGTGCGGTAGTCACCCAGTGGCTGCAGCAGGTGCTGGCCGCGCGCCAGTACCGGCCGGCGCGTCAACAGCGCATTGCCGTAGCGCTTGGCCGCCCCGGGCGGATCGGTGGATACGAACAGGTACGAATAGCCCAGTCGAGTGGCCAGCCATTCGGCCTGGTTGCGCACGTTGCGCTTCTGGATCACCTCCTGCAGCGCGATCGCATCCGGCTGCAGGCGCTGCAGTTCGGCCAGGATGGTCTTGCGGCGCCCGGGCCAGTCCTCGCGGTCATGGTGCAGGTTGAAGGTCACCATGCTCATGCCCGCCTCGCGCGTCGCGCCGACCGGCGCGCTGTTCAACGCAGCGACCGCGGCACGCGGCGGGGCATCCGCCGACAGCGCCACACCCGGCAGCAGCAGTGACACGCACACGGCTGCACCCAGCAACGTCCGCACGACACCTTGCGTGCCCTCCCCGCCCCTCACCCGCATGCTGGTCACCCCTTGCGTTCGGCCCGGCGCACGGCGGCCGGGACCTCGATCTCGATCTTCGCCGGCACCTGGTGCACGTGCAGTTCGCCGCCGATCCATTCCACCGGCTCGCCATTGATCGTGGTAGCGCCGGGCTCGCCCGCATACGGCCACGGCAGCACCAGGCCACCGGCAGGCGGCAGCACGCCGGCACCGACGTCCAGCACCAGTTGCCTGTCGCTGCGTTGCAGCCGGTAGTCCAGCTGGCCCTGCGGCGTGCGCAGTCCCTTCACCGCGATGCCCTGCCCCTCGAACCAGCGCACCGGCACGCCCGCGGCCAGCACCAGCGCCTGGTCCACGTCACGGTTGTAGGCAAACATGTCCAGCGCCGAACGCACGAAGTCCGAGGCCACCCAGGCATGCGGCAGGTCGCCGACGAAGAACGGCTTGCGCGGCGTGCGCGACACCACTTCGGCCCACTGGTTCCAGGCCTGCGGCGAGCGGTCCTTGAAGAAGAATTCGGTTGCCTGCCAGGCGCGGTCACGCCAGCCCAGGCGCACGAAGGCGGCGACGTTGCGCCATTCGTACGGGGTGTAATCCTTCCACTCGCGCTTGCCGTCGCGGCGTGCCACGAACTCGGTCCAGTAGCGCTGGAAGGTGTTGTCCAGCTGTGGCTGCGGCAGACGACCCTGCTCACCGCCGGGCGCCAGTGCGATGGTGGTGGAGGTCGCGTCGAAGTCGCCCAGCTCCGCCGATCCCGGCAGGAAGTCGATGCGATGCTGGTCCATCGCCGCATACAGCGATGCCTGCAGGTCGGCGCGGAATTCATCGCGCGCGCCGGTGATCGCCAGCACTTCCATCTTCTGCAGGCGCTCGGCGATGATCCCGGCGTCCTTGTAGCCGCGCAGCGCCCAGAAGTTGTCCCAGTACGAATGCATCGGCTTGGCCGAATAGCCTTCGTGGCTGATCGAGGCCGGCATCATCCCGTAGAACGCCGGATTGCGCGCGCGGTTCTCTTCGGTGCGCTCGCTGGCGCGCAGCCGTTCCATGTAATGGAACGCGCCCACCACGTGCGGCCACATCGCCTCCAGGAAGGCATCGTCACCGGTGTAACGCCAGTATTCGGCGATGTTGTAGATCAGCTCGCCGTGGCTGTCGTTTTCCGGCACGGGGTCACTGCCGCGGTCGTCCACGCAGCACGGCACCTTGCCGTTGTCGAACTGGAACGGGGCATACCACTGCACGTAATCGCGCACCGCATCGCTGCGGCCCATGCGCAGCAGGCCCTCGGAAATCATCGCGCCATCGCGGATCCAGCTGCGCCCGTAGGACCGCGTACCGGGCTGCAGGCGCGGGCCCACGCGGGAAATCAGCATGTGCGCCAGCGCCGTGCGCAGCGTGTCGGCCAGCGGCTGGCCCTCGCGCGGCAACTGCAGCTGCAGGCCATCCAGCTTTTGCCGCCACATCGCCGCCACCTGTGCCTGGGCTTTGCCGGCGTCAAAGCCGCGCGGATTGAAGCTGCCCACCTGGGGCAGCACCAGCGCCACTTCGCGGCTCTGTCCCGGCTCCAGCTTGAACGTGTACAGCAACGCGCCGGACGCCATCCCGGTCGGGTCCTTCACCGAGGTGGTGGTCGGCAGCGTGCCAGCGGCCAGGTGCATCACCTCCAGCTTGCCGTCGAACGGGGTGGCGAAGCGCGCATCCGGCGTCTGCACCGGATACAGCCGCGGCTCGCCGTTGACCTTCACCAGCCCTTCTTCCACATCCAGGCTGTCGATCCGGCTGAAGCCGCCGACGGTGTTGAGGAACTGGGTCGGCGGATTGACCTGCCAGGGGCGGATCGCCAACGCCAGGGTGTATTCGTGGGCCACCTTGTCCGGGTTCTTCAGCGAATAACGCGCCACAAGCTGCGAGGTGTCCGGCGTGCCCTGCACGAAACCGGTGACCGACAGCGACGCCTTGTCATGCTGCCAGTCCACGCTGGCGATCGGCAGGTAGCTGTCCTGCAGCGACTGGATCGGGCTGACGTCGGCCCAGCTGACCAGTTTGCCGTCCAGCTTCAGGAACGGCTCCACGCTGAAGCTGCCACGCGCCATTTCCAGCGCGCCGTCTTCGCTGATCAGCGCCTGTTCGCGGCCGCCATCCAGTCCCAGCAGGGTCCAGCTCGGCTGCTCGCCCACGTACGCGCGCGGCAGCGAACCACGCGGCAGGTCGGCGGCCACCGATGACAGGAACGCATTCGGGGTGGCGGCGAAGGCCAGCGGCTTCAGCGCGATATCGCGGATGCCATAGCGCCAGTTCGGGCCGCCCTGCAGGTCGAAGCGCAGGTAGCGCGCATCGGTTTCCGGCAACGCCAGCCAGTCACGGCCACCACTGCCGGCGGTCACTTCGCGGATCGTGCGCCAATCGCGCCCGTCCTGCGAAGCGCGCACGGTGTAACGCGTGGCCTCCAGGCCGGGCAGCCAGTCGATGACCGCCCCGCCCACTTCGCGCGGCTTGCCCAGGTCCAGGCTGATGGTCTGCTGCTTGACCCCGCCGCTGACCCAGAACGTATCGGCCTTGCCATCGATCATGCGGTCCTGCAGGGCCGGGGCGGTATCGGCCAGCACCTCCGGGTGCAGCGCCGAATCATCCTGCGCGGGCAGGCCCTGCAGGGTCAGCTTGTCGAAGCACACCGTGCCGCGGCCGCCGACCTTGCTGTAGATGGTGAACTCCATCGACGCGCTGCGCTTGAGTTCCTTCTCCGGCGACGGGCCCCAGGCCTTGTCGATGTGGCGCTTGCGGAACTCCACCGGGGTCCAGGCCTTGGGGAACGCGTAGCCCGGGCGGTTGACCCACCACACGTTGTCACCGCTGGCGTCGATCAGCTTGAACTGCAGGTCGTTGGCCGGCGAATCCCCGCGCAGCTGGAAGCCGAAGCGGTAGTTGGCCGGGTAGTCGATGTTCAGCGCGCGGCGCACGCCGACATAACCGGAGACCTCGTGGAAGTCGTAGTCCAGGCACATCGCGCGGCCGCCGCCGGCACCGGCGACGTTGCGCAGCGAGCCGCTGACCTGGTCGGACAGCACCAGCGTCCATTGGCCCATGTCGTCGAAATCGTCGATGACCTTCGGTGCGGGAGCGGCAGGAGGCGGGGCAGCAACTGCCACGCAGGACCACAACAGCGCCAGGCCGGCGACGATTCGACGATTCACCCTTTGACACTCCCCAACATGAGACCCTGGATGTAGTACCGCTGCAGCAGCAGGAACAGCGCGAGCACCGGGATCACCGTGACCACCGCGCCGGCCATCATCATCTCAACATCCATGATGTGTTCGCGTGACAGCGTCGCCAGTGCGACCGGCAGGGTGTAGTGCTCCTGGTCGGTCAGCACGATCAGCGGCCACATGAAGTCGTTCCACGCGCCCATGAAGGTGAAGATGGACAGCGTGACCAGCACCGGCTTGAGCATCGGCAGCACGATCTGGAAGAAGATCCGCATCTCCCCTGCCCCGTCCATGCGCGCCGCTTCCAGCAGTTCATCCGGGATGGAGCGCGCGTACTGGCGCACCAGGAAGATGCCGAACACGGTGGCCAGCGCCGGCACGATCACCCCACCGAAGCTGTTGACCAGGCCCAGCTGCTTCATCAACAGGAACAGCGGCAGCATCGCCACCTGCGCCGGAATCACCAGCGCGGCCATCAGCACCTGGAACAGGCGGTCACGGCCGACGAATCGCAGCTTGGCGAAGGCGTAGCCGGCCATCGTGTTGAGCAGCAGCGACCCGAGCGTGATCGCCACCGACACCAGCAGGCTGTTGGCGAAGTTGACGCCCATGCCGGTGCGCGCGAACAACTCATGGTAGTTGGCGAAGGTGACGTGCGAGGGCGTCAGCGGCGGCGGGAACGTGGTCGCCTCGCCGGCCGGCATCACCGACACCGACACCATCCACAGCAGCGGCGCCAGGCTGACCAGTGCCAGCACCAGCAACCCGCCGTTGATCCACCACCCGTGCCAGCGTGACTGGCCGATTTCGCGACTCATACCATCTGCCTTTTGCGCCCGAAGCGCAGCATCACCGAGGTCACCGCCAGGATGATCAGGAACAACAGGAACGCCACCGCCGATGCACGGCCGAGGTTCCACCACTTGAAGCCTTCTTCGAACATGAAGTACAGCACGCTGACGGTGCTCTGCAGTGGGTCGCCGCGGGTCATCACGTAGGGTTCGGCGAACAGCTGGAAGTAGCCGGACACGGTGATCACCCCGACCACCAGCAGCACCGGGCCGAGCATCGGCAGGGTGATGTGCAGGAACTGCTTCCAGCGCGACGCGCCGTCGATGCGCGCGGCCTCGTACAGGTCATGCGGGATCGCCTGCAGGCCGGCCAGGAAGATCACCATGTTGTAGCCGAAGTTCTTCCATACCGCGAACAGCATGATCGTCGGCATGGCCCAGTCCGGATCGCCGAGCCAGTCGATCGGGCTGATGCCGATGTGCCCCAGCCCGTAGTTCACCAGCCCGTAGCTGGTGTGGAACAGGTAGCGCCAGATCACTGCCACCGCCACCAGCGTGGTCACCACCGGGGCGAACAGCGCGGTGCGGAACAGGGCCTTGAAGCGTGCCGCCGGGGCGTTGAGCAGGATCGCCGCGCCGAGCGACACCGCGATGGACAGCGGCACGCCGATCACCACGAAGTACGTGGTGTTCCACAGCGATTTCCAAAACATCGGCGTCTGCAGCAGGTCGATGTAGTTGCCCAAGCCGACGAAACGCAGGTTGGCGCCGTCGGCCAACGAGTACAGGTCGAAGTCGGTCACGCTCAGCGCCAGCGCCGAAGCCACCGGCAGGCCGAAGAACACACCCAGCACGATCACCGCCGGTGCAGCGAAGATCCAGCCCGCAAGCGAGGAACGGTTCATGGCTGGCCTCCGGTGGCCACGGGCGCGGCATCGCGCTGTTGTTCGATCACCTGCTCATGCATCCAGCGCCGCTTGGCCAGCACTTTGTCCACCCGGTCATCCAGTTCAGTCACCGCAGCATCCTGCGCCTGCCCGCCGCGCACCACTTTTTCAGTGACGATGCGCATTTCCTGCACGATGCGCTCCCATTCCAGCACCTTCGGCGTCGGCTTGACGCGCTCGAGCTGGTCACGGAACGCCGCAGCCAGCGGATCACCGGCCAGCGACGGGGCCTGCCAGGTGCTGCGACGCGGCGGCAGGTCGCCGATGATGGAATGGAAGCGTTCCTGGATCGCCGGCCGCGACAGGAACTCGATCAGCTTCCACGACGCTTCCTTCTGCTGCGCCTTGCGGAAGATCACCAGGCTGGTGCCCCCTGCGATGCCGGCACCAAGGCCGTCCGGACCCGGCAGTGCGGCAGTGCCCCACTTGCCGGCCAGTTCCTTCGGTTCCAGCTTCTTGAACTCGCGGATGTTCCAGGGGCCGGAGATGTAGAACACATTGAAGCCACGGAAGAACTCGTCCCAGACGTTGGAGATCTGGGTTTCGGACATCTTCGGTGCCCAGCCCTTTTCAAACATGTTGGCGTAGAAACCCAGCGTGCGACGGAAGCCGGGGCTGCGGAAGTTGCCGCGGGTATCGTCATCGCGCAGCAGCGGATCGGGCTGCTGCAGGGCGAAGGACAGCTGCTGCTCGAATTCGTTGATCGGCATCAGCACCGCGTAACGGTTCGGGCCCTGCATCTTCTTGATGTCGGCCATCTGCTGTTCGAACTCGGCCCAGGTGCGCGGTGGCGCATCGTGGCCGGCCTGCGCGAGCAGGTCCTTGCGGTAATACAGCAGGCGGGTGTCGACGTACCACGGCACGCCGACCACCTCGCCATGGATCACATTGGTGTCCCAGATGCCGGGGAAATAATCGGCCGGTTCGACCACGCTGGAACGGTCGATGTACGGCTGCAGCGGCTCCAGCGTGTTGAGTTCGGCGAACTCCGGGATCCAGGTGTTGCCGAGCTGGCAGACATCGGGCAGCCCGTCGGCGGCGAAGGCGGTCAGCAGTTTTTCGTGCGCGGCCGTCCACGGGATGTTCTGCACGTCCACCCGGATGCCGGGGTTCTCCGCTTCGAACTCGTGGATCAGCTCGGCCACCACTTCGGCCTCGCGCCCCATCGCCCAGAAGCGCACCGTGGTGCCCTCTTCCTTGCGCGCGCAGCCCCCCAGCACCAGGCCCGCCACCAGCGCGGCGACCCAGCGCAGGCGACGGCCCGGGGACGTGTTCTTCGTTGCCAGCTCCGGCTTACTTGCCGGGGTTGTTGTTGCGCGATGCATTCTTCTGTTCCTGTGCCGCGGCGGCGCGTGATTCTGCAATGCCGACCGCGCGTGCGTCGGCGGCCTTCTCGTCTTTTTCCAGCTGCAGCGGCTGCTGTTCGCCTTCCGGGGTCAGCCAGCCGCCGCTGAAACCAGCGCGCTCCAGCCCCTTGCGGATGTGCGGGTTCTTCTTCATCACCTCCCACACGAAATCGTTGCGGTAGTTGGCGATCATGGTCAGGATCGGGCCCTGGTCGATGCCGATGTAGTCACTCGCCACCCAACCGCGGTCGGGCACCATGCGCCCGGTCTTGATCGGGATGTCGTAGTTGAAACTCGGGTTGAACGAATCCAGGAAGCCGTAGCTGGAATAGATGTAATCACCGAAGCGCTTGTGCATTTCCTGGGTGGCCGGGATCACTTCTTCCGGCGCGAACACGATGGAGGAAATGGCCGCGGTGGGGGCGATGGTGCCGTCGTCGAAATTCTCGCGCAGGCCGGCGCCGCGCGAAGAGTAATGGCGGAACTGGCGCTGCTCGCCACGGTATTCCTGGGTGGTGTTCTGCGGGCCGTCGCTGGCGGTCAGGCCCCAGACGTTCTGGCCGTATTCCTTCCAGTTCATCGGGTTGCTGATCGCATACTCGCGCTGGGCCAGCGCGGCCGAACGGCTGTTGAGGAAATAGGTGCTGCCGCGTTCGCGCATGTAGGCGTCCTGGATATCGCGGAAGTCGATCCAGACATGGCTGTACTGATGGCCGAACAGCGGACCGAAGGACAGGTATTCCTGGCCCTGGTAGACGCCCCAGTCGTTGTCGTAGGTGCGCGTCCACACCGTCCAGGCATCCGGGCTGACCGGATGGGTCGGCGAACCCAGCGCCAGGATGTAGACGATCATCGCCTCGTTGTAGCCCATCCAGTCGTGTTCGATGGTGCCGCTTTCCGGGAACCAGCCCATCGAGATCAGCGGCGAACGCTCCTGCAGCCACGGCCAGTCCACGCGCTTGTACAGGGTCTCGGCGATGTCACGGATTTCCTTCTCGCGCGAATCGCCGCCGTCGTAGTACGACTGCGCGAACAGCACGCCCATCATCAGCAGCGCGGTATCCACCGAAGACAGTTCCACCCAGCTGTCGTAGCGGTGGCCGTCCTGCATGTCCAGGAAGTGGTAGTAGAAGCCTTTGTAACCGCCCTTGCCGGTGCGCTGCGGGCCCATCGGCACATCGCGCAGGAAGCGCAGCGTGGTCAGGGTGCGGTCCACCGCCTGGTTGCGGCTGACCCATCCGTTTTCGATGCCGATCGGATAAGCGGTCAGCGCGAAGCCGACCGAGGCGATGCTCGCGAACGGCCGCGAGGGATAGCGGTCCGGGGTCAGCCCGTTGATCTCATTGCTGGTGTCCCAGAAGAACTGGAAGGTGCGGCGTTCGATGTCATCGAACAGCGGCGGCAGCTCCGGCTTCATCGGGCGCGGTGGCAGGTCGGCTTCGACCAGGATCACCTGCGGGGCCGGCTTGGCCGGCTCGGGCGCGGCCTGCGGCTTGCAGCCGGCGGCGGCCAAGGTGATCGCGGCAATGGTCAACAGGTGGCTTACCCGCATCGGCCCCTTCCTTTTGTGCTGTTCAAGAATGGAGAGCATAACGTCCAATGACCTGAAATCGTTTACAAACGCGTCCCGAAAAAAAACCACCGCAGTGGTTGGACGCCAACGCTCATTGCCCAGCCCACTGCCCCCTCCAGGGCAGTGGGCTGGACAATGGACGGGCCCGAAGACCCGCCATTGCCTTCCCACGGTACCGCCCGCAGGCGGTACCGCGTCGTGCATCAGGCGTTCCGGATCAGAACCGGAAGCCGACTTCCGCCTTCACCTGGCGCGGCGTACCGACGATGTCGCCGGTTTCGTTGTAGCTGGCCAGCAGCTTGCCGTTGGTCTTGGTGTAGTTGTAGTTGGAGAAGTTGTCGAAGTTGAACACGTTGATGATGTCGATACGCGCGTACAGCTCGGTCTCGTGCGCCATCTTGAACGTCTTCGTCGCCTGCAGGTCGACCGAACGGTAGCCGAAGATCTTGCCACCGAGCAGGAACTTGCCGTTGCCGTTGGGCACCGCGGCGCCCGGGGTCGGCAGGTCGAAGCCGGTCGACTGGGCGACCGGGTACCAGTCGTTCACTGCGGTCGGGGTGGCCAGGGTGACCTTGCCGCCGAAGGTGATGCCCCAGAAGCCCGCGTACGAACCGGTGACCACCAGGCGGTGGCGCGGCGCGCCGTTGGAGCGGATGGTCGGGTAGTCCTCGATCAGGCCGCGGTCGAAGGCGTACTTCTCGTTGATGTCGCGGTTGTGGCGTGCGGTCGTCCAGGTGTAGGCGATGGACGAACCCCAGCCGCTTTCCTGGGTGAACGGCTTCTGCGCCGACAGCAGGACCTGGGTCGCGCGGGTCTTGATGCCCTGCTGGCCGATGATCAGGCTGCCGAAGCCCGGCACGTTGCAGCTCCAGGCCTGGCTCAGGCCCGGATCGCTGCCACCGCACAGACGCGGGTCATCGAAGAACTGGCCGGTCGGGTAACGGTTGCCCAGGGTGAAGGCGAAGCCGTCGTAGCTCAGGGTGCGGGAAATGGTGGCATCGGTCAGCCACTCACCGACCTGGTTGCTCATGCCGAAGCTGAACTGATCCGAGTACGGCACCTTCAGGTTGTTGTTCAGCAGGTCCACTTCCAGACCGGCGTTGCTGGTCGAACCGACCAGCGCCTGCAGGTTGCCGATGCCGTTGAGCAGGTTCGGGTTCCAGTCATAGCAGGCGGCCTGGCCATTGAGGCAGGTGCCGGTGTTGGGGTTGCGGAAGTAGATGGTCGGCTGCGGCAGCGCCAGCTTGGTGGTTTCCAGCTGCAGGTTGTCGAACAGGTCGCGATCGTAGGAACGACCGGCACCGCCGTGGAACACGTGCTGCTCGTCGGCGTTGATGTCATACGAGAAGCCGATGCGCGGCTGCCAGGCATCCTTGAACGCCTTGCGGTTCTTGCCGGTGCTGATGTAATCGCTGATGTCCAGGCCGCCCAGTGCCAGCGAATCGGCGTAGGTCTGGCCGGCGGCAGCGCGCGGATCCTGCGAGTAGATCGCGTCGACAACCGCCTGCGGGGTCACGAAGTCCAGGTAGGCCGGGGTCTTTTCGTAGTCCCAGCGCAGGCCGAGGTTCAGCTGCAGGTGGTCGTTGACCTGCCAGTCGTCCTGGATGAACAGGCCGATCTGCTTGGACTTGGAACGCACTTCGCCGGACACGCCCGACACGCCGGTCACCGGCTTGACGAACTGCGCCTTGTACGGGATGTCGGACGGGAAGTCCGGATCGCCCAGGGTGTAGGTGAAGGCCGGGTTGATCTGTGCCGCATCCGATGCGTACAGGTCGATTTCCTTGTACTTGGCGCCCATCTTGATGGTGTGGTCGCCGTTCCACTCGATGCCATCCAGGGTCAGGTTGTCTTCGATCGCCCAGCCCTTCTGGCCCTTCACCTGCGAATCCAGCGCGGAGGCGCCACCGATCTTGACCAGGGTACGGTCTTCGGTGCCGTCCGGCGCGGTGTAGGTGTAGCCGTTGCCCAGGGTCAGCGGGGTCGGGTTGTTGAACGAATCTTCATGGGTGAGCATCAGTTCGTTGTAGTAACGCTCACCGCTGTGGTTCCAGCGCAGCGCGTAACGACGGTCGGTGTTGACCACTTCACGGCCGGCTTCCGGCGCGGTCTGGCCACTGAACTGCTGCTGGGTCTCGTCGCGATCCTGGAAGCTCAGTTCGATGCGATCGTTGTCGGTCGGCTCGAAGTCGATCTTGGCGAAGATCAGGTCCTGCTGGAACGGCTGGCTGGCCGGGCCGAGGCCGGCGGCCGCGTCTGCCGGCAGCAGGCCGATGCGGTTGGTGACCGAGCCTTCCGGGGCGATGGTGACCGGCAGGTCGAAGCGCTTGGCTTCGTAGGTCACGAAGAAGTGCGCCTTGTCCTGGACGATCGGGCCACCGAGCGCGAAGCCGTATTCCTTCTCGGCCGACGCTTCCTTGGTCTGGCCCGGCTGGCGCTCGGCCGGGGTCTTGGCGCGCATGTCTTCGTTGGTGTAACGGTAGAAGGTTTCACCCTTGAACTCGTTGGTACCGGACTTGGTCGCCGCGGTCACGGCCGCGCTGGACACCTGGCCGTATTCGGCCTTGTAGTTGCCGCTGATGACCTTGTATTCACCGATCGCCAGCTGCGGGAACGGGTTGCCGGCGCTGCCGGACTGGCCGGCCACGCCGCCGCCCTTGACGTAGCTCTTCTGGCCCACGCCGTCGATGTAGACGTTGGTGCCATCGGCATTGGTGGCACCGCCACGCAGGGAGGTGTTGCCCTTCGCATCGCGGGTGAAGATCAGGCCCGGCACGGCGTCGGCGAACTCCAGGAAGTTGCGCGAGACCTGCGGGGTGGTCTGGATCTGCTGCAGGCTGACGGTCTTGCCGACTTCGGAGGTGCGCACTTCCTGCAGCAGGGTCGGGGCGACCACGGTCACCGCATCCAGGGTGGTGGCATCGCCGGCCGGAGCCGCCGCTGCCGCGCCGCTGAAGTTCAGCGTGGCGGCCGAGGCCACGGTCACGGTGACCTTCTGCGTCTGGCCATTGGCCACCACGTCGTAGGTGCCCGGATCCAGGCCCATCAGCGAGTAGCTGCCGTCAGCGCGGACGGTGCCGCGACGGGTGGTGCCGGTGGCCACGTTGGTGGCGACCACTTCGCTGCCGGCCTGGGCCGAAGCAACGGTGCCGCGCAGGCTCGCGTTGGCCGACTGGGCCATCACGTCCGGTGCTGCAGCGATGGCCAGGCAGCTGACCAGGGCGCACGTCAGCAGACGGCGAGCCGGCATCCGACGATGGTGATTGAACTGCGTCATGAAAATCTCCGGGGGTGGTGGCGACCGCGATGGCCGCCCCTTTCATGTCAAACAAAAAATGGAATCGCCTCTGGCTTCAACGGCCGGATGGCGTGTGGGTTTGGGTCCTGCGGGAAACACTCTTGCTTGAATCACGCACGATCAGCTTCGGCACAAGCGTCTGCTTGTCACCCGCGCTTTCCGCGCTTTTTGAATCCATCAACTGCATCAGGCGCGTCATCGCCATGTCACCGAGCTCGGCGATACTCACCTGCATCGTCGTCAACGACGGGTGAACGAAACGGGCCAGCGGAATGTCATCGAAACCGGCCAGCGCCACGTCATCGGGCACCTTCAGGCCTGCCTGCGCGAACGCATACAGGCAGCCCAGCGCCATCATGTCGTTGGCCGCGAATACCGCATCGGGCAGCGTTCCGGCTGCCAGCAACTCCTGACCGGCACGGTGGCCGGAAGCTTCGTCGAAATCGCCGGGCAGCTCGATGCCCTGCGCATCACTGCCAAAGGCAGCCAGCGCATCGCGGAAGCCCCGCAGGCGTTCGCGTGCATCGTAGTTGGAGTCCGGGCCTGAAATGAAGGCAATGCGGCGGTGGCCGACGTCGAGCAGGTGGCGGGTCATCGCCACGGCGCCGGCGTGGTCATCGATGCTCAACACAGGATGATCCTGGTCGGGCAGGTAGGTATTGATCAGCACCGTGGGCAGCGACTGCGGCAGGTTGTCGGTCAGGAAACCCGGGCTTTCCGCATACGGGGACAGCACCAGCAGGCCATCGACGCGGCCGCGCATGGCACGCAGGGCCGCGCCCTGCTGTTCCTGGTCGCCGTGGTAACTGGACACCAGCAGGTGCTGGCGGCGGATACGGGCGATCTGGTCGATGCCGCGCATCAGTTCGGAGAAGAACTCGCCGTACAGGTCGGGCAGCACCACCCCGACGGTATTGGTGCGCCGGCTGCTCAGGCTGCGGGCGGCGGCGTGCGGGGTGTAGCGCAGGCGCGCAGCCACCTCCAGCACCAGTTGGCGAACCGGCTCGGCGACATTTTCGTGTCCATTGAGCGCGCGCGAAACCGTGGCCACGGAGACCTTGGCTTCCCGCGCAACATCCTTGATGGTGATCGCTGCCTTGTTCACAAAGTCGCCCTCCACGACTCCAGCCCTACGGCTTGGCGCGGAATGTAAGCGTTTCCAATGTCCGATGTAAACACTTCGTTAGTCCTATAGGTCGTGGGGCGTCCGCCCGCTGTCCACCGCGGGACGCCCCGGGGACGTCACAGGACAGCAAGGGACACCGGATCAGCCAGCCTCGACCGGGGTCTGCGCACGTATGGAAAGCGCGTGGATATCGGTCTGCATCATGTCGCCAAGTGCAGCGTACACGGCGCGATGTCGTGCAATCTGCCCCATTCCGGCGAAGTGCTCGCTGACCACGTGGACGTTGAAATGACCGCGCCCGTCACGCGCCCCGGCATGGCCGGCATGACGGTGACTGTCGTCTTCAACATGCAGGTGCACGGGACCCAGTGATTGCTGCAACGCATCACGGATTCGCTCCATCCGCTCGGCGTTGCTCACGGCAGGACCTTGCGGAACGGGCGGACCTCGGTGCGCACGTAGACGCCGGCTGCCACGTAGGGGTCGGCGTCGGCCCATTCGCGGGCGGCGGCCAGCGAATCGAACGCGGCGATCACCACGCTGCCGCTGAAGCCGGCCGGACCCGGGTCCTCGCTGTCGATCGCCGGGCACGGACCGGCCAGCAGCAACCTGCCCTGCTCCTGCAGGGCCTGCAGCCGGGCCAGGTGGGTCGGGCGGGCGGCGATCCGGGCCGGAAGCACGTCCTGGCCGTCGTAGCCTTCAATTACGTACCACATCGATTGTCTCCTGTTGTCCTGCGGGAACTGGCGCTGATTCTAGCGGCTGCCTGACCACGCGCTGTGCCTGACTGGACACCGCGATTGCAAAGCCGTAACCTGTTTGCATTGCACGTGACTGGACGCAGCGTCCCGTCGGTCCCATGGCCCCGCAGGCCACCGATGATCGAACCGCTGCCCCCGACCAGACCGCGTAGACGACCTCCCCGTAGTTTCGTCGCTGCCGCCAGTGCGGTGCGTCCTGCTTTATTGATGTGTGGAATCGCGCCGATTCCGGCGTGTCCTGGTTTCCGCCATGGCCTGTCAGGCAGTTGCCTGGAGGCAATGGCCGGCACCGCGACCGGTCCGTTGCAATCCTGATGTCCTTTGATGACCTCTGAAACCGCGCTAGACGCGACCCCGTCAATCCGGCCGCCCACCCCACAGCAGCAGGAAATGCCGCTGGCCGTGGTGCATGGGCAACCGGTCCTGCAGATACCGCAGGACCTGTACATCCCGCCGGATGCACTGGAAGTCATCCTGGATGCATTCGAAGGGCCGCTGGACCTGCTGCTGTACCTGATCCGCCGCCAGAACCTGGATGTGCTGGACATCCCCGTCGCCGAGATCACCCGGCAGTACGTGGAATACATCACGGTGATGCGCGAGCTGCGTTTCGAGCTCGCCGCCGAATACCTGGTGATGGCCGCGATCCTGGCCGAAGTGAAGTCGCGGATGCTGCTGCCGCGGCCTGTCAGCGAGGACGGTGAGGAAGCCGATCCGCGCGCCGAACTGGTCCGCCGGCTGCAGGAGTACGAACGTTTCAAGCAGGCCGCCGAGGATATCGACGCCCTGCCCCGGCAGGACCGCGACACCACCGTGGTGCATGCCTTCGTCCCCGACCGCGCGGCGATCCGCCTGCCGCCGCCGGTGGAACTGAAGGAAATGCTGGTGGCCCTGCACGACGTGCTCAAGCGCGCCGAGCTGTTCACCGGGCACGCGATCAAGCGCGAAGCCCTGAGTGTGCGCCAGCGCATGGGCGACCTGCTGGGCCGCATGGAAGAAGGCGTGTTCTACCGTTTCGAATCGCTGTTCACCGCCGAAGAAGGGAAGCTCGGCGTGCTGGTCACCTTCCTGGCCATGCTGGAACTGGCCAAGGAGCAGCTGCTGGATATCGTGCAGGAAGCCCCGCTGGCGGCGATCTACGTCAAGTCGCTGGCGGCGGGAAACACCAATGAGCCGCTGTCTTTCAGCAGCGAATTCGATGACAACGACGCAGCCAACCCGAACGAGTGAGCGCGAATTGCCGATGGATCAACCGCTGATCAACCGAATCGTCGAAGGCGCGCTGCTGGCATCGCCGCAGCCGCTGACCCTGGTGCAGCTCAAGGAGCTGTTCCCGGAAGACGAGCCGGCGCCGGCAGGCAGCGTGGAACGCGCACTGGAAACCCTGCGCGAGGCCTGCGGCGAGCGAGGCGTGGAACTGGTGGAGGTGGCCTCCGGCTTCCGTTACCAGGTCACCGCCGAAGTCCATGGGCATATCAGCCGGCTGTGGACCGAGCGCAAGACGCGCTACACCCGCGCCACGCTGGAAACGCTGGCGCTGATCGCCTACCGGCAGCCGATCACCCGTGGCGAGATCGAACAGGTCCGTGGCGTTGCGGTGAGCAGCAACATCATCCAGGCGCTGGAAGAACGTGAGTGGATCCGGGTGATCGGCCACCGCGATGTGCCTGGCAGGCCGGCGCTGTTCGGCACCACCAAGGGTTTCCTGGATTATTTCGGCCTCAAGCGCCTGGATGAACTCCCGCCGCTGTCCGAGCTGAAAGACCTGGCCGAACTGGAACCGCAGCTGCCGCTGGGGCCGGATGGCCAGCCCGATGCACCGCTGCCGGCCGCGGCCGCCAGCCCGGGCGCAGCCGCCAATGATGACGATGCCCCCGCCCCCGGCGGCACCGACGAAGAAGGCATCCCGGCCGCCGCAGGCGCCGATGCCGGACCCCTACCCCCTGCCGCGCCCGTCGCGGCAGACCCTGATGAGCAAGCACCTTCGCCCAGCGACAACGGGCACCCCGACACCGCGCCGGGCACGCGCGCGGCGCCAGTGAACGAGAGCGAAGACAACGCCGTCGCGAAGACGACCGTGGCTGTTGACCTAGCCGATTCCGAACCAGAGGCCGACGATGAAACGTCGGCCGGAGCCAAAGTTAATGAGTGATACCCCCCGCAAGCTGTCGTTGAACAAGCTGTCGCTGAAGCGCGAAGCCACCTCCGAACAGTTCAAGCTGGAAGAACGCCTGCATAAGGTGCTGGCACAGGCCGGCCTCGGTTCGCGCCGTGCGCTGGAGCAGCGCATCGCCGAGGGCCTGGTCAAGGTCAACGGTGAAGTCGCGCAGACCGGCATGTCGGTCCGCAGCGGCGACCGCATCGAGCTGGATGGCCGCGGCTTCGTCGCCACCGCCCTGGCCGAGCCCTCGCGCGTGCTGGTCTACAACAAGCCGGAAGGCGAAGTGACCACCCGCGAAGATCCCGAAGGCCGCCCGACCGTGTTCGAGTCGCTGCCGGCGCTGAAGGGCGCCCGCTGGATCGCCATCGGCCGCCTGGACATCAACACCACCGGCCTGCTGCTGGCCACCACCGACGGTGAACTCGCCAACGCGATGATGCACCCGTCCTTCGAAGTCGAGCGCGAGTACGTGGTGCGCGTGCGCGCCCCGGAAGGCCAGGAAAAGGTCGACGACAACACCATCCTGCGCCTGCAGCGGGGCGTCGCGCTGGAAGACGGCCCGGCCAAGTTCGATGAAGTCGAGCGCATCGGCGGCACCGACTCGCACGACTGGTTCCGCGTGGTGGTCAAGGAAGGTCGCAACCGCGAAGTCCGCCGCCTGTGGGAATCGCAGGGCTGCCAGGTCAGCCGCCTGAAGCGTACCCGCTACGGCACCGTGAGCCTGCCGCGCGAACTGACCCGTGGCCATTCGGTGGAACTGCCGACCGCCCAGGTCGAAGCGCTGCGCGCCAAGTTGAACCTGGAAGAAGGCGCACCGTCCGCGCTGACCCTGCAGCCGGTGATCGGCCAGCGCCGCGCGGCCAAGACCACCGTGCGCATGGGCCGCGAAGGCGGCCGGGGCACGGCCTACGTCAACGGCCACAACACCGCCGATGAAGGTCGCGAGCTGCGTCGCTTCGACAACGTCCGCGAAGAGCGCGGTCGTGGTCGCGGTGGCAAGGGCGGCGGTGGCTTCAAGGGCGGCCTGACGGTCAGCGGTGAAGCCGCGGCCAAGCAGTCGCAGCGTCCGTTCAAGGCGCGCCCGCAGAAGAATGACCGTGGCCTGCCGGAAGGCAATCCGGCGGCATTCCGCAGCTGGTATGTGCCGGACGGCGTCAGCACCGGCCCGAGCGGTCACCGCAACGCCGGTCCCGGCGCAGCGCGCGGCCCGGGTGCCCGTGGTCCCGGCGGCCCCGGTGCCCGTGGTCCGGGTGGTCCGGGTGCGCGCGGTCCCGGTGCACGCGGTCCGGGCCAGGGCGGTGGTTACGGCCAGGGCCAGGGTGAAGGCGGTCGTGGCGGTTACGCCAAGCCGAAGTCGCCGGGTGCCGGTGGCAATCGCGGTGGCCAGGGCCAGGGCGGCCAGGGCAACAAGCATCCGTATGGTCACCCGGGCAACGCACCGTCGTTCCCGTCCGACCATGCCAACCCGGGCTTCAGCCCGTACGGCAGCACCCCCCGTCCGGCCAGCGGCAATCGCGGCCCGGGTGGCAATCGTTCGGCCGGTGGCCCGGGCGGCAACCGCGGTCCGGGTGGTCCCGGTGGCAACCGTGGCCCCGGCGGCCCGGGCGGCAACCGTGGCCCGGGTGGCCCCGGTGGCAACCGTGGCCCGGGCGGTCCGGGTGGCAACCGCGGTCGCGGTGGCCCGCGCGGCGGCTGATTCCCTCGCGTGATGCAGCAAAAAACCCGGCTTCGGCCGGGTTTTTTATTGGATAGGGCGCCGACCTGGATTATCGGTGGGTGACGACCGTTGGTCGTCACCCACCCAGCGGCCGTCACTACCGCCCTCAGCGCCGTTCGATCGTGAACGCCGTGCCGTCGATCCCCAGGTCCCAGCCCTTGCCGGTGCCGGCCAGCGCCAGCGAGATATCACCCTTGGTCATCGCCACCGCACCGCTGGAGCGGACTGCGCCGGCATGCGCGCTGACCGCCGCATACGTGCCGAACAGGTCATCGGGGGAGTAAGCGCCGCTGAAACGGCCCGTGCCATCGACGATCTTCGACTTGCCCACGGTCAGGCCACCGCCCTTGACCTTCAGCGTGACCGGCATGCGCATGCCGTTGTCGCAGGTGATCGTCCCGGTGCCGGAGGCGGTCTTGTAGAACACCGACCAGCCGGACAGGTCATAGCGCAGGCTGCACTCGATGTTGCCGGCAGCCTGTGCGGCGGGCGCAACGAAAGCCGAAGCGAACAGCACAGCCATCAGGGAAACAGTGTTCTTCATCGTCGGGAAACTCCGGATTTCATGATGCGCCGAATCTAGCAGCGCGACGCCCCGTCAGGACAGGGGCGGTGGCCCCCATCCCGGGCGCGGTTCAGCCGGCGCGCGGCGGCGGATCCAGTTCGAAGCGGTCCGCGTCCAGCATCGCCGGGAAGCGCGCGCGGTGGGCAGCCAGCGCCTGCGCCGACAGCGTGGTGGTCACCACCTGCTCGACTTCGCGCACTTCCACCTGCGGCTGGCCGAGGTAATCGATGACCGCGCTGTCGCCGGCGTAGTGCAGGTCGTTGCCGTCCACGCCCACCCGGTTCACCGCCGCCACGAAACACAGGTTTTCGATCGCGCGTGCGCGCAGCAGCGTCTTCCACGCATAGGCGCGCGCCGAAGGCCAGTTGGCGACGAAGATCTGCAGGTCGAAATCCAGCTGCCCAGCCCGCTCCACATCGAAACGGTTGCGGCAGAACACCGGGAAACGCAGGTCGTAGCAGACCTGCGGATTGATCCGCCAGCCCTTCCATTCCACGCTCAGGCGTTCATGTCCGGCGGCATAACGTTCGTGTTCGCCGCCGTAGCGGAACAGGTGGCGCTTGTCGTACTGCTGCAGGTCGCCGTCCGGGGTAGCGAACAACAGCCGGTTGTAGACCGCATCGCCTTCGCGCAGCTGCACGCTGCCGGTGACCGCGGCGCCCAGTTGAACCGCCTGCTCGACGATCCACGCCACGGTCGGGCCGTGCATGTCTTCGGCCTGGCTGATCGCCGCGTTGGAAAAGCCACTGGTGAAGGTTTCCGGCAGCACCACCAGGTCGGTCGTGCCTGCCAACGGCGCCAGCAGCGCGGCGTAATGCGCGCGGTTGCCGGCCGGATCGTGCCAGCGCGTATCGCCCTGCACCAGGCTGATGCGCAGGTCCTGCGGTGCGCCGCTCACAGCCGCTGCAACCGTTCGATGGCCGCATCCAGCGTGGCTTCGTTCTTGGCAAAGCACAGCCGCACGATGCGCTGGCCAACCGGCGGCGCCTCATAGAACGGCGACAGCGGGATCGCCGCCACGCCCTTTTCGATGGTCAGCCACTTCACGAACTCATGGTCGGGCAGGTCGCTGATCGCCGAATAATCGACCAGCTGGAAGTAGCCGCCCGGCACCGCCAGCGGCACCAGCCGGGTCTGCGCCAGCTGCTCGCGGAAACGGTCGCGCTTGGCCTGGTAGAACGCCCCCAGTTCAAGGTGATGCTGCGGCTCGTCGCGGATCATCGCGGCGAAACCGTACTGCGCCGGGCCGAAACTGGTGAAGGTGTTGTACTGGTGGACCTTGCGGAATTCCGCGCTGAGCGCGGGCGGTGCGATCGCATAGCCGATCTTCCAGCCGGTGCAGTGGTAGGTCTTGCCGAAGCTGGAAATCACGAACGCGCGTGCGCGCAGTTCCGGGTGGCGCAGCGCCGATTCGTGGCGGCGGCCGTCGTAGATGATGTGCTCGTACACCTCATCGGAGATCAGGTAGATGTCGGTGCCACGCAGCAGGTCGGCCAGCGCCTGCAGGTCGGCCTCGGCCAGCATCGCCCCGGACGGATTGTGCGGGGTGTTGACCATCAGCAGGCGCGTGCGCGGGGTGATCGCCGCGCGTACGCGGTCCCAGTCCACCGCGAAGGTCTGCGGGTCCAGCGGCACGTGCACCGCGCGCGCGCCCGCCAGGTCGATGGCCGGCTCGTAGCAGTCATACGCCGGGTCCAGCACGATCACTTCCTCGCCGGCACGCACCACGGCGTGGATGGCATTGAAGATCGCTTCGGTGGCGCCACTGGTGACGGTGATTTCGGTATCCGGATCCACCTGCGCGCCGTACAGGTCCAGCGACTTCTGCGCGATCGCCTGGCGCAGCGGCGCCACCCCGGTCATCGGCGGGTACTGGTTCAGGCCATCGGCCATCGCGGCGGTGGTGGCATCGATCAGGCGCTGCGGCGCGCTGAAATCGGGAAAGCCCTGGCCAAGGTTGACGGCGCCGTGTTCGGCGGCCAGCTGGGACATCACGGTGAAGATGGTGGTGCCCACCTTGGGCAGCTTGGTCTGCGGTTGCATCGGCCTGTGCGGGGTTGGAAGACAGGCATGTGAGTGTAGCGCCTTGACGGCCAGCGGCCGTCACTACCTGCCAGCGGCCGTCACTACCGGCCAGCGGCCCTCTCTAGCCTTTACAATCAGGGCCCGTGTTCGGCGCAGAGAATCGCCCCTTGGATACCCCTGCGCTGCTGGCCGCACATGGCCTTTGCTTCTCACGAGATGACGAACGCGTGTTCGGCCCGCTCGATTTCCACGTGGACACCGGCGAAGCGCTGCTGGTGCAGGGCGACAACGGTGCCGGCAAGACCACCCTGCTGCGCGTGCTGGCAGGCCTGCTGCGGCCTTCGGCCGGGCGCGTGGAGATCGATGGCCGCGCCGCCAGCACCGCCGAACGCGCCCGCTTCGTGGCCTACCTGGGCCACCTGCCAGCGATGAAACCGGACCTGGATACGCTGCAGAACCTGCATTTCCTGTGCGGCCTGCATGGCCGTCGTGCGCGCCAGATGCCCGGCAACGCATTGGCGGTGGTCGGGCTGGCCGGCCACGAAGACACCCTGGTACGGCATCTGTCGGCCGGGCAGAAGCGCCGGCTGGCGCTGGCGCGGATGTGGTTGTCGCCGGCACCGCTGTGGCTGCTGGACGAACCCTATGCCAACCTCGACCTGGAGGGCATCAACCTGGTCAACCGGATGATCTCCGCGCACCTGCGCGGCGGTGGCGCGGCGCTGGTCACCACCCACGGCGCCTACGCCGCCCCGCCGGTGCGCACGCGCCAGCTGCAGTTGGCGCTGCCGCAGGTGGCCGCATGATCGCCCCCGGCACCGAACCCGGCCTGTGGCAGACCGCGCGTGCGCTGGCCGTGCGCGACCTGCGGCTGGTCTGGCGCCGCCGCGGTGATGCGCTGCAGCCGGTGCTGTTCGCCTTGCTGGTGGTGGTGCTGTTCGCACTGGCGTCCGGCCGCGATCCACGACAGCTGGCCGGCAACGCCGTCGCGGTGCTGTGGCTGGCAGTGCTGCTGGCCGGACAGCTGGCGCTGGATTCGCTGTTCCGTTCCGATGCCGAAGATGGGTCGCTGGAACAATGGCTGCTGGCGCCGGTGCCGCTGGCCTGGCTGGTGCTGGTGCGCGTGCTGATGCACTGGCTGACGACGGCCCTGCCGCTGATCGTACTCAGCCCGTTGCTGGCGGAAATGCTGCATCTGCCACATGACCAACTACCGATGTTGCTGGCATCGTTGCTGCTGGGCACGCCGCTGTTGAGCCTGATCGGCGGCATGGTGGCGGCACTGACGGTAGGCATCCGGCGCTCTGGTATCCTCGTGGCGTTGCTGTCCTTGCCGCTGTACGTGCCGGTGCTGGTGTTCGGTGCAGGCAGCGTCGCTGCGGCCGCACGCAACCAGGATCCGTATGGCGCGCTGCTGATGCTCGCCGCCGGGCTGGTGGTGGCGCTGGTGCTGGCGCCACTGGCTACCGCTGCCGCCATCCGCATTTCCTTGAGCTGAGCCACACCGACAACCCGGGATAGCCGCTACCGCATGCAACCGATCGTCCGCTGGTTCCACCAACTCGGCTCGCCGCCCACCTTCGACCGTTTCGCCCGTCGCTGGTCCCGCGTCTTCCACCTCGCTGCGCTGCCGGTGCTTGCTTTCGGGCTGTGGCAGGCGTTGTTCGTGGTTCCGGCCGATTACCAGCAGGGCGACAGCTTCCGCATCCTGTTCGTGCACGTGCCCAGCGCATGGATGAGCCTGTTCGTCTTCGCGCTGATGGCGCTGTATGCGGCCATCGCACTGGTGTGGAAGATCAAGGTCTGCGAAGTCCTGGCGATGGCGTGCGCGCCGATCGGTGCAGGCTTCACCCTGATCACCCTGCTCACCGGCAGCATCTGGGGCCGGCCGATGTGGGGCACCTGGTGGGACTGGGACCCGCGCCTGACCACCGAACTTATCCTGCTGTTCCTCTACTTCGGGGTGATCGGGCTGTACATGGCCATCGAAGACCGGCGCAACGCCGCGCGCGCGGCGGGCCTGCTGGCCATCGTCGGGGTCGCGCTGCTGCCGGTCATCCGGTATTCGGTGGACTGGTGGGGCAGCCTGCACCAGGGCCAGACCATCCGCCTGTTCGGGCCGACCACGCTGGATGCCAGCATGCAGCTGCCGTTGTGGCTGATGGTGATCGGCACCAAGCTGTGGTTCGTCGGCTCGCTGCTGGCCAAGGCGCGTGCGGACAACCTGCAGCGCGAAGCCGGCAAGGACTGGGTGCAGCGCCAGCTGCAGGGGGAACCATGACGTACCTGGGCTACGTGGTCGCCGCCTACGCGGTGTTCGTCGGGGTGCTGGCGATCGATGCGATCGGCTCGCACCTGCGCCTGCGTCGCGCGCAGCAGGACGCCCGCCAGCGCCAGCTGCGCCAGCAGGCACGCCGCTCGGCCAGCGCCGGCAACGGGCTGCCGCTGGAGCTGGAGCGATGAATCCGCAGCGTCGCCGTCGCCTGCTGTGGGTGCTGCTGCTGGTGGCTGCGTCCGGCCTGGCCACTGCGCTGGTGGCGATGGCCCTGCAGCGCAACGTGGCCTACCTGTACACCCCGGCCGAAGTGCTGCGCGGTGATGCCGGCAGCGCCGAACGCTTCCGCCTGGGCGGCATGGTCGCCAAGGGCTCGCTGAAACGCGAGCCCGGCTCGCTGGTGGCGCTGTTCACCGTCACCGATGGCGATGCGGACATGACCGTGCGCAGCGACCAGATCCTGCCAGACCTGTTCCGCGAAGGCCAGGCCGTGGTGGTGACCGGGCGCCTGCAGGGCGACCGTTTCATCGCCGAAGAAGTGCTGGCCAAGCACGATGAAACCTACATGCCGAAGGAACTGGCCGACAAGATGGGCAAGGCACACGTCAAGCACGATGTGCCCGTGCCCGCGCCCGAGGTGCGCTGAGTGCTGCCCGAACTGGGACAGATCCTGCTGCTGCTGGCGCTGTTGGCGGCGCTGCTGCAGGCCAGCCTCCCGCTGATCGGCGCCCAGCGCGGCATCGCCAGCTGGATGCAGGTCGCGCGGCCGGCCGCGCTGGCGCAGTTGCTGCTGGTGGCGGCCGCCTTCGCGGTGCTCACCGCTGCGTTCGTGCAGCAGGATTTCTCGGTGCGCTACGTGGCGGAAAATTCCAACACGCTGCTGCCGATGGTGTATCGCTGGTCGGCGGTGTGGGGCGCGCACGAAGGCTCACTGCTGCTCTGGGCGCTGGTGTTGGCCGCATGGACCGGCGCGGTGGCGCTGGGCTCGCGGCGGTTGCCCGACACCGTGCAGGCGCGCGTGCTGGCGGTGATGGGCCTGGTCAGCATCGGCTTCCTCGCGTTCCTGATCTTCACCTCCAATCCGTTCGCGCGCCTGATCCCGGCGCCGCTGGAAGGCCGTGACCTCAATCCGCTGCTGCAGGACCCCGGGCTGATCATCCACCCGCCGATGCTGTACCTGGGCTACGTGGGGTTCTCGGTGCCGTTCGCGTTCGCGGTTGCCGCGCTGCTGGATGGCCGGGTCGACACGCGCTGGGTGCGCTGGACACGGCCGTGGACCAATGTGGCCTGGGCGTTCCTCACCCTGGGCATCGCGCTGGGCAGCTGGTGGGCCTACTACGAACTGGGCTGGGGCGGCTGGTGGTTCTGGGATCCAGTGGAAAATGCCAGCTTCATGCCGTGGCTGGCCGGCGCCGCGCTGATCCATTCGCAGGCGGTGACCGAAAAGCGCGGCACCTTCGCCAGCTGGACGTTGCTGCTGGCGATCGCCGCTTTCGCGCTGTCCCTGCTCGGCACCTTCCTGGTGCGCTCGGGCGTGCTGACCAGCGTGCATTCGTTCGCCGCCGATCCCTCGCGCGGCATGTTCATCCTGCTGTTCCTGGCGATCCTGGTGGGCGGGGCGCTGCTGCTGTTCGCGCTGCGCGCCGGCCGCCTGGGCGTGGACAGCGGCGATCCGCGCCGCGGCTTCACCGCCACCTCGCGCGAGACCCTGCTGCTGGCCAACAACCTGCTGCTGGCCAGCGCCTGGGCGATGGTGCTGCTGGGCACCCTGTATCCATTGCTGGCCGATGCGATGGGGCTGGGCAAGATCTCCGTCGGGCCGCCCTACTTCGGCAGCCTGTTCCTGCTGCTGATGGCCCCGCTGGTGTTGCTGCTGCCGTTCGGCCCGCTGGTCAACTGGCAGCGTGACCAGCCCTCGCGCGCGCTGGCGCTGCTGCTGCCCTGGCTGGCGCTGGCCATGCTGCTGGCCGCGCTGGCCTGGTGGCGCGCACCGCAGAACGGCTGGAAGGTCGGCCTGGGCGTCGGCGCGGCCGCCTGGGTGGGACTGGGCACGGCACGCTTCATCTGGCAGCGCCTGCGTGGCAATGGACGCTTCACCGCGGAAATGACCGGCATGCTGCTGGGCCATGCGGGCATGGCGGTGTTCCTGGCCGGCGCGCTGCTGGTTGAAGCGCTGAACGTGCAACGCGAAGTAGCCCTGTCACCCGGGCAGACCGTGGTGGTGGGCCGCCATGAAATCCGCTTCGAAGGCGTCGACCACCGCGAAGGCCCGAACTTCAGCGCCGACCGCGGCCACCTGCGGGTGTTCCGCGATGGCCGCGAACGCGCGCTGCTGCACCCGGAAAAACGCCTGTATGCCAGCGGTGGCCAGGTGATGACCGAAGCCGGCATCGATGCGCGGCTTTCCGGCGATGTCTACGTGGCAATGGGCGAGCCGCTGGGCAACAATGCATGGGCCGTACGCGTGCATATCAAGCCATTCGTGCGCTGGATCTGGCTCGGGGCGCTGTTGATGGCGCTCGGTGGCCTGGTCGCTGCCGTTGATCGTCGTTTCCGCCGTCCGTAGGAGTCCTGTTTTCCATGTCCGAATCCCCCGCCCCCCGCCCTTCCCGTCCGCTGCCCCCGGTGGCCATCGTGATCGGCGTGCTGTTCTTCTTCGGCCTGCTCGGGCTGATGGTGTATGGGGTGATGAAGAGCGGCGATCCGCAGCGCGATGTCCTGCCCTCGCCGCTGATCGGCAAGCCGGCGCCGGCCTTCGAACTGCCGGTGCTGCACGATCCGGACATCCACGTGCGCAGCGAAGAACTGCGCGGTGCGCCGTACCTGATCAATGTCTGGGGCAGCTGGTGCGCCGCCTGCCGCGAAGAACACCCGGTGCTTACCCGCTTCGCCGAAACCAAGCGCGTGCGGGTCATCGGCTACAACTGGAAGGATGAACCGGCCGATGCCCTGCGCTGGCTGGAACAGCTGGGCAATCCCTTCATGGTGGTGTTGAGTGACATCGAAGGCCGCACCGCGATCGACTGGGGCATCACCGCCGCACCGGAAACCTTCCTGGTGGATGGCAGCGGCGTGGTGCGCTGGAAGTACAGCGGCGCGATGACCCAGGCGGTGGTCGACCAGAAGTTGATCCCGGCACTGGAACAGATCGAAAAAGCCCAGGCCGATGCCGGCAATGCACTGCACGCCACGCCCTGACCCGCAGGGCGCGCGCCGGTTCGCAGGCGGCCTGCTGATGGCCGTGCTGCTGCTGGCGTCGCTGTTCTGCAGCGTCGCCCGCGCACAGCAGCCGGTCCACGACGCGCGGCCGCTGCAGTTCACCGATGCCGCCGAAGAAGCACGCTTCCATGCACTCGCCGCGCAGCTGCGCTGCGTACAGTGCCAGAACCAGTCATTGGCCGATTCCAATGCGCAGATCGCCCAGGACCTGCGCCGGGAAGTGCTGCAGTTGATCCAGCAGGGCCATGACGATGCCGAGGTGAAGCGCTTCCTGGTGCAGCGCTACGGCGAGTTCGTGCTGTACCAGCCCACGCTGCAGCCCGGCACCTGGCTGCTGTGGGGCGGGCCGCTGCTGTTCCTGCTGGGCGGCGGGCTGGTGGTGTGGCGGCTGGTGCGTCGCCGGGGCGGCGCCGTGGTGGTCGACGAAAACCGCGGTGACGGCTGGTGACGGCCGCGTTGGCCGCACTTGCCGGCGTTGCCGGCTTGCTGCTGGCACTGGCCGTGCTGTGGCCGTTGCGCGCGCGTGGGCGGCTGGGTTTCCTGGCTGCCTGCCTGAGCATCGGCGCGGCAAGCGCCAGCCTGTACCTGCTGGTCGGCGATCCGCGCGCCGCGCAGGCACCGGCCGCGCCCTCGCTGGCGGAACTGCGCGATGGCGTGCAGGCGCTGGAACAGGCACTGGAGCAGGAACCGCAACGTGCCGATGGCTGGGTGCTGCTGGGCCGCTCGCGCGCTGAACTCGGCCAGCTCGATGCCGCTGCCGCCGCGTACAGCCGCGCTGCAGCGCTGGCGCCGGACGACGCCGGGGTGCTGGTGGAAGCCGCCCAGGCGCGTGCGCAGGCCGATCAGGAAAAGCGCTTCGATGACGTGGCGATCGGTTGGCTGCAGCATGCGCTGCAGGTGCAGCCCGATGCCGAACGCGCGGCCTGGCTGCTGGGCATCGCGCTGCGCCAACGCGGCCGCGATGGCGAGGCGGTGGCCGTGTGGTCCGCGCTGCTGCCGCGCCTGCAGCCCGGGGCGGCGGCGGCGCTGGAACAACAGCTGGTCATCGCACGCGCTGCGGCCGGTGCCCAGGCGCCCGCTGCGGCAGCGGGCGCAGTGCAGGAAAAGGCGGCGGCGCTGGTGCGCGTGCGGATCGCGCTGCCGCCCGGTTTCGATCCCACGCAGTGGCCGCAGGGCGCGGCCCTGTTCGTGCTGGCGCGTGCACCGGGAGGCCCGCCGATGCCGGTGGCGGTGCGCCGCTATCCGCTGCAGGCGCTGCCTGCGAGCGTCAGCCTCAGCGACGCCGACAGCCCGATGCCGACCCAGCCGCTGTCCGCGCATGCACGCGTGGAGGTGCTGGCACGGCTGTCGCGCGATGGAACCGCCGCGCACGCCGATGGTGACCTGCAGAGCGAGCCGGTGATGGTGCAGCTGCCGCAGCGCGGCGAGTTGGAACTGCAACTCCGGTAACGCGGTCAGCCCACAGCCCGCTGCGCTCGCCGACCATGGGTCGGCGCTACCGCCCTGGCCGGACGCGCAAACGAAAAAGCCCGGTGCGAACCGGGCTTTTCGTCATGCATCGGCATCCGCGCGGGGCTTAGTCGCCCTGCTGCTTCTGCATGTGTTCCCAGCGCTCCTGCGCATCGATGGTGCGCTCGGCGGTCAGGCGCGCCTCCAGGCGATCCAGGCCGATCTCTTCACCGGTGTCCACGCAGTACCCGTAGTCACCTGCTTCCAGGCGCTTGAGCGTGCTGTCGATCTTGCCGATCAGCTTGCGGTAACGGTCGCGGGTGCGCAGTTCCAGCGAGTTCTCGGTTTCGCGGGTCGCGCGCTCGGCTTCATCGCCGATGTCACGCACTTCCTCACGCAGGTTCTCGATGGTCTGCTTGGATTCTTCCACCAGGTCGGCGCGCCAGTCCTGCAGGCGCTTGCGGAAGTACTCCTGCTGCAGGGGGCTCATGTATTCCTCTTCCGCGCCCGGCTTGTAGCCGGTGGGCAGGATCGGACGGCCGGTGGCTTCGTCGGTCTTGTACTCGACCACCTTGTACTTGCTGCGCGGCGCCGGAGCGGTCGAGCGTGCGGTCACTGCCACGGCAACCTTGCCCACCGGGCGGGCGACAGTCTTCGGGGCGGCATCGGATTTCACAGGGGTTTTCGCGGACGATTTCGAAACGGGCACGGGATTCTTGATTTGCGGGGCCTGCTTGGCTGGCGCCTTGGCCACCTTTTCAGGTGCCTTGGTGCCGGCGTCGCTGGCCGGGACAGACGTGGCCGGAACCGGCGGCGCCGGCTTCGGTACGGACTTCACTGCAGGCACTGCCGCCGGTTTGCCGGTAGCCTTGCCGACCGCGGGCTTTGCCGTGGCGGTCTTGTTCACCGCCGGACTGGCCGACGGCTTGCTTGCGGTCGCCTTGCCGGAAACCGGCTTGGCGGCCTTGGCCGCCTTGGCGACCGTGGAAACCTTCTTTGCCGGGGCCGGCGTGGCCACGGGCTTCTTTACTGCCGGCTTGCTGGCCGGCTTGCTGGCCGCCTTGGCAGGCTTGGCAGCGGCCTTGGCCGGCTTGCTGGCGACCTTGGCCGGCGCTTTCTTCGCCGCTACCTTGGTCACTGCCGTCTTCCTGGCCACCACCTTCTTCGCCGGTGCCTTGGTGGCCGCAGCCTTCTTGGCCACGACCTTCTTTACCGGCGCCTTCTTCGCGGGCGCTTTCGCTGCTGGCGCCTTCTTCGCCGTGGCCGTCCTGGCCGCTGTCTTTCCCGTCGCCTTGGCCACCGGCTTGGCCGGCTTGCTGGCTACGGACTTGGCCGCCGTCTTCTTCGCAACAGGGCTGGCGGACTTCTTGGCGGCCTTGACGGCCTTTTTTGCAGATTTTTTAGCAGCCACGAAACGCTCTTCCTTGGATTCCCCGGGGCCCGGGAAAGCGGGCCTTTATAGCCTACCCGGCCGACTGCAGCAACCGCGTGACAGGACGCACACACGGCCCTTGCAACACGGGGCTGTGGCATGCCCGGAACCCGCATGACCTGCTGCGCGGCACGGAACCTGGTCGACGGACACAGCCGCCGACATGGCTGCGGCGCAGGACGCGTGCGGCAGCCAACGCCCCATCCTGCGACAAATATGCGCCGCTGCCAACCATGTGCCCCAACGGGCCTGTACTGAATGGGCCGAGGCCCTCCACCGGGCGGCGCGGGCCACCCTCCCATGCCGCCGCGATTCACCCCAAGCGAGGACACTCGTTTTACTATGAACCGGTGATCTCCCACCTGCTCATCGCCCTGCTGCGCTTCTACAAGCGCTTCATCAGCCCGCTGCTCGGGCCGCGCTGCCGCTTTGTCCCCAGCTGTTCCGAATATGCCATGCAGGCCATCGCCGGCCACGGTCCGCTGCGTGGCAGCTGGCTTGCCGTGCGCCGTATCGGCCGCTGCCACCCCTTCCATCCCGGCGGATTCGATCCGGTGCCTGAACGCACCGAAGATCCCGCCTGCCGCTGCAAAGGAAACCACTGACATGCCTTCCACGCTGATTACCAACGCCCGCCTGGTCAACGAAGGCCGCGTCTTCGATGCCGACCTGCGCATCGAGAATGGCCGCATCGCACGCATTGAAAGCGGACTGGCCGCACGCGATGGCGAGCAGGTGGTCGATGCCGCCGGCCGCTGGCTGCTGCCCGGCATGATCGATGACCAGGTGCACTTCCGCGAGCCAGGCCTGACCCAGAAGGGCGACATCGCCACCGAATCGGCCGCCGCGGTGGCCGGTGGCCTGACCACCTTCATGGACATGCCCAACACCAACCCGCCGACGCTGAACGCCGACGCCCTGCAGGCCAAGTACGATTCCGCCGCCGGCCGCGCGCGCGCCAATTACGGCTTCTACATGGGCGCCAGCAACGACAACCTGGAGCACATCCAGCGCCTGGATCCGAAGACCGCGCCGGGCATCAAGGTGTTCATGGGGGCCTCCACCGGCAACATGCTGGTGGACAACCCGGAGACGCTGGACGCAATCTTCCGCGACGCACCGACCCCGATCATCACCCACTGCGAAGACACGCCGATGATCGACGCGCTGATGAAGGAATACCAGGCGCAGTACGGCGACACGCTGAGCGCCGAGCAGCATCCGGACATCCGATCGCGCCAGGCCTGCCTGAAGTCGTCGGAACTGGCGGTATCGCTGGCCCGCAAGCACGGCACCCGCCTGCACGTACTGCATATTTCCACCGCCGACGAACTGGCCCTGTTCGAGCGCGGCCCGCTGATCCGCGCCGACGGCAGCCGCAAGCAGATCACCGCCGAAACCTGCATCCATTTCCTGCGCTTCGACCGCACCGATTACGCGCGCCTGGGCAACCTCATCAAGTGCAATCCGGCGATCAAGGACGTGGCTGACCGCGAGGCGCTGACCGCTGCGCTGGTGGAGGACATCATCGACGTGATGGCCACCGATCATGCCCCGCACACCTGGGAAGAAAAGCAGAAGCCGTACGCGCAGGCGCCGTCCGGCCTGCCGCTGGTGCAGTACGCGCTGACCGCCGCACTGGAACTGGTGCACGAAGGCAAGCTGGACATCGCCCGGGTGGTGCAGAAGTTCGCGCACGCGCCGGCCCAGCTGTTCGACGTGGCCGAACGCGGCTTCCTGCGCGAAGGCTATTTCGCCGACCTGGTGCTGGTGGAAGACAAGCCGTTCACCGTCAAGCGCGAAGACGTGCTGTCCAAGTGCGGCTGGTCGCCCTTCGAAGGCACCACCTTCCAGTCGCGCATCGCCTCGACCTGGATCAATGGCCAGCTGGCCTGGGACGGCACGCAGATCGTGGGAGCGGCCAACGGCCAGCGCCTGGCGTTCAACCGCTGATGCGGGCGCTGTTGCTGGGCTCGGTGCTCGCCGGCGCCCTGCCCGTGCTGCTGTCCGCGGCAGCCCCGGTCGAAGCACAGGCCACCGACAGCCGCGTGGTGTTTCCGGCCAGCGCCTCGCAGGGCGCGATGGTGATCGGCAAGGTGCCGGCCGGCAGCAGCGTGCGCTATGCCGGCCGCAGCCTGCGGGTGAGTGGCTACGGCAGCGTGGTGTTCGGCATCGGTCGCGACGAGCAGGGCCCGCTGCAGGTTGAAGTACAGCGCCCCGACGGCGGCAGCGAGCGCGTCGCCATCGCGGTGACGCCGCGTGACTGGCCGGTGGAACGGGTCAACGGCGTGCCGCCGAAGACGGTCAATCCACCGCCGGCCATCGCCGAACGGATCAAGCGCGAACAGGCCCAGGTGACGGCGGCGCGGGCGCGCGATGACAACCGTGCCGACTTCGCCCAGCCGTTCGTGTGGCCCGTGCAGGGTCGCATCAGCGGCCGCTTCGGCAATGCGCGTGTCTACAACGGGCAGCCCGGATCGGGCCATTCCGGCATGGACATCGCCGTGCCCACCGGCACGCCGGTCAAGGCGCCGGCGGCTGGCGTGGTGACCTTCGCCGCACCGGACCTGTACCTGACCGGCGGCACGCTGCTGCTTGACCACGGCTTCGGGGTGAGCTCGAACTTCCTGCACCTGTCGCGCATCGACGTGAAGGTCGGCGACCGGGTCGAACAGGGCCAGGTGATTGCCGCGGTGGGGGCTACCGGGCGGGCGACCGGCCCGCACCTGCACTGGGGCATGAACTGGTTCGACACCCGCATCGATCCGCTGCTGGTGCTGGAACGCAGGTAGCGCCGAGCCGTGCTCGGCGGAATCTTTCAGAGCACCGCCCGCTGCGCTCGCCGACCATGGGTCGGCGCTACCAACTCGTCCTGCTAGCGCCGAGCCGTGCTCGGCGGAATCGGTCAGACCACCGCCCGCTGCGCTCGCCGACCATGGGTCGGCGCTACCGTTTCGTTCTGGTAGCGCCGAGCCATGCTCGGCGGAATCATTCAGATCACCGCCCGCTGCGCTCGCCGACCATGGGTCGGCGCTAGCCGCGCGGCATCAACCGCGCGCGGCCCACCACACACGCAACAAGGTGCGCACCGGCGTTGCTTCAATCGGCTTGCCACTGGCCTGCGACTGCAGCCGTGCACGCGCCAACGCCGCCCAGATCCGCCGCGGCCGCGGGCCGGCAACGCGCAGTTTCCAGTCCTTCAGCAGTTCACCGGCCCAGCGCCGTGGAGCGGCGGCAGCATCGGGTTCCAGCAGCGAGCGCGGCACGCCGGTCACGCCCGCGTCGTACAGCCGCTGCGCCAGCGTCTGCAGCAGCACGGCCTGGCCCGCACCGGCGCGCGGGCGGTCTTCGAACAGCACCACCTCCACTGCCGCCACCGCTTCGGCGAACGCGGTCAACGCACGCTGCGCGGCGGCCGCATCCACGGCCACGGCACGCGCCTCCACCAGGCTCGGCAGCGCATCGGCCAGTACCGCCCACGGTGCGCGGATCGGCTCCAGCACGCGGCCCAGCGGGTGGCGCGAGCGCTGGCCCGCCCAGCTGCGCAGCTCTTCGCCCCACCAGGCCAGCTTGGCATCGGCCGGCAGCGGGTCGCCGCTGGTGTTGAGCATGTCATCCAATTCCTGCAGCAGCGAAAACCACGCCACCGCCCGCGCACGATGTTCCGGCGCGACGAACGGCTCGGCCACCGACCACTCGGGCCAGCGTGCACGCCACTTGTCCAGGAAGCTGTCCAACGCACTGCTGTTCACTACGTATCCTTCAATGCTTGACCGGCAGTGCCGGGAGGGTCGGCCAGCGTGCGGCCTGCTGCAGCGAGTGCGCATCATCCAGCGCAACATCGGCGTTCCAGCTGGCCGGGTCGTCATCGGCCAGGCGATAGCCCCACAACGCGGCGACCGACGGCATTCCGGCAGCGCGCGCGGCGATGATGTCGCGCTCGTCATCGCCGACGTACACACAGTCCGACGGTGCGATGCCGATCGCCTGCGCCGCATGCAGCAACGGCAGCGGGTGCGGCTTGCGCTCGGGCAGCGAATCGCCGCCGACCAGCACCGCACAGCGCGCCTGCCAGCCGTGCTGCGGCAGGATCAGCCGCGCCAGGTATTCGGGCTTGTTGGTGACGATGCCCCAGCGCACGCCGGCAGCGTCCAGCGCGGCGAGCATGCCCGCCACCCCATCGAACAGCGTTGCATGCTGGCCGATCAGTGCCTGGTAACGCTGCAGGAACTCCGGGATCAACGCATCGCGTTCATCGCCGGGCAGCTCGGGGAAGGCCACGGCCAGCATCGCCCGCGAGCCCTTGGAGACCACCGGGCGAAGCGCTTCAAGGGAGATCGGCGGCCGGCCGCGAGCGGCCAGCATGTCGGCCGCGGTCGCCACGAAATCCGGCGCGCTGTCCAGCAGGGTACCGTCCAGGTCGAACAGCACCGCGGGCGGGAAGCGCACTGCGGTCATGCCGGCTTGGTCGCGTGGGCAAGGTAGTTGATGTCGGTACGGCTGGACAGCCGTGCGCGGTTGCGCCACGGCTCGTAGGCCATGCCGCTGACGTCCTGCAGTTGCAGGTCGGCGTCGCGCAGCCAGCGTGACAGCTCGGCCGGGGTGATGAATTCCTGGTAGTGGTGGGTGCCCTTGGGCAGCAGCCGGGCCACGTATTCGGCCCCCACGATCGCCACCGCGAACGCGGCGGCGGTGCGGTTGATGGTGGACAGGAACAGCTGGCCGCCGGGTTTCAGCAGCCGCTTGCAGGCTTCGATGATCGCACCGGGGTCCGGCACGTGTTCCAGCATTTCCATGCAGGTCACCACATCGAAGCTGCCCGGCTGCTCGGCGGCCAGATCCTCGGCGGCCTGCACCCGGTAGTCCACGGTCACGCCGGTTTCCAGCGCATGCAAGCGCGCCACCTTGACCAGTTCCGGCGCCAGGTCGATGGCGGTCACCTCGGCACCGGCCTGGGCCAGCGCCTCGCTGAGCAGGCCGCCACCGCAGCCGATGTCCAGCACGCGCAGGCCGCGCAGTGGTGCGCGGTCGGCGACGTATTTCGTGCGCACCGGGTTGAGCGCATGCAGCGGCTTCTGCGGACCTTCCGCGTCCCACCAGCGGTTGGCCAGGGCGGCGAATTTGTCCAGCTCGGCCTGGTCGAAATTGGAAGAAGCGTTCGGGGCGTTCATGGGGTGTCCTTGCGGCGCCGGAAGGCGCGCGGATGGGATGGATCAGGCGCGCACGTGGCGGATGCGCTCGCGCCACTGGCGCGCGTTGGCGATGATGCCCGGCAGGTCCATGCCGACCAGTTCGCGCTGCACCAGCTTGGGCTGGCCGGCGATCCACACATCGCTCACCTGCTGGCGGCCGGTGGCATACACCAGCTGCGACAACACGTTGTGCAGGGGCTGGGTTTCCAGCGCGGACAGGTCCACGCAGACCAGGTCGGCCTGCTTGCCGACTTCGATCGAGCCGATGCGCTGTTCGAAGCCCAGCGCACGCGCGCCGCCCAGCGTGGACGCGCGCAGCGTGCTCGCCGCATCCAGCGCGGTCGCATCGTTGGCCACGGCCTTGGCCAGGATCGCCGCGGTGCGGTTTTCGCTGAACATGTCCAGGTCGTTGTTGCTGGCACAGCCGTCGGTGCCGATGGCCAGGTTCACTCCCGCGCGCTGCAGCGCGCAGGCCGGGCAGAAGCCGGACGCCAGCTTGAGGTTGGACTCAGGGCAATGCACCACGCTGACGCCGCGCTCGGCGCACAGGTGGATTTCCGCGTCGGTCAGCTGGGTCATGTGCACGGCGATCAGGCGGTCGTTGACCAGCCCCAGCCGATCCAGGCGCGCCAACGGGCGCTGGCCGTGCAGCTTGATCGAATCGCTGACTTCCTGCGCGGTCTCATGCGTGTGCAGGTGCACCTGCATGTCCAGCTGGTCGGACAGCATGCGCACGCGCTCGAAGTTCGCATCGTTGACCGTATACGGCGCATGCGGGGCGAACGAGGTGCCGATCAGCGGATCGTTGCGCCACTGGTCGTGCAGCTCGCCGGCCTTGGCGAAGTACTCGTCATCGCTCTTGGCCCAGGCGGTGGGGAAATCGATGATCACCGCGCCGACCAGCGCGCGGAATCCGTGCTTCTTGTAGACCGCGGCCTGCACGTCGCCGAAGAAGTAGTTTTCGTTGGCGCAGGTGGTACCACCGCGCAGCATTTCGGCGATCGCCAGGGTGGTGCCGTCGGCCACGAATTCCGGCCCGATCACCGCTGCTTCCACCGGCCAGATGTGCTGCTGCAGCCAGGTCATCAGCGGCAGGTCGTCGGCCACCCCGCGCAGCAGGGTCATCGGATTATGGGTATGCGCGTTGACCAGGCCCGGCATCAGCGCCGCCTCCGGGCGGCTGACCACCTGGGCGGCAGTGAAACGTTCGCGCGCCTGGCTGCGTGGCAGGATCGCGATGATCTCGCCGTTGCGCACCGCCACTGCGTGGTCTTCCAGCACCACGGCATGCGGCTCGATCGGGACCACGTAACCGGCTTCGATCAGCAGGTCACAGGCTTCGGGGAGGTGCGGGCTATCGCTCATGCGGGCTCACTGGCTGGGGGGCGGCGAGATACTGCTGGGGGACACGCCCCTGAGTCAGGGGCTGCCGCGAAGCGGCGGGGTCTGGAGACTCGTGAAGCGGGGCCCATGATCTGCCGAAGCAGATCATGGGAGCGCCAGCGCGAATGCGATGGCGCGTACCCAGCCAGCGGCCGTCCCTACCGTAATCCAGCTGTACCGGATTACTTTACGCGTGCGGAGTATTCGCCCGAACGGGTGTCGACCTTGATGGTCTCGTCCTGGTTCACGAACAGCGGAACGCGGACCACCGCGCCGGTTTCCAGCGTGGCCGGCTTGCCGCCGCCGCCGGAGGTGTCACCACGCACGCCCGGATCGGTCTCGGTGATCTTCAGTTCAACGAAGTTCGGCGGCTGCACGAAGATCGGCGAACCGTTCCACAGGGTCACGATGCAGGATTCTTCACCCTTCAGCCACTTCTCCGCGCCGCCCATGCCGGCCTTGTCGGCCTGCACCTGCTCGAAGGATTCCGGGTCCATGAAGTGCCAGTACTCGCCGTCGCTGTACATGTAGTCCATGTTGGTGTCGACGACGTCGGCCACTTCCACGTCATCGGTGGCCTTCATGGTCATTTCCACGGTCCGGCCGGACTTGATGAAGCGGTAGCGCACGCGGGTGAAGGCCTGGCCCTTGCCCGGCTTGATGAACTCGGTTTCCGAGATGACGGCCGGTTCATTGTTGACCAGGATCTTCATCCCGTTCTTGACATCGTTCATGCCCGCAGTGGCCATGCTCAAGCTCCTCAAATGGCGAAACCGCCGCGTGTGCGGCGAGCCGGATAGAATGGAAAGCCCACCGGAGGCCGGTGGGCACTGATTTATGTCCCCATGATAACCGCAGGCCCCCTGTCCATGCAGCTCTCCGCCGCTCACCGCCCCGTTTCCGCCCGCTGGCAGCAGCTCTGGCGCCAGGCGATACGCGACCCCGGCGAACTGCTTGCGCGGCTCGGCCTGGAGCCTGCCGCGCTGGGTGTTTCCGAGGCGGCCCTGCAGCAGTTCGCGCAGCGCGTACCGGAAGGGTTCGTGGCCCGCATGCGGCATGGCGACCCGCACGATCCACTGCTGCGCCAGGTGCTCCCGATCGACGCCGAAATGCGCCAGGTGCCCGGTTTCAGCCTGGATGCGGTCGGCGATGGTGCGGCCAAGAAGGCCACCGGGGTCATCCAGAAGTACCGCGGTCGGGCGCTGCTGGTGACTACCGGCAGCTGCGCGATCAACTGCCGCTACTGCTTCCGCCGCCACTTCGATTACGGCACCGAAAACGCCGCCAAGGGCGGCTGGCAGGAGGCGGTGCGGGCCATCGCCGAAGACCCGGGCATCGACGAGGTCATCCTGTCCGGCGGCGATCCCCTGTCGCTGGCCACGCACAAGCTGGTGGAGCTGACCGACGCGCTGCGCGCCATCCCGCATCTGCGCCGGCTGCGCATCCACAGCCGCCTGCCGGTGGTGTTGCCCGAGCGCGTGGACGATGAACTGGTGGCCTGGCTGGGCAGCCTGCCGTGGCCGCTGGCCTTCGTGATCCACGCCAACCATGCCAACGAATTCGATGCCAGCGTGGATGCCGCCCTGGCGCGCCTGCGCGCGGCCGGCGCGCAGCTGCTGAACCAGGCCGTGCTGTTGCGCGGGGTCAACGACAGCGAAGACGCGCTGGCCGCGCTGAGCGAACGCAGCTTCGCCGCCGGGGTGATGCCGTACTACCTCTACCAGCTGGATCGCGTGGAGGGCGTGGCCCACTTCGAAGTGGACGATGCCACGGCCAAGGCCCTGATCGCCGCACTGACCGCACGCCTGTCCGGCTACCTGGTCCCCAAGCTGGTCCGCGAACTCCCCGGCGACCCCAGCAAGCGCCCCGTATAGCCGGAAATCAGGCGCCGGATTCGATCATCTGCACCACTGCGGTGGCGGTGATCGGGTGGCTCAGCCAGTACCCCTGGGCCAGGTCGCAGCCGCGCTGGCTGAGCAGGTCGAACTGCACTTCCTGCTCGATGCCTTCGGCCACCACGGTGATTCCCAGCGCGTGGGCCATGGCGATGATCGCGGTGGTCAGCGCCAGGTCATCCGGGTCGCGCTGCATGTCGGCGACGAAGCTCTTGTCGATCTTCACCCCGTCCACCGGCACCTGGCGCAGGTGGCTGAGTCCTGAAAAACCGGTGCCGAAATCGTCCAGCCATACTTTCACGCCGGTGCGGTGCAGCTTGTCCAGCAACTGGGCGGCCAGCATCTCATCGCCTATCACGGCCGTCTCGGTCAGCTCCAGGTGCAGGCGCGAAGCCGGCAGTCCGGATTCGTGCAGGCACTGCGCGACCAGGTCCGGCAGTTCGCCGCCGCGCAGCTGCCGCGGTGACACGTTGACCGACACGAACATCCCTTCGCCATCGCCGCTGCGCGGCCACTGGGCCGCTTCCATGCAGGCCGCGCGCAGCACCTTCGGGCCGATCACTTCGATCAGTCCGCTCTGCTCGGCCACTTCGATGAACACCGATGGCGGGATCGTGCCCAGCGTCGGGTGCTGCCAGCGCAGCAGCACTTCCACCCCGACCATGCGCCGGTCGCGGGTGCGGAAGATCGGCTGGTAGGCCAGCCGCAGTTCACCGCGTTCCCAGGCACCGCGCAGCTCCTGCTCCATGTGCACGCGGCGTTCCACGGCGTGGTCCATGGCGCGGCTGTAGTAGCGATGGCAGTTCTTGCCCGCCATCTTGGCCTGGTACATGGCGATGTCGCCGTTCTTCAGCAGGGTGGTCGCATCGGCGGCATCATCGGGGAACAGGGTGACGCCGATGGACGCGCCCAGGAACAGCTCGCGGCCCTGTACGCGCAGCGGCTTGCCCAGCTCGCGCACCAGCAGGTCGGCCAGCTCGCGCGCCTGCGCGGCGACATCACCTTCGGCCAGCAGGATCACGAATTCGTCGCCGCCGAAACGCGCCAGCAGCGCCTCGTCGCCGCCCGCCGCGGACACCGCCTCGCTGATCCGCTGGACGAACTGCAGCAGCGCTTCATCGCCTGCTTCGTGGCCCAGCGTGTCGTTGACCCGCTTGAAGTCATCCATGTCGGCAAACAGCAACGCCAACTGGTGGCCCGACGCGCGCGCCGCCATCAGGCGATGGTCCAGCGTCTCGCGGAACGCCAGCCGGTTGGTGAGCCCGGTCAGGGCATCGGTATAGGCCATGTGCCGCACTTCGCGGTCATGCCGGGCGATGGCATCGCGCATCCGGGCGAAGGCGCGCACCAGCTCGCCGACTTCATCGTCGCGATGGTTCTCGCGCAGCGGCACCTGGTAGTCGCCGGCCTCGATCTGCCGCGCCGCCATCGCCAGCCCCCGGATCGGCGTGACCAGGGTGCGCTGCACGTACAGCACCACCGCCACCCCGATCGCCACCAGCAGCGCCAGCATCAGCAGCAGCCAGCCAAGGTGGCGGGTGCCGACCTGTTCCAGCCGCTGCGCCAGGGTCTGGCTGGCCTGCGCCTCCAGCACCTGCACTTCCTTCAACGAAATGCCTACGCGCACGCCACCCAGGCGCTGGTTGCCGACCATGATCGGCATGCTGTTTTCCAGCACCTTCGGCGATTCCTGCACCAGCGCGGCCTTGGCGGCCACCGCCTTGGCCGCGAGTGGATCGGACATCGCACGCCCATAGTCCGGCACGGCCACCGACCCGTCATGCAGCAGGCGGCCCTTGGCATCGAACACCAGCACGTAGCCCACCGCGCGTTGCCGCGACACGTTGCGCACCAGCGCACCGACCTGCTCCAGGTCGTTGTAGTACAGCGGGTTGGACAACGCATCGGCCAGTTCACGGGCCATCGTCTCGCCGCGGCTGCGCATGCTGCGGTCGAACAGTTCGTGGATGACCGTGCCGCTGAGGCGGGTCACTTCCCGCTGGGAGGCCGCCTGCCGTCCCAACAGCACCGCCAGGATGGCCACCACCACCAGCATCGCCCCGCCCATCGCCAGCACGAAGCGCGCCTGCATTCCCGATCCCAAGCCCAGGCGCTTCATTCCACTTCCATCCGCACGCGTACCAGTCCTCGTTTCAAATCATCCAGCCGCCGAAGCATCCGCGCATCGACGCGATGGAAGCCGGATGTACCAAAAAACCGTGCCAATGCACCTTTCGCCTGCGGGTCCTGCGCGGCCTGCAGCAGCACCTGCTGCAGGCGATCGCGCACCTGCGGATCCAGGTCCGCGCGCACCACCTCCACCGCGCGCGGATACGGCGCAGTGCGATGGATCACCCGCAGGTCATGCTTGAACGCCGGTGGCACCCGGCGTTCATCGTCCCAGTCCACGCTGCTCACCGCACCGGCGTCGACCATGCCCTTCTGCACGAAGGTGGCGATGTTCAGCTCGGTACGCGCGAACACGTAACCCACCGCATCGGCGGTGGGCGTGTCATCGGGCTCCTGCAGGATCTGCGGCACCAGGCCGTTTTCCAGCAGGGTCATGGCCGGCACCAGGTAGGCACTGGTGGAGGCCGAGTTCTGCAGCGCCAGGGTATGCCCGCGCAGGTCCGCCAGCTGGTGCAGTTGGCTTTCGCGGCGCACGAAGAACACGCTGTGGTATTCGCGCACCCCGCTGCGTTCGGTCAGCAGCAGCGGGCGCGCATCCGCGCGCTGGCCCAGCGCCACCGCGGTGCTGGCCGTTTCGGTGACCCAGTCAACGCGTCCGCGGCGCAGGTAACTGGCCATCTGCTGCGCATCGCGCGCCATCAGCACGCGGCCTTCGGTGATGCCCAGGTCGTGCATGTGCGCCACCACGTAATCCAGCAGGGGCTGCAGCTGCGCATAGTGTGACTTCGGATCGTCGCTGATGCGGCCCAGCACCAGCACGTGACGCTGGTCCGGCCGCCCACTGCTGGGCACCGGCGACGCGGCCATGCACGCGCCTGCCAGCAGCAGGCACGCCAGGCCCAGCAGTCCCCACTGCATGCGTCCCAGCCAAGCGTTCACGATGTTCCCCCTTGATGTAAGGGAAAGACTACCCGAAAAAGTGAGAACTGCGTCAGGCTATTTTTTGTCGCCGTGTGCCAGACGGGCCATGCGCTGGGCGTCGGCCAGGATGCCGCGCAACAGGCGGACTTCCTGCTCGCTGGGCTCGCTGCGCAGGAACAACCGGCGCAGTTTGCGCATCGCCGATTCCGGCGCCCTGCCCTTGTGGAACTCGATCTCGTCCAGGGTCTCGCCGAGCTGGCCGAAGAAGCTTTCCATCTGCTCATGGCTGGCGGGCTGTTCGCGCAGGCCCGGCTCGACCACTGGCGTAGCAGCATCGCCGAGCAGGCGCATGCGCACCTCGTAGGCCAGCACCTGCACCGCCGCGGCCAGGTTCAACGAACTGAACGCGGGATCGGACGGAATGTGCACCGCGGCATGGCACAGCTGCAGCTCTTCGTTGGTCAGGCCGGTGCGCTCACGACCGAACACAATGGCCACTTCGGCGCCTTCGCCCGCCTTGGCGGCGACCCGGGCGGCGGCCACGGTGGGCAGCAGCTCTTCCAGCTGCACCCGGCGCGCACGCGCGGTGCAGCCCAGCACGAGGGTGCAGTCGGCCACGGCATCGGCCAGGGTCGCCACTACCGGGGCATCGCCCAGCACGTCTTCGGCGCCGGCCGAACGCCGGAAGGCATCTTCGTCGAGCGGCTTTTCCGGGGCGACCAGCACCAGCCGGGCCAGGCCCATGGTTTTCATGGCACGCGCGGCGGCGCCCATGTTGCCGGGATGCTGGGTCCCGACCAGGACGAAACGGATACGGGGAGCAATGGATGGATCGGACATGAACGCGGTAGTCGAGCTGGACGGCCTGCAATGGTAAACTGTGCGGCCGGCCACTGCGCCGGACCTGCTCTTTTCCCCCGCCGATCCCCCCTCTGCCCTCCCGGGAGCTACCGCCATGCAGAAACCCGCCGTCACCGTCATGGTCAAGGCCGCCCGCCTCGCCGGCAACGTATTGTTGCGCAACATCAACAAGCTCGAGGCGCTCAACGTGGTGCAGAAGGGCCGCATGGACTATGCCAGCGAGGTCGATGCGGACGCGGAAAAGGTCATCGTCAAGGAACTCAAGCGCGCCTACCCGGAATACGGGGTGATCGGCGAGGAAGGTGGCACCCAGGGTGCCAACCGCTACATGTGGGTCATCGATCCGCTGGACGGCACCAGCAACTACCTGCGCGGCTTCCCGCACTACTGCGTGTCCATCGCGCTGGTGGAAAACGGCGAGCCGACCGATGCGGTGATCTTCGATCCGCTGCGCAATGAACTGTTCACTGCCAGCCGCGGTGCCGGCGCGGTGTTCAACGACCGCCGCATCCGCGTGTCCGACCGCAAGGACCTGGAAGGCACGATGATCCACACCGGCTTCGCCCCGCGCGAGCGCGCCCGCGCCAGCGCCCAGCTGAAGGCGGTCGACACGCTGCTGGTGCAGGCCGAAGACGTGCGTCGCACCGGCTCGGCCGCGCTGGACCTGGCCTACGTGGCCTGTGGCCGCGCCGATGCCTATTTCGAGGCCGGGGTGAAGTCCTGGGACATCGCCGCGGGGATCCTGCTGGTCCGCGAAGCGGGCGGCAAGGTCTGCGATTACAAGGGCGCCACGCTGGGGCGGATGGACAACCGCGGCCCGGAAAACCACCAGGTGGTGGCGGGCAACCTGAAGGTGGCCGAGTCGCTGCAGAAGGTGCTGGTCAACACCGGCTACGCCGCCGAGTTCGACGCGAAGTTCTGATTTCGCTTGAACCGGGTGGGTCGGACGGCGCCTTCGGGCGCCGTTCTGCTTTGTGCGGCAACGGCGACGGCAACGGCAACGTCAAAAGCTGGGGGCCGCGTGCTGGTGGGGCGGGGTGGATTGGCGGGAATCGCCGTGAATCCATCCATGGAGGCTCGCCATCC
>NZ_LDJK01000040.1 GCF_001431535.1 Stenotrophomonas chelatiphaga
TCTGATGGGTATAAGGGACAGGCTGTCGATGCCATGGCGGCTTGAACCGGAGGCCACCGCCCAGGCCGAACGCGCCCCAGCGGTGGCCGGCGTACAGGCCCACGTGGGGGTTGTCGCTGCGCGCCTTCGCCGACCTTCCCTGCGCCTGCTTCGTGTCGGTGCGGCCATTGCCCAGCAGCAGGCCGAGCTGCCAGCCGCCGATGTCACGATCGATGCCCACCAGCAACCCGCTGGTGTTGGACTGGGTACGTGCCGTGTTGGCATCGCCATCCAGCTTGCCGCTGCCGCCGATGGCCTGCACCCACGCCCCGGTGGCCTGGCTGGCGTCGTCCTGCGGCGAACGCGCGCCGACCGCACGGCTCAGAGCCGCATCGCGCACGTAGCGGCTGCTTTCCACCAGCGCCAGCGGCGTGGCGGCATGCAGTTCACCGCTCAGGCCGTCCAGTGCCGCACCGACCTGCTGCGGGAACAGCAGGGTCAGCGGCTGCGGCAGGCCCTGGTCCACGCCGAGCGCATCGGCCGAACCGGCCACCGCACGCTGGTTGGCGGTGGTCGCTGCGGTGGCCAGCAACTGGCCACGGGTGACCTCGATGTTGATGCCATTGCTGGCGTAGCCCACGCCGAACTGCAGGAACGGCGAGAACGCGCTGAAGTCGGTGTTGGCGAAGCGACCCTGCACCCCGCCGTCGGCCTGGATGACGTTGAACTGCTCGCCCAGGTAGTAGATGCCCGCTTCCGGCAGCGCCTTCAGCGTGCCATCCAGCGTGGCGGTGCCACTGACGCGCAGCAGGTCGCTGCTGCCACCCGGCGACAGTTCGGCCAGGTAGACGCCGCTGGCGGTCTGCACGTAGTCGCCATCGATGGTCAGCGTGCCGATCGAGTTGCCCGGCGCGATGATGCCGGCCACGCGCGTATCGCCCAGCGTACCGGTGCCCTGCAGCAGGCCATTGGCCCCCACCACGGTGGACCCGCCGGTCTGCGTGCCGTTGAACGACAGCATGCCGCCGCTGATCGACAGCGACGAGCCATCCAGCAGCGCACCCGCGGCGACCAGCCCGCTGCCACCGCGCACGTCCAGGTCGGTGCCGACCAGGCTGCCGTTCAAGCGCAGCTGGCCACCCTGCACCACTACCGCATCGGTCAGCGTGTTGACGCCGTCCAGCTCCAGGATGCCTTCGCGCAGCACGGCACCGTTGAAGCTGTTGTCGCCGCTCAGGCGCAGCCAGCCGATGCCGGACTTGGTCAGCGCACCCGGGCCGCCGATGTCGTTGGTCCAGTCATCCCATGCATCGCCTTCCCATACCTTCAGGCCGCCGGCCGCGGTGTTCATCACCACGTTCGTGTCCACCCGCAGCTGGCCATAGCCTTCGATGGCCTTTTCCAGGTTCACCAGGCCCCAGCCGTAGACATCGTCCACGCCTTCGGCGCCGAGGTCGGTGGCAGTGGTCAGCAGCACGTCGCGCACCTGTGCGTTGTCCAGGTACGGGAAACGTTCGAACAGCAGGCCCAGCGCGCCGGTGACATGCGGGGCCGCCATCGAGGTGCCGCTCATCTGTTCGTAGGTGTAGCTGGGCACGCGTTCCAGCACGTCCAGCAGCACGTTCTGGTTGTCATCGGTGGCCAGCTGGCCTTCCAGTCCTTCCGAACCGTACGAGGTGGAGATGATGTCGCTGCCCGGCGCGGCCAGGCACCAGTTCGCGGCCAGCCCGCAGCGGTGCGACAGGTCGCTCAGCTGCAGGTCCTGGTTGAGGTTCACCACGGCAAGCCAGTACGGCTCGATATCGGCGAAGGCGCGCGGCAGCGTGGCATACACGCCGGCCAGCGGCGCCTCTTCCGGGCTGGGGTTGTAGTCGGCGGAGTTGCCGGCCGCCCACACCTGGATCATCCCGGCCTGGCGCGAGCCTTCGGCGAAGATATCCAGATAGGCGCGGTCGCCTTCGTGGTTGTAGATCTCGTCGAACTCCTCGACGGTCTCCGGTTCGCTGCCCAGGCCCCAGCTGTGGTTGATCGCGCGCACGCCCTGGGCGTTCATCTGCGAATACATGCTGGCGAAGGCGTCTTCGCTCGGCCCGACCTGCGGGAACACCGAGCCCTGACGGTAGTAATTATCCGGTGCCAGGTACCACTCGACGTAGCTGTCGAAGAACAGCTTGGCGGCGGCCAGGTCCGCACCGAAGGCAACACCGTGCATGCCGCTGCCATCGCGGTTGGCGGCGATGGTGCCCGACACATGCGTGCCGTGGGTATTGAAGGTCAACCCGTAGGGCGCACCGGCACCGATCAGGAAGGCGATGTCTTCCTCGGTGAGGCCGTAATCGAAACCGATGGCCTCCAGCGCCACCACGTCACCATCGCTGGCGAAGCAGGCATCCGGCCCCCACAGCGCGTTGACGTTGGTGCAGGAGGTGCCATCGGGCAGCAGGTCGGCGATGCGGATGCTGCTGTGGTTCTTGCCGGCGAACTCGTCGTGCGCCAGGCCGCTGCCACTGTCGAACACGCCCAGGCGGATCCCCTGGCCGGTCAGCCCACGCGCATAGGCAGCATCGGCATTCATCGCAGCCAGGCCCCAGTCCACCTGGAACTCTTCGGTCTGCCAGCTTTCGCGATTGCCGGCCGCGCCCATCAGCGGGCCGGTTTCAGCAGCCGATGCCAGCGCGGTTGCAGGCGGACGCGCGACGGCGCCCTGCGCCACCGATGCGGCCGCTGCCTGCACGCTGCGCAGCTGCTGGTAGTGTTCCAGCTGCGCATCCTGCGACTGCGCGAGGGCCGGCATCGCGGCGGCCACCAGCAACGAACCGGCGATGGCCGAAGCAAGCAGCGAAGGAAGGGGACGGCGCGAAGAAGAAGTACGGAACAACGTGGTACGGGTCATGGTTGGATCTATTCCTTGATTACGTGGTTCATCCTGGGTGCGCGCGGCCATTGCAGCTCGCGGCGACCCACACGGCGGACAGCGCGTGGCGCCATCGCTTCCCGAGATTACCGCAAATACGCCAGCGCGCTTTCACCGTGCCGCCGCGTACGGTCGCGAGGCCAGGCCGAAGGTCACTTGGCAAGCAGGCCGTTACTCCGCTAGCGTCAGCAGCCTGCACCACCATGCTCACGGGGACTCCATGTACAACCTGCTGCGCGCCGGCATCGGCCTGGCGCTGCTGTCGCTGGCCGCTGCGCCGGCCACCGGCGCTTCGCGCTTCATCCAGGATCCGTATCCCAGCACCTACCAGCCGCGCAGCAGCGAGGCCGTGCTGATCCACAACGCCACCGTGCTCACCGGCACCGGGCAGCGCCTGGACGATGCGGACGTACTGCTGCGTGATGGAAAAGTAGTAGAGGTCGGCCGTGCCCTGCAGGCTGGCAGCGACGTGCGCCGCATCGACGCGCACGGGCGCTGGGTGACCCCCGGCCTGATCGACGTGCACTCGCACCTGGGCGTGTATCCCAGCCCCGGCGTCAGCGCGCACAGCGATGGCAACGAGATGACCGCGCCGGTGACCGCCAACGTCTGGGCCGAGCATTCGGTGTGGCCGCAGGATCCCGGTTTCGCCGAGGCGCTGGCCGGCGGGGTGACCAGCATGCAGGTGCTGCCCGGTTCGGCCAACCTGGTCGGCGGCCGCGGCGTGGTCCTCAAGAACGTGCCCACCACCACCTACCAGGCGATGAAATTCCCCGGCGCGCCGTGGGGACTGAAGATGGCCTGCGGCGAGAATCCCAAGCGCGTGTACGGCGGCAAGGGCACCGCACCGGGCACCCGCATGGGCAACGTGGCCGGCTACCGCGCCGCGTTCATCGATGCCAGCGAGTACATCGCCAAGAACACCGCCAAGCCCGCCAAGCGCAAGCGCTGGTTCGGCGGCGACAAGGAAGACAGCAGCGGCGACAGCGGCGGCAAGCGCGACCTGAAACTGGACACGCTGGCTGGCGCGATCCAGGGCGACATCCGCGTGCACATCCACTGCTACCGTGCCGACGAAATGGCCACCATGCTCGACCTGGCCGATGAGTTCGGCTTCAAGATCGCCGCCTTCCACCACGGGGTGGAAGCCTACAAGCTGGCCGACCGACTGGCCCAGGAAGGGGTCTGCGGCGCTCTGTGGGCCGACTGGTGGGGCTTCAAGATGGAAGCGTTCGACGGCATCCAGGAGAACATCGCACTGGTCGACCGTCCTGCCAACAGCTGCGCCATCGTGCATTCGGATTCACCCGAAGGCATCCAGCGCCTGAACCAGGAAGCGGCCAAGGTGATCGCCGCCGCGCGCCGCGCCGACATGCCGGCGATCGCACCGGAACGCGCCATCACCTGGATGACCGCCAATGCGGCCAAGGCGCTGGGCATCGAAGGCAAGACCGGCACGCTGGAGGCGGGCAAGAACGCCGATGTGGTGGTGTGGAACGGCAATCCCTTCAGTTCCTATGCGCTGGCCGACCAGGTGTTCATCGACGGTCATCAGTACTTCGACCGGGCCGATCCGCGCAGCAAGCCGGTGTCTGATTTCCGTCTCGGCCAGGAGGTGCGCTGATGATCCGTGCACGCATTAAGACCGCGCACGCCCTCGCCCTGCTGCTGGGCCTGGCCGCCGTGCCCGCCACCGCGCAGGACCTGCTGATCCGCAACGCGACGGTGCACACCGCCAGCGCACGCGGCAGCCTGTCCAACGCCGATGTACTGGTGCGCGGCGGCGTCATCCAGTCGGTCGGCAGCGGCCTTGCCGCACCGGCCGGCGTGGCGGTGGTGGAGGCCGATGGCCGTCCGCTGACGCCCGCGCTGTTCGGTGGCATCACCGAAATCGGCATCGAGGAAGTGTCCGGCGAAGAGAGCACGGTGGACAGCACGCTGACCCTCGGCGAGCAGCCGTTGCGGCCGGAGTTCGACGTCACCCTGGCCTACAACCCGGCCTCGATCCTGGTTCCGGTCGCTCGCGTGGAAGGCATCGGCTTCACCGCGCTGGGCGCGCACACCGGCGGCGGCTTCATCGCCGGGCAGGGCGGCGTGGTGCGGCTGGATGGCAGTGCCGATCCGATCGGGCCGCGCGCCCTGTACCTGCGCCTGGGATCGGCGGCAGCGGAGCTGACCGGCAAGTCACGCGCGGCGCAGTGGATGCTGCTGCAGCAGGTCATTGACGAGGCCCGTGGCCGCGTCGGCACTGATTCACCGCATGCCCTGCTCACCCCCGCCGGCCGGCGCACGCTGGCCGACTACCTGGCCGGCAAGGGCCGCATCATCATCGAAGTGGACCGTGCCTCGGACATCCGCCAGCTGTTGCGCTGGTCGGCACGCGAGAAGGTGAAGATCGCCATCGCCGGCGGCGCCGAGGCCTGGCAGCTGGCACCCGAACTGGCCCAGGCCCGCGTTCCGGTCTTCGTCGATGCGCTGGGCAATCTGCCGACCACCTTCGACCAGATCGGCGCGACCCTGGAAAATGCTGCCCGGCTGCGCAAGGCCGGGGTGGAGGTGAGCTTCACCCAGGCCGGCGATGCCTCGCACAACGCGCGCAAGGTCCGCCAGCTGGCCGGCAATGCCGTAGCGCATGGGCTGCCGTGGGCCGATGGGCTGGCCGGCCTGACCCGGGTACCCGCCGAGGCGCTGGGCGTGGGCGACCGCATCGGCAGCATCGAACCGGGCAAGCTGGCCGACCTGGTGCTGTGGGAAGGCGATCCGCTGGACGTAGCGCACTATGCCGAGCAGGTGTGGCTGGGCGGGCGCGCGATGCCGATGCGTTCGCGCCAGACCGAACTGCGCGACCGTTACCTGCCGCGCACCGCGCAGCCCTGACTGACCTGGCCCCTGCCCCAAGGAGACGACGCGATGGCGCTGCGCTGGTATTTCGATTTCGTCTCCCCTTACGCCTATCTGCACTGGCAGAAGCTGAAGGCCCTGCCGCAGTTCGCGCGCATCCAGCCGGTCCCGATCGCGCTCGGGGCCGTGCTGCACCACCTTGGCAACCTGGGCCCTGCGGAGATCCCGGCCAAGCGGCGTTTCATCTACCGCCAGCTGGCCTGGACCGCTGCGCAGGAGGGCGTCGGCCTGCACTTCCCCCCGGCGCATCCATTCAATCCGCTGCCCGCCCTGCGGCTGTGCATCGCCGCCGGGTCCGGTGCGGCGGCGGTGGATGCCATCTTCGACTGGATCTGGCTGCAGGGCCGCGCCGCCGATGACGTGGGCACGCTGGAAGCGCTGGCCGCCCAGCTCGGCGTGGACGATCCGGCCACTGCGGTCAGCGCGCTCGACGTCAAGGAAGCCCTGCGCCGCAATACCGAGGCGGCCATCGCAGCGGGTGTCTTCGGGGTACCGACCCTGTCCATCGACGGGGAGCTGTTCTGGGGCAATGATGCGCATCCGTTGATGGCCGCCGTGCTCGACGATCCGCTGCTGCTGGAGCAGCCGGCGTGGCAAGCGCTGCTGGCCCTGCCGGTCGCGGTGCACCGCAGCCGCTGAGCAGCGGGACGCCGATGGCACGCGCGAAATTCCCGAAAGTGCGATACGTTTCACGCTTATGAAGCGGAAAACGCGCCTGGAGGGGGCCTGCGAATGCGCATCGGAATCGTCGTTGACTCGGCCTGCGACCTGCCGCAGGACTTCATCACCCAGCACAACATCGTCCTGTTGCCGATCACGGTGCGGATCGGCGAAGCCATCCTCGCCGACCATCGCGACGAGCAGGCCACGCTGAGCTTCCTGCATGCCCACGTGGCCGAGAACGGCGCCGAGGCGGAGACCATCCCCTTCAGCGTCCAGCAGATCCGCGACCTGTTCCTGCAGCGCCTGGTGATCGACTACGACCACGTGTTCTGCATGACCATCACCAAGACCCGCAGCCCGATCCACGACAACGCGCTGCAGGCCAGCTTCGCCATCCTCAACGACTACAAACCGGTGCGCCAGGCGGCCGGCTTCAATTCGCCGTTCGCGCTGCGGGTGATCGACACCCAGAACCTGTTCGCCGCCCAGGCCGTGACCGCCGTGGAAGCGGTGCGGCTGCGCGACAGCGGCGCCAGCGTGCAGCAGATCCGCGAGCGGCTGGAAGAACTGGCCGGCAACGTGCACGGCTACATGATCACCCGCGACCTGTACTACATGCGCGCCCGCGCCCGCCACAAAGGGGATCGCAGCGTCGGCCTGATCAGCGCCGCGCTGGGCAGTGCACTGGACATCAAGCCGGTGCTGCACGGCTACCGGGGTGAAACCGGCCCGGTGGCCAAGATCAAGGGCTTCGACAATGCCGTGGCCAAGCTGTTCGAGGTGGTCGGCCAGCGCGTACGTGCAGGGCTGATGACCCCGGCGGTCTGCCTGAGCTACGGCGGCGAACTGGACGAACTGCGCGCCCTGCCCGGCTACGATGCGCTGCGCCAGGTCTGCAGCGACCACGGCGTGGTGGTGCTGGAAACGGTGATGAGCCTGACCGGCATGGTCAACGTGGGCAAAGGGGCATTGACGGTCGGTTTCGCCGATGGACCGCACCGGTTCGAATGAGTAGCCTGCGGCGGCCCTGCACGCACCGTGCACCGGCCGCCTGCAACGCTTGCAGCATTGAACGGAGATCCCGATGACCACGTACTACATCAGCCTGCCGGACCCCGCCAAGGCGCGCGGCAGCGACCCCGAACTTGCCTTCACCGCCCATGGCGCCGACGGCTTCGCCGCGCAGCTGCAGGACGCGCTGTCCAGCACCACCCTGTTCGACAAGTGGAAGGCCAAGCAGTCCGATCCGGACGCGGTGCCCGAACAGTGGGGCGTCACCGACCCCGCCGCCAGCGTGACCGGCACCCAGGACGACCTGCAGATCAAGCTTGAAGCCCGCACCACCATCAAGGGCGAGATCCTGAAGGAACGCCTGCGACTGCTTGCCGGCCCCCACTGGACCCTGCACGACGTCCGCTGAGTCGTAGCGCCATGCCCGGCGGCGTCTGCAGACAGGGGCAGGTGGCCGCCGGGTCAGGAAGGTGCGAAAATCACCTCCTTTCAGGCCCGCCTCTGGCGCTGGCCGTCCCACCGAGGTTATGTGAAGACCCCCCAAGGCCTGCAGGCGCTGATCGACGACGGCGTGATCGATGAAGTGCTGCGCCCACTCAAGAGTGGCAAGGAAGCCGCTGTGTACGTGGTGCGCAGCGGCGACGATGTACGTTGCGCGAAGGTTTACAAGGACATGGCACAGCGCAGCTTCCAGCAGCGCGTGCAGTATCAGGAAGGACGCAAGGTCCGTGGCAGCCGCGAAGCCCGCGCCGTGGGCAAGGCCAGCAAGTACGGCCGCAAGCAGCAGGAAACCGCCTGGAAGAATACCGAAGTCGACGCGCTCTACCAGCTGCGCGACGCCGGGGTCCGTGTACCGGAGCCGCATGGTTACTACCACGGCGTGCTGGTGATGGAACTGGTCACCGATGCGGAAGGGTTCTCCGCCGCGCGGTTGGGCGAAGTGGAGCTGGAGCCGGACCAGGCGCGTGAGTTCCACCAGATCCTGGTCCGCCAGGTCGTGCGCATGCTGTGCTGCGGGCTGATCCACGGCGATCTGTCGCCGTACAACGTGCTGGTCGGGCCCGATGGCCCGGTGGTCATCGATTTCCCGCAGGTGGTCAGCGCCGGTGGCAACAATGCCGCGCGCACGATGCTGCTGCGCGACGTCAACAATCTCACCGCCTACCTGGGCCGCTTCGCCCCGGAGCTGCTGGACAGCTGGTACGGCGAAGAGATGTGGGCCCTGTTCGAGGCCGGTGAGCTGCTGCCCGACTCGCCGCTGACCGGCACCTTCGTCCACGATGAGACCACCATCGACCTGGACAGCGTCCGCCACGCCATCAACGATGCGCGCGAAGAAGCGCTGATCCGCCAGCAGGGTCGCGAAGCCGCCGAACAAGACGACGACTGATCAGCGAGGTCGCGCAGGTAGCGCCGGGCGCGATGCCCGGCGCTACCCGATCACAACGCCTTGGCGTGGTGGGCGATGTGATCGCCGATGAAACTGGCGATGAAGTAGTAGCTGTGGTCATGCCCGGGTTGCAGGCGCAACTGCAGCGGGTGGCCGGCGGCTTCGCAGGCGGCCTGCAGGCGCTGCGGCTGCAGTTGTCCGCCGAGGAACTCATCGGCGTCGCCCTGGTCGACCAGCAGCGGCAGGCGCTCGGTTGCCGTCGCCACCAGTTCGCTGGCATCCCACTGCGACCACGCGCTGCGATCGGGGCCCAGGTAGGCACTGAACGCCTTCTCGCCCCACGGCACCTGGCTGGGCGCCACGATCGGTGAGAACGCCGATACGCTGCGATAGCGGCCGGGGTTGCGCAGCGCCAGCACCAACGCGCCGTGACCGCCCATCGAATGACCACTGATGCCGCGCGCATCGGTAGCCGGGAAATGCGCTTGGATCAACGCCGGCAGCTCGTCGACGATGTAATCGTGCATGCGGTAATGCCGCGCCCACGGTTCCTGGGTGGCGTTGAGGTAGAACCCCGCGCCCTTGCCGAGGTCGTAGCCTTCCGCATCGGCCACCTCATCGCCGCGCGGACTGGTGTCCGGCGCGACCAGGATGAGCCCGTGCTCGGCAGCGTAGCGCTGGGCACCGGCCTTGGTGATGAAGTTCTGTTCGTTGCAGGTCAGCCCGCTCAGCCAGTACAGCACCGGCAGCTTCTGCGTGGCGGCCTGCGGTGGCAGGTAGACCGCGAATTTCATCTCGCAGTCCAGCACCTCCGAACGGTGCTGGTAGACGTCCTGCCAGCCGCCGAAACAGGCGCGGTGTTCAATGCGTTCCATGGCGTGTCCCTTGATCAGAAATGCACGACCGAACGGATCGACTTGCCTTCATGCATCAGGTCGAAGGCTTCGTTGATCTTGTCCAGTTCCATGGTGTGGGTGACGAACGGCGCCAGTTCGATATCGCCCTTCATCGCATCTTCGACCATGCCCGGCAGCTGGCTGCGCCCCTTTACCCCGCCGAACGCGCTGCCCTTCCAGGTACGGCCGGTGACCAGCTGGAACGGGCGGGTGGAGATCTCCTTGCCGGCGCCGGCCACGCCGATCACCACCGACTGGCCCCAGCCACGGTGCGCACATTCCAGTGCGGCGCGCATCACGTTGACGTTGCCGATACACTCGAAGCTGTGGTCCACGCCCCAGCCGGTCATGTCCACGACCACCTGCTGGATCGGCGCTTCATGCTCGCTCGGGTTGACGCAGTCCGTGGCACCGAACTCACGCGCCAGCTCGAACTTGGACGGGTTGGTGTCGATGGCGATGATGCGCCCGGCCTTTGCCTGGCGCGCGCCCTGGATCACCGCCAGGCCGATGCCGCCCAGCCCGAACACCGCCACGCTGTCGCCTTCCTGCACCTTGGCGGTGTTGTGCACCGCACCGATACCGGTGGTGACGCCGCAGCCAAGCAGGCAGACGTGCTCCGGGTTGGCTTCAGGGTTGATCCTGGCCAGCGAGACTTCGGCCACCACGGTGTATTCGCTGAAGGTGGAGCAGCCCATGTAGTGGTAGATCGGCTCGCCGTTGTAGCTGAAGCGGGTGGTGCCATCGGGCATCACGCCCTTGCCCTGGGTGGCGCGCACGGCCACGCACAGGTTGGTCTTGCCACTCTTGCAGAACAGGCATTCACCGCACTCGGCGGTGTACAGCGGGATCACATGGTCGCCCGGCTGCACGCTGGTCACGCCCTCGCCCACTTCCACCACGATCCCGGCACCTTCGTGGCCCAGTACGGCCGGGAACAGGCCTTCCGGGTCATCCCCGGACAGGGTGAACGCATCGGTGTGGCAGACACCGGTGTGGGTGATCCTGACCAGCACCTCGCCCTTCTTCGGCGGGGCGACGTCGATCTCGACGATCTTCAGCGGCTGGCCAGGACCAAAGGCTACGGCGGCGCGGGACTTCATGATGGGATTCTCCAGGGGACGGGCAAGGACAAGGGTAGGCAGGCGCGTGTTGCGCGCGTGTTGACGAGCGCCCGCACGCGGCGGGCACGGTTCATTTCAGGTAGGAGCGGATCAGCGCGCCCATGTCGCGCACGCGCTCGGCACGCTGCGCGTCGGAGGCTGCGGGCTGGCCGAATTCCTCGCGCAGGTGCGCTTCCATGACTTCGGACATCAGTCCGTTCACCGCACCGCGGATGGCCGCGATCTGCTGCAGCACCGGACCGCAGTCGGCACCGGATTCCAGCGCGCGGTCCAGCGCATCGCACTGGCCGCGGATGCGCCGCACGCGGGCCAGGACCTTCTTCTTTTCTTCAGCGGAATGCGGCATCTGGCAGCGGCCATGGAACTATACTGGGGGACAGTATATTGATGACCGCTGCGACCGTCCATCCCTTGTCCTGGCAGGGTCAGCCCTGGCCCGCCGCCAGCGCCCGCACCAGCGCCTCCAGGTGCACGAAGTACTGCATGATCGGGTTGTCCGGTTTCCCTGCAGCCTCGGCATGCAGCAGGAAGGGATTCATCAGCGAGTGGCGCAGGATGGACAGGCTGCCTACGCTGCCGGCCTCGCCGCCATCGAGCCCGAGCTGGCGCAGGATGCGCTGCATGTCCCGCCGGCCTACTGCCTGCTCCCGCAGGGAGGTACTGGAGGCGATGAAGGCCGGGCACCGCGCATTTCCCGCCGGATCCGGCCTGAGCCGGTCATGGAGCCGCTGCACGAACCGGCTGGCGGTTTCGATGCAGCCGTTGCCCTGCGGGTTCAAGGCAAGGCACACCAGGTTGCTGTCCGGCTCGCAGGGCAACAGCACGTTGGCCACGTCGCGAACGCGTTCGGCGAAATCCGTCGCCTGGCGTGTGAAAAACTCGGCGGCCAGGATGGTGCGACGTGCCAGCACGCCGAAATGGGCATGGTCCAGCGGCAGCACGCGCTGGCTGACATAGGCCGCCGCGGCCATGGCACCCGGTCGCGAGCCCTCCGGGGTGAACTGGCCCACGCGCGCGTACTGACCGATGTAGCCGGCCGCGGGATCACCGGCGAACACGTAGTCGGCCTGTTCGGCCAGCAGGGGCATGGCGCGGTTGTCACGGCACACGAAGGCACCTGCGCCGCAGGCCAGGTACCCCAGTTTGTGCGGATCCACGGTGGCCGAATCTGCCCGGGCCAGGCCCGCGAACGCACGGTAGACATAGGGCTGCGGGAAGTCGCGATACTCTGCGCGCATGTCCTGCAACGAGCGTAGCGCCCCGCTTTCATGGCGGAACACGCTGGCCAGATAGCCGCCCCATGACGCATCGACGTGCACGCCGAAGCCCAGCCCTTCGCGGGTCGAGCGATCACGCGCATCGCATATCGCCTCCACCGGATCGATGCTGCCGTACTCGGTGCTGCCCAGCACGGCCACGACCATCAGCACCGGCTGCCGCGTCCGCGCGCAGTCGCGCAGCGCTTCGTCCAGGGCCTCGATATCCAGGCGCATGCCCTGGGTGCGCAGCAGCCGCAGTTGCGCCTTCCCCAGGCCGACCAGCTTCATGCCCTTGGTCCAGGAATAGTGAACGGTCGACGAGGCCAGCACCTGCGGAACGCGGAGCGTGGGATGGCGAGCGAAGAACTCGTTCAGGCCCAGTGTTTCTACCTGCTGCTGACTGACCCGGGCCCGCCACCGCTGGCGATCAGCGGGTGCAAGCGCGGCGGTCCACGCCTGCCATTGCTGGAACAGCGCGATGCCGGCTGCGGGATCGCAGTTGAACGCCGCATCGTCGTCCACCGGCAAGGGAATGTCCGGCACCCTGGCAGCGCGCAGCGCCACCGGCCAGGCCTTCAGTGACATGGCCAGGCGCAGCGCCTGGTAGTTGGCGGTGGTGCCACCGGAGGTCAGATGGCCGAAGGCACAGTCCGGCTGCCTGACGTCGTGGGGCCAGCCGAGCATGCGGGCCAATTGCAGGCCGACCTCCATTTCCATGCGCATGGTGACCGCGCCGGAGTCGGTGTTGATGTTGTTGGGGTCGTAAGGCAGCGTCAGCATCTGCGCCAACAGGCCGGGCAACAGCAGGTCCGATGACATGTGGCCGATGTAACGCGGGCTGTGGAAAGGCACTGAATCCTTCAGCGCACTGGACAGTGCACTGAGTTCTTCGAACATGCGCTTCTGCAGCTGACGGTATTTTGGCGACGCAGCAGGCATGGCTCGCACGGGGGTGTCGCCCTGCGGGTGCAGGCTTCGACGCCACTGGACATGATCGCGGAAGAAGGCGTAGAGCAGCTCCTGGATGACCCCATCGTTGTCCGCGAAGGGCCCGAGAAAGCAGGCAGCCATGGGATCCTGCATCGATCGCAGCGCGGGCCTGGCGGGGAGGTCGGGGGCAGCAGCGGGCCACGCCCGGGTAAATGCGGTGGGATTGAAAGCGTGTGATTGCATGCGGATGGACACCTTTGCCGTGGCAGAAGAGTGCTGCCGCGGCAACGCAGGCGGTTGCGCCTGCTTCATGGCGGGTGCGCGTGCAGCAGCGTGATCCTGCGTTGCGCGGCCGACGGCGATTGCAGGGAATCTGCCCGGCCAGGCATCCGGATTTCCGGCGAGCGCCCGCTTGCGGTTGGTCCCGTCATCCCTTGTGCGGTAGTGCCCCGCGCGCGCCCGCCATTCAGATGCCCCGCGCAGGGTCGGACCTGCATGCGGGCAGCACCTTGGTGCCATTCACGTCCCGCGCAGCAGGTCCACGAAAGCCCTCAGCGCCGATGTCATCTGCCGCTGTCGCGGGTAGTACAGCACGAACCCCGGGAACGGCGGACTCCAGTCCTCCAGCATGCTGACCAGCTGCCCGGAATCCAGCCACGGGCGCGCGGCATCTTCCAGCACGTAGGCAATGCCGAGCCCGTCCAGCACGGCGCGCACGATGGTGGTCTGCTCGCTCAAGGTGATCCGGCCCTGCACGTCGATCTCCAGCGATTCTTCGCCCCGCTCGAACTGCCACTTGTACAGATGGCCACTGGCGAAGCGGAAGCGCACGCACGGGTGCCGCAGCAGGTCGCGCGGGTGTTGCGGGGTCTCATGCTGGGCCAGGTAGGCCGGTGATGCCACGATCATGCCGCGCAGCGGTGGACCCAGCGGCACCGCCACCATGTCTTCAGGCACGAACTCGTGCAGGCGCACCCCGGCATCGAATCCTTCGGCGACGATATCCACCAGGCCGTCGTTTTCGGTCACCTCGATGCGCACGTCCGGATGCGCGCGCAGGAAATCGGCCAGCCGCGGACTGAGCTGGGTCGGCACGGCGGCACGGGCCGCGTTGATGCGCAACAACCCCGCTGGCGTGGCGCGGAACCGGTTCATTTCCTCCAGCGCGTCACTCACTTGTCCCAGTGCCGGCTGCAACCGCTCCATCAGCCGCTGGCCGGCCTCGGTCAGCGATACGCTGCGCGTGGTGCGGTGGAACAGGCCGACGCCCAGCCGCTCTTCCAGCGCGCGGATGGCGTAGCTCACCGCGGACGTGGACAACGCCAGTTCGGCACCGGCACGGCGGAAGCTGCGATGGCGCGCCACGGCGGCAAACGCCGCGAGATGGGTGAGGTTATCCGTCGCCATTGTCCAGTCCGCCTTGATGAATCATCCCGATCAACGGCCTACAAGGCACGCCGCCGTGGGCGTATTGTAAAGCGCCTTTCCATAAACCCTGCCAAGGATCCCCCATGTCCCTCGCCAAAGCCTATGCCGCGCACTCCACTACCGCGCCGCTGGTTCCGTTCACCTTCGAGCGCCGCGCCGTCGCCGCCGGCGACGTCCGCATCGAGATCCTGTACAGCGGCATCTGCCACTCCGACCTGCACCAGGCCCGCGATGACTGGGGCGGCGCCAAGTACCCGATGGTTCCCGGCCACGAGATCATCGGCAAGGTGGTCGAAGTCGGCGCCGAGGTCACCAAGCTGAAAGTCGGCGACTTCGCCGGCGTCGGCTGCATGGTCGATTCCTGCCGCCACTGCGAAGCCTGCAACGCCGATCTGGAACAGTACTGCGCCGAAGGCTCCACCTTCACCTACAACGGCACCGACCGCCATACCGGCGAGCCCACCCAGGGCGGCTATTCCGACCACATCGTGGTCGAGCAGCGCTTCGTGGTTAAGGTGTCCGAGACCCTGGACCTGAAGGCCGCCGCGCCGCTGCTGTGCGCCGGCATCACCACCTATTCGCCGCTCAAGCACTTCAAGGTCGGACCCGGCCAGAAGGTCGGCGTGATCGGTCTGGGCGGCCTGGGCCACATGGGCGTGAAGTTCGCCAAGGCACTGGGCGCGCACGTGGTGATGATCACCACCACCCCGGAAAAGGGCGCCGATGCCACGCGCCTGGGCGCCGATGAAGTGCTGGTCTCGCGTGATCCAGAGCAGATGAAGGCCCACGCGGGCAGCTTCGACTTCCTGCTCAACACCATCCCGGTCGGGCATGACACCAACCCGTACATGGGCCTGCTCAAGCGCGATGCCACGATGTGCCTGGTGGGCGTGCTGACCGAACTCGATCCGCCGCTGACCGGCGTGAGCGTGATCTTCGGCCGCAAGCACCTGACCGGATCGGCGATCGGCGGCATGGCGGAAACCCAGGAGATGATGGATTTCTGCGCAGAGCACGGCATCGTCAGCGACGTGGAAGTGATCAACATCCAGGACGTCAACGAAGCCTGGGAGCGCATGGCCAAGAACGATGTGCGCTACCGCTTCGTGATCGACATGGCCTCGATCAAGGGCTGATCAGTACACGGGATCAGCGAACGGGGTCAGGGTCCTTTCGCGTAGCGAAAGGACCCTGACCCCTGCTTTTATTCTCTTTTCAACGTGGCCGGCCGGCCGCCCGCCCGGCCCGGTCAATGATCAGTACGCGAATTCGCGGAACACGTGGTCCACGTCGCCATTCCAGCGCCCATGGAACAGCGCAAGCTTGCGCTCGGCCGGGGTCAGGCCGGACTCGACGATTTCCTGCAGCACGTCCAGGTAATGGCTTTCGTCCATGCCGTCGCTGTTCAACGCAGCGCGGCGCTTCAGGCCGCCCACGGCGATCCTGACCGCCTCGCGCGAGAGATCCCGCACCGTGCCATTACGGAACGGCAGGTTCATCGCATGCTTCGGCACGCCATCGCGCAGTGCGTGGCGCTCGACCAGGGTGAAATCACGCACCAGGTCCCAGGCCGCATCCAGGGCTTCATCGTCATACAGCAGGCCCACCCAGAACGCCGGCAACGCGCACAGGCGGCTCCAGGGGCCACCGTCGGCACCGCGCATCTCCAGGTACTTCTTCAACCGCACTTCCGGGAAGGCGGTGGTCATGTGGTCGGCCCAGTCGGTCAGGGTCGGCAACTGGCCCGGCAGCACCGGAAGCCTGCCCGCCATGAAATCGCGGAAGCTCTGGCCGCTGGCATCGTGGTACACGCCGTCGCGGTAAGAGAAGTACATCGGCACATCGAGCAGGTAATCCACGTAGCGCTCGTAACCGAAGCCGTCCTCGAACACGAAATCGAGCATGCCGGTGCGGTCGGCATCGGTGTCGGTCCAGATGTGCGAACGGTAGCTGAGGTAGCCGTTCGGCTTGCCTTCGGTGAACGGCGAATCGGCGAACAGCGCGGTGGCGATCGGCTGCAGCGCCAGCGACACGCGGAACTTCTTCACCATGTCTGCTTCGGACGCGTAATCCAGGTTGACCTGCACCGTGCAGGTGCGGGTCATCATGTCCAGGCCGAGCGAACCGACCTTGGGCATGTAGTTCTTCATGATCTGGTAGCGGCCCTTCGGCATCCACGGCATCTCATCGCGCTTCCACTTCGGCTGGAAACCCATGCCGAGGAAACCCAGCTGCAACTCACCAGCGACCTGCGCCACTTCATTGAGATGGGTACCGGTTTCCACGCAGGTGTGGTGGATGGTCTCCACTGCCGCGCCGGACAACTCCAGCTGGCCGGCCGGCTCCAGGGTCACCGAAGCGCCATCGCGCAGCAGGGCGATGGTCCGGCCCTTTTCCTGCACCGCTTCCCAGCCAAACCGCTGCAGGCCCTGCAGCAGCGCTTCGATACCGCGCTCGCCGTCGAAGGTGGGGGCACGCAGGTCGTCCAGCCGGAAGCCGAATTTTTCATGCTCGGTACCGATGCGCCAGGCGGCGCGCGGCTTTTCTCCCGAGGCGATCACCTCCACCAGCTGCGAACGGTCAGTGATGGGCGTCTGCGCGACGTGGCTGGGGCTCGACAAGGGACAGGCTCGCTGAAGGGGTGGCGGATGGAATGGGGTTGTGGCCCCGTCATCACAAGGGCGCACTATAGCGTGAGGCCTGCCCGCGTCACGCCTCCGTGACGGACTTCAGCATCCCACCTGCGGGGGCTTGACCCTCGTACACTGGAGGGATGACGTCCGTCCCGCCCGCCATGGCCGAATCCGACACTGCCAGCGTACTGGCCGACATGGCCAGCCTCGCCCACTGTGCGCGTGCCGAAGGTTATGCCTGCGTCACCGCCCTGCGCGAACACGGCGCACGCTCGGTGGAAATTCCCCAGCCGCAGTTCGCGATCCTGCTGGAAGGCGAAAAGCGCGTACGCACGGCGACCCAGTCGCTGCATTTCGCGCCCGGCGACATCTTCCTGATCAGCCGTCGCTGCCGCATCGATGTGGTCAACCTGCCCGACGCACGTTGCGGACGCTATACCAGCGCCGTGGTGCCGTTCTGCAGCGAGGCGCTGGCCGCCGCACGCACGTTGTGGAACGAGCCCCTCCCCGCCGCGGGCGAGGCGCTGGCACGCCTGCCGTTGGACGCGCACGGTGCGCTGCTGCGACGCTGGCGGCAGGCGCTGCAGGATGGCCATTACAGCGAGGCGCGGCTGGCCCTGGCCAGCTTCGCCATCACCCTGGCCCGGCAGGGTCATGGCAGCCTGCTGCTGGCGCCGCAACCGACGCTGTCCGAACAGGTGCGCGACCGCCTGGCCGCGGAGCCGGCGCGCGACTGGCAATCCCACGATGTGGAAGCCGCACTTGCCATCAGCGGGGCCACCCTGCGACGCCGGCTGTCCAGCGAAGGCACCAGCCTGCGCCAGCTGCTGACCGAAGCGCGGCTGGCCCACGCGATGGGCCTTTTGTACACCACCGCGCTGCCGCTGAAAGCGGTCGCCGCGCGGGTGGGCTATCGCTCGCTGCCAAGCTTCAGCAAGCGCTTCGTCGAGCGTTACGGCCTGCACCCGTCGGATATCGGGCGGGCCTGAAACACGGCATGCACCGTAGCGCCGCAGGGTGCTGGGCAGGATGCCCTGCATAGCCGTGCTCGGCGAGCGCAGTGGTGGGCAGCAGCGTGAGGACCCACGGTCGTCACCCACCGACAGCGAAAGCAGACGGCCAGCGGCCGTCACTACCGGGGATGGATGGGCCGTCATCGAGCGCCATGCGCACCAGCTTGAGCACATCGCACCGCCGCGCCACGCGACGATGGCTTCCAGCGGAATGTCCCGCGCAACCAGGCCGAACCACCATGTCCCTGCAACGCTCCGCGCTGGCCAGCGCCCTGCTGCTTACCCTGTGTGCCTCGCCCCTGGCCGCCCTGGCCAGCACTCTTGCGCCGCCCCGCGCCGAACAGGTCCCCGGCGTCTACCACCAGCGCATCGGCGACCTTCAGGTCACCGCGCTGTTCGATGGCGTCGTGGCACTGGCCCGCAGGGAGCTGGTCGGTGTCGACCCGGCCATCGTCACCCGCGCCCTGCAGGACCGCTACGTGCCGGAAAGTCCGAAGGGCCTGCAGACAGCAGTGAACGCCTTCCTGATCCGCGAAGGTGACCACCTGACCCTGGTCGACGCCGGCACCGCACAGTGCTTCGGCCCCGGGTTGGGACAGGTGCTGGCCAACCTGCGCGCGGCCGGCGTGGACCCGGCCGACGTGGATGACGTGTTGCTGACCCATGCCCACCCCGACCATCTGTGCGGCATCGTCGATGCGCACGGTGCGATCGCCTATCCCAACGCCACCGTCTGGTTGTCCAGGGCCGACGCGGACTACTGGCTGGACCCTGCCAGCGAAAGCACCGCGCCGCAGGGCGTGCGCTTCGCCTTCGCGCTGGCGCGCAGCGCTGCCGCGCCCTACCAGGCCGGCAACCGGCTGCGCACCTTCGCCCCGGGCGACGCACTGCCCGGCCATGCGGTCGCACTGGATACCCACGGCCACACCCCCGGGCACGTCTCGTTCCGTTTCGACAGCCAAGGCCAGTCACTGCTGGTGTGGGGCGACGTGCTGCATTACCACGCAGTGCAGTTCGCCCACCCCGATGCCTCGTTCGAAGCCGACAGCGACCGGCGCGCAGCGATCCACAGCCGCACGGCGATGCTGGCGCAGGCCACGCAGGGAAGATGGTGGGTTGCAGGCGCGCACCTGCCGTTCCCGGGGCTGGGCCACGTGCGCAGCGAAGGTGAGGCGTATGCGTGGGTGCCGGCAGAGTATTCGCCGCTTTGACCGGGCCGGATCGGTAGGGACGGCCGCTGGCCGTCCTGCTTCAACCCGGATGACGGCCAGCGGCCGTCACTACCCACACCCGGATCTTTTTCCCTGCGGGGTTCAGAGCCCCAGCCAGCCGCCGATGATGCCGCGTGCTTCGTCCACGCCCAGCCGGCTTTCGCCGGAGAACACCTGCACGCCGACGGTATCGCCGAAGGCTTCGTGCAGCTCTTTCTTGACCTTGTTCAACGAGATAATCTGCTGGCTGCGGCTGAGCTTGTCGGCCTTGGTCAACAGCGCATGCGCCGGCAGGCCGCGCTGCACCGCATAGGACAGCATCTGCCGGTCGTATTCCTTCAGCGGATGACGGATGTCCATCACCACCACCAGGCCGCGCAGGGCCTGCCGGGTGCGGAAGTACTGGTCGATGAAGGCCTGCCAGTGCGCCTGCAGGTCCAGCGGCACTTTGGCGTAGCCGTAGCCGGGCAGATCCACCAGATGGGCTTCGGGGGTGACCCGGAAGAACACCAGCTGCTGGGTCCGACCAGGGGTCTTGGACACACGGGCCAGCGCGTTCTGGCGGGTAAGAGCGTTCAGGGCACTGGACTTGCCGGCATTGGAGCGGCCGGCAAACGCCACTTCGGCGCCTTCATCAGGCGGCAGCTGCCGCATGTTGTGGGCCGAAACGAAGTAGTGCGCGCGTTCGATGAGAAGAGACATGACGCATAGGATCGCATGTTGCGCCGCCGCGCGCCCGACCATTGTTTGACCGTGCCATGAACCGGCGTTGATAATCCGGCGTATCCGGGCGGAGGGCCTGGCCGGACCAGAACGGAGCTCCAGCATGCGCCACGCTCGCGTTATTGCCGTTTCCGCTGTCGCCATATCCATCCTGGGCGCTGCCGCCTGGGCGCAGACCAGCATCACCCCGCTGCCGGACAACGGCCCGATCCAGACCGCATCGCTGGAAATCGACTTCAGCAAGACCCAGTGGGGCGACGCCAAGGCCGGCCAGACCAAGGCCGCGGCGTGCGCCGCCTGCCATGGCGCCGACGGCAACGCGGGCATCGAGATGTACCCCAGCATCGCCGGCCAGAGCGAACGCTATTCCGCCCAGCAGATGGCATTGATCGCCACCGGGCAGCGTACCTCGGGCGCGGCGGTCGCCATGGTGCCTTTCGTCAAGGACCTCACCGCGCAGGACATGCGCGACATCGGCGCGTTCTTCGCCACCCAGAAAGCCGCTGCCGGCATCGCCGATGACACTGTCGTCGCCGATGGCCCCTACAAGGGGCTGAAGTTCTATGAGATCGGCCAGCAGCTGTACCGTGGCGGCGACGTGGCGCGCGGCCTGCCGGCCTGCATGGCCTGCCATGGCCCGACCGGCGCCGGCAATCCCGGCCCGGCCTACCCGCACATCGGCGGCCAGCACGCCAGCTATGTGTCCCGCCGCCTGCAGGAGTACCAGGCCGGGCGCAGCGGAGAGACCGACAAGGCGCACTTCGAGATCATGGCCAGCGTGGCGGCCAAGCTCACCGAACAGGAAATCCAGGCGCTGGGCAGCTACCTGCAGGGCCTGCACGACCGCGCCGATGATGTCGCCGCACAGGCCACCGCGGCGGCACCGACGGCCGCCCCCTGACGACCGCCCATCGCCTGCGGTATCCCCCGCGGGCGCTGGCTGAGGTATGTTCATCTCCGCGCCGGCACCCGTCGGCACCTGTTTTCATGGAGATGCGTGTCGATGAGGTTGATTCCCCGTCTGTTGCTGTCCCTGCTGGCGCTGCTGCCGCTGGCCCTGTCCGCCGCGCCGGCCGCGACCGATCTGCAGGAAGGTCGCGATTACGAGCGCATCGCCCAGCCCGGCCCGTTCCAGCCGCTGGACGGCAAGATCGAAGTCGTCGAAGTGTTCGGCTACACCTGCTCGCACTGCGCGCACTTCGAACCGCAGCTGGTCGCCTGGGTCGCCAAGCTGCCCAAGGACGTGCGCTTCACGCCGGTACCGGCGGCGTTTGGCGGGCCGTGGGATGCCTGGGCCACGGCGTATTACGCCGCTGACCAGCTGGGCGTCGCCAAGCGCAGCCATGGCGCGGTGTTCAAGGCCCTGCACGAAGACCGCAGCCTGCCGATGCAGAACGTGTCGGCCGACGAGCTGGCGACCTTCTACAAGCAATACGGCGTGAACGAAGCGGCCTACGTGGCCGCGCTGAAGAGCGAGGCGGTACAGGCCAAGGTCAGCGCAGCGCGCGACTTCGCCCGCCGCACCCGGATCCCGGGCACGCCCAGCCTGGTCATCAATGGCCAGTTCCTGGTCAAGGGCAACAGTGCCGAAGAGCAGCTGCGCATCGCCTCGGCGCTGATCGCGCAGGCCCGCTCCGGCAAGGCCCGCTGAACCACACGCCATCCACACGCGGCGCCCATGCGCCTGCGTGTCATCATTCGTTCCTGGCCAGCGCCCGACGCCGGCCTCAACCATTGCTGGAGAAGCTTTGATGAAGACCCGTTTCGCCCTCACCCTGCTGGCCCTGCTGCCGATCCTCGCCGCCTGCAAGGCCGACGACGGCACCGCCAACTTCGCCGCTCCGACCGAAGCAGCCCCGGCCGCCGAAACTGCCCCGGCAGCGGATGCCGCCGCACCGGCCACCAGTGAACAGGCAGCTGGCACCGAGCAGGCGGCGGGCAGCGAAGCCGCGCCGGCGGCCGCCAACGATGCGCCGATGCGCCTGACCGGTCCAGAGCCGGTCGCCGGCACGGACTACGTGGTGATCGAAAACGGCCAGCCGTTCCAGCCGGTGGCGGGCAAGGTCGAAGTGGTGGAGATCTTCGGCTATGTCTGCCCGGCCTGTGCCGCGTTCCAGCCGCTGGTGGGCCCGTGGAAGGCCGGACTGCCGGGTGATGTGAACTTCATCTACGTGCCGGCCATGTTCGGCGGCACCTGGGATGACTATGCCCGTGCGTTCTACGCCGCGCAGACCCTGGGCGTGCAGGAAAAGACCCATGAAGCCGTCTACGCCGCCATCCACGCCGAGCAGACCCTGAAGGGCGAGCGCGGCCGTGATTCGGTCGATGACATCGCCGCCTTCTACGCCAAGCACGGCGTGGACGCCAAGCAGTTCAGCGCTGCCATGAGCAGCTTCGCGGTCAATGCCAAGACCAACGCCGCCAAGCAGTTCGCCCAGCGCAGCAAGATCTCCGGCACCCCATCGCTGATCATCAACGGCAAGTACCTGGTGAAGGGCAAGTCGTTCCCGGACTACCTGCGCATCGCCGACCACCTGATTGCGCGTGAGCGTGCGGCCAAGGCCGGCAACTGATCCCGGACAAGCGCATCCCGTCGTGAATTCCCCCACATCACGCACCCTGCGCCTGCTGACGGCCAACATCCAGGCCGGCTCGAGCACCCGCCGTTACAGCGACTACGTGACCCGCAGCTGGTCACATGCGCTGCCGGCGGGTCGCAAGCGCAGCAGCCTGGATGCGATCGCCACGCTTGCCCGCGGGCACGACATCGTCGGCCTGCAGGAAGCCGATCCCGGCAGCCTGCGCTCGGGTTTCACCAACCAGACCCACTACCTGGCCGAACGCGCCGGCTTCAATTACTGGAGCCACCAGCCGAACCGGCGCATGGGCGGGGTGGCCTCATCGGCCAACGGCCTGCTGAGCCGGCTGGAGCCGGTGGAGGTCCAGGACCATGCCTTGCCCGGCCGGATCGGCGGACGCGGCGTGCTGCTGGCCAAATTCGGCGATGGCGCCGACGGGCTGGCGGTAGCCGTGGCGCATCTGTCACTGGGTGCCGGTTCCCGGCTGTCGCAGCTTTCCTTCATCGCCGAGATGCTGTCCGACCACCCGAATGCGGTGCTGATGGGCGATTTCAACTGCCTGGCCGAGCGCCCGGAAATGCAGGTGCTGTACCAGAAGACCACCCTGCAGCCCCCGGGCTGCGTGGTGCCCACCTTCCCCAGCTGGCGCCCGGACCGGGCCATCGACCACATCCTGGTCAGCAGCAGCCTGCAGCAGCGCAGCATCGAAGCCGTTCCCGCGGCCTTCTCCGATCACCTGGCCCTCGCCATGTCGATCGACGTCCCGGCCAGCGCACTGCGCTGAGTCGGTACGGTCGACCGCGGGTCGGCCTCTTCAGTTCACCTGTTCAGGCATGGACGGCCAGCGGCCGTCCCCAAGACATGACTGCGATGCCATTGATGATGCGAATCAGTCCCATTATCATAGTGTGATCGTGATCGCACAGGATGGTGCGGGCGCGCCTTAGCTCTCCCCCTTTTTCCCGCTCCGTTTGGCCATCAGGGATCCCCGGCCAGGCGCCTGTAGCGACCTGCCTGGTTGATGCCGATGACCCGTCCCGCCCCCCTCGCCCTGCGCCGCCTGCCGCAGGCCCTGATGGTTGCCCTGTGCAGCCTGGCTGCCGCACCTGCCTTCGCGCAGAGCAGCGACACGCCCGATGGCAGCTCCGCCACCACGCTGGATGGCATCGTGGTCAAGGGTGAGCGCGCCGAAGGCTATTCGGTCCGTCGCACCTCGGCCGGTACGCGCTTCGACCTGGCCCCGCGCGAGATCCCGCAGTCGATCAGCATCATCAGCCACCAGCGCATCGAGGACCAGAACCTCGACGACATCATCGACGTGCTGGCCAACACCACCGGCATCAGCAGCACCCAGTCCGATACCGAGCGCACCGAGTTCTACGCGCGTGGTTTCTACATCGACAGCTACCAGTTCGACGGGCTGCCCACCCAGATGGTGCAGAACTGGAGCTACGGCGATTCCGGCCTGGACCTGGCCCTGTACGACCGCGTTGAAGTGGTGCGCGGCGCGACCGGCCTGCTGACCGGCGCCGGCAATCCGTCGGCTTCGGTGAACCTGATCCGCAAGCATGCCGACAGCGCCGAACTGACCGGCAACGTGTCGGTCAACGTGGGCAGCTGGGGCCGCACCCGCAGCACCGTGGACGTCACCACGCCGCTGAATGCCAGCGGCTCGGTGCGCGCCCGCGTGATCGGCAGCTACCTGGACACCGAATCGCAGATGGACCGCTACAACCAGCACAAGACGCTGGGCTATGCGGTCATCGATGCCGACCTGACCCCGGACACCCAGCTCAGCGTGGGCTACGACTACCAGCAGAAGCGTGCCAACGGCGCTACCTGGGGCGGCTTCCCGATGCTGTTCTCCGACGGCAGCCCGACCCCGTTCGACGAATCGTTCAGCGCCAACCCGGGCTGGACCTACTGGGATACCACCAGCAAGCGTCTGTTCGCCACGCTGGAACATGCCTTCGCCAATGACTGGAAGGTCAAGCTCGGCGCGACGCATGACACCACCAAGGCCGACGACAAGCTGTTCTACCCGGCCTACAACGACTGGACCACCGGCGCCTCGCTGCTGGACAAGAACACCGGCGCCGGCGTTTCGCCCTCCGCGGGTTTCTACAACACCGAGCGCAAGGTCAATGCGGTTGACGGCTTCGTGGAAGGTCCGTTCCAGCTGTTCGGCCGCGAGCACCAGTTCATGGCAGGTGCGAGCTACAACAAGCGCGAGTTCGCCAACTACGGCGATTACCAGGTCGGCTGGGCGCCGCTGGACAACTACCTGGCCGGCGTGGGCGACTTCCCGGAGCCGAACTGGGTCGGTACCCTGCCGCTGCAGAGCGAAGGCACCATCACCCAGAAGGCCGGCTATGCCGCCACCCGCCTGTCACTGGCCGACCCGCTCAAGCTGATCATCGGCGCGCGTTACACCGACTGGAAGAGTGAGGGCGAAGGCAACGACCGCGCGCACAAGGTCACCACCCCGTATGCGGGCCTGGTGTTCGACATCAACGAGACCTACTCCACCTACGCCAGCTACACCGAGATCTTCCAGCCGCAGACCGCGCGCGATCGCAACGGCAGCTACCTGGATCCGGTGGACGGCAAGAACTACGAAATCGGCGTCAAGGGCGCCTGGTTCGACAACCGCCTGAATGCCTCCGTCGCCGCGTTCCGCATCGAGCAGGACAACGTGGCGCAGGTCACCAGCGAGCCAATCCCGAGCCGCCCGGGCGAGTTCGCCTACGTCGCCGCACGCGGCACGGTGAGCCGCGGTTTCGAATTCGAGGTGAACGGCGAGCTGGCTCCGGGCTGGAACGCCACCTTCGGTGCATCGCGTTACGTGGCCAAGGACATCAACGGCGCCAACATCAACACCAACCTGCCGCAGACCACGATCAAGCTGTTCACCAGCTACACCCCGCAGTCGCTGACCGCACTGACCGTCGGCGGTGGTGCCAACTGGCAGAACGGCATCTACTACCCGGTGCCGGCTTACGGGCGTATCGAGCAGGACGGCTACGCGCTGGTCAGCGCCTTCGTGCGCTACCGCATCTCGCCGGAGTTCAGCGTGCAGGCCAACCTCAACAACCTGCTGGACAAGCAGTACTTCTCGCAGATCAACGGCTATGGCGCGTATGGCGACGGACGTAATGGCTCGCTGACGTTCACCTACAACTTCTGATCACGGCTGGCTGAAACAGGGGTCGGAGTCCTTCCGGATGGCGGAAGGACTCCGACCCTTTTTTGTAGCCGGTTACGGCGCTTGCAGATGCCTGCGGTGGTGCCGCCATGACGCAGCACGAAAGCGTCATCAGAATAACCGCGCCGAGAACCAGGATCATCTTAAGCTTTCTGCTCTTCATCAGTTGCCATCGCATCACCAGTAAGTGGCATATCAGGTCGACGGCGGCCCCTCAATGCGGGCACTCGCGAAAGGCCGATTAATGCAAAGGGCCAAAGAAGAATCACCCGTGGATGTTGGTGGGAACTCCGTCCAGTGCTGTCGCAATCAGCGCGGTCTAATCCGGCGCGAGCCTGCATCCTCGAAGATGAGTTTCACACAGCCTCAAAATCAGCAACTTCCGATGAGTTCGTTAAAAATCGCGCCATACAAATTGACCGAAAACTGCAAGAAAGAAGTGCGATAGCGGGAGCCCCGTCGCAGGATTCAGCTGAGCAGATCATCTACTCATCACGATCGGATTCCGGCGGCAAAGAGGAGGGAATCGCTATGCATAACTGTTGATCGGTTCAAGCACCGGGTCACAAAAAAATAGTCTGCAGGCGAGCAAAGAATCATGTGCAGCGACGGGTTGCCAACGTAGCGCAGGCTCAAGATGAAGAAGATGCTCATCGCGGCAATATTGTTCATGCTGCCGGTCTCGTGGAACGCCAGCAAAGCGCAGGAACCGGGCCAGCCGGGCTTGGTCCAGTGCAATGGCTGCATTTTCCCGCGGCAGGCTGCAATCAACACCGGCTCCTCTGGATTGAAGCTGGTTGTCGATTTCAGTACTGCAAAGCTGTACGGCTTCCAAGTCGAGTATGACCGGGAGACAAGACGGTGGCTTGCCTTCCCACAACAGGTGCCAGAGCCGATAACTACGGCCTTCCATCGAATCATGGATGCGACCTCGGCCGCAGCCCTTGAACCTGAAGCCAGAACGGGACCTCAGCAAGGTCGGAAAAAAAATGGAGGGCCTCTGGTCATGCTGCATCCGGATAATCCCGGGAACGCAAACGACATCCGATTTCCAGATGCTTACAAAGGCCTTAATGCGTACGACATCGTCGACTCTGCCACCTCAATATCCAGACTAGGCCAGAATTTGGCATTCGAGTTGGCTGGTGCGACCGGCAACAACCTCAATTGGAATTCTATCGCCCTAACGCTGCAGCAGGCTGCCCTGACGTTCGGATCGATCTACGGCAGCGGAACGATCACCATCCGAATCACTTGGCGAGATGGATCAACGACCACTTACACAGTCACCGCCGAAAATGTCAGTGAGGCAAAGTACTCGCAGGGACAGAGCAGGGACGCGACGGGGAACATGGTCCCGGACCAGTCGATCGTCGAGCCGGCAACAGCTCCCCGGTACGCGGGAGCCTACTACTTCGGTGACGCCAATGATCGAGCGCGCTGGACACGAAGTGCCTCCCACTTCGGCGTCCCGGTCAGCGGGGGAAGCTCGACAGGACGCAGGATGTCGTGTTCATGGGATGGGAAGACCATTACATGCCAAGCGATGTAGGCGACGCGAGCAGCACAAGAACGCCGGAGCAGCCAGCAGCAAGCTTCATGCCTCGCGGCTGGAAATCGCCGTACTGAGGTCCGGGGTGAAGCCCGGGGTCAGAGTCCTTTCGCACAGCGAAAAGACTCTGACGCCCTTCCTGTAGCCTCTTTCTACATCAGAAGCGCAGGTCCGCGCGGGCGTACCAGAAGCGTCCACGCGGGATGTCGTACGTGGAGGCGTCGTAACCGTTCAACGAGCACGACAGGCAGATCGGCGGATCCTTGTCGAACACGTTGTTCAAACCCAGGCTCAGCTGCAGGCCCTTCATCCAGTCGACCTTGTAGCCCACCTGCATGTCATGGAAGGTGGTGGCAGCCAGCTTGTTGGTGCCGGCTACCTGGTCGCTGCAGATCGGGAAGGCGGACGCATCGCCGCACTGCTCTGTGAGCTCGGAGATGTGCCGCACCGTCCACGAAGCGTTCCAGTTGTCCAGCGCCCACGACACGCTGGCGTTGCTGGTCCATTCGGGAATCGAGCTGTCGGCCACTTCCACGCCCGGTTCCTGCGGCTGCCGCTGGCCGGCCGCGCCGAGCGCCTCGTAACGTCCGACGAAGGTGTTCTGCCAGCCCAGCTTGAACTGGCCGATGTCGGTCTGCGGCAGGGTGTAGAACAGGTCCACGTCCCAGCCATCGGTCTTGATTGAACCCAGGTTGGTCAGCCGATTGTTGAAGCTGCTGATCGCACCGGTGTTGGCACGGGTAATGCCGTTGCAGTACAGCGGGTCCAGCGAATCCACGCACAGATCCAGCTGGGTCTGTGCGTTGATCGCCTGGATGGCGCCTTCGATGGTGTGGCGGTAGAACGTCACCTCCACGTCGAAGCGCTCGGACCACTCGGTGTTGTTGGCGAACCACGGGCTCCACACGAAGCCGGCGCTGAAGCTGCGCGAGTGCTCCGGATCCAGCTCGATGTTGCCGCCGGTGGTGACCGAAATCTGCGAGTTGGCGGACTGGAATCCGCTCGGAACGCCCAGCGCCGCGCAGTTGGCGGCATTGCCACGCGGTGCATCGCCGCCGAGGCCGATCGAGCACGGATCGAAGATCTCCAGGTCGCCACGTGCGGCCGAACCGTAGAGCTCGCCGATGGACGGCGCGCGGAAGCCTTCGGCATAGCTGGTGCGCAGCACGAAGTCATCGGTCACCTGCCAGCGCAGGCCGTATTTAGGCGTGAACTCACCACCGAAGGTGGAGTAATCCGAGTAGCGTCCGGCCAGGCTCAGGTCCAGCTTCTCGCCCAGCGCACTCTTGGCGAAGATCGGGATGCTCAGCTCCAGGTAGGCTTCATTGACGTCGTAGGAACCCGACGTCGGCAGTGACGGGACGCCGTTGTAATGGCCGATCACGGTCAGCGGATCGGGCTGGTAGGAGCCCTCGTACTTGCGGTACTCGTAACCCGTGGCGAAGGCGAGCGGACCGGCCGGCAGGGTGAACAGCTCACTGGACAGGTTGGCGGTGAACAGGCTCAGTTCGTTCTGGCTGCGGTCGCGCACCACCGGCTGGATCCACTGCAACATGGCGGGGGTAATGCTGCCTTCGCCACTGAAGATGTCCAGCGGAACGCAACCGGGTGTCGCTGCGCAGATCGCCGGATCGCCGAGTGCAAGGTTTACATTGCGGATGTTGTAGCTGCCATAGTTGGTCTGCTCGGCCTTGTTCTTGCTGTACATGCCGTTGACGTCCCAGAACCAGCTGCGATCCGCCGCTTCGAAATCACCCACCAGCCCGGTTGCAACGTAGCTGGTATTGACCTCCTGTTCGAACACGCGCGCACCGCCCTCCACCGGGCGACGGCCGATGAACTGCAGGTTGTCGGAAGAAACGAGATCGAAGCCAAAGGGGTTGAAGGGATTCAACGCAGACACGGTGATGTTGTCGGCAAACGCATTGCCGGTGCCCGCATTGGGTCCCAGCCCGATGGGCTCAGGCGCGGCCTGGTTGGTCGATTCACGTCGGTTGCCCAGCGCCTTGACGTACCACTGCAGGTTGTCGGTGATATCAAAGCGGAACTGGCCAAAGATGCCCTTGCGCTCAGACGGTGTCAGCAGCAGGTTGTACTGTGCATAGTTGAAACGATCAGCGCTGGTGAAGCAGTGGTAATCATCGGTGCGGCTGCAGCCGGCACTGCCGTCGTAGGTCGGTGTGCCCGAGCCCACGTTCGGCACCAGATCCTGCGCCGCCCCGGTGTTGGGATCAACGAACTGGAAGCGTCCCTGCGGAATGCTGCCACTGCCGAACGACAGTCCTGTACCCGGTTTCGGCAAGCGCGACTGGTCGCGCGTATTCGCATACACCGGATCCTGCTTCGTATAACTCGCCCCCAGGAACAGGCTGTAACGGTCGCCCTGCGTGCCCCAGGCAAGGTCGATGCCCTTCTGCGTGCCATCGCCCTTGCTGTACTCGCCGTAGTTCATCGTCACCTGGGCGCCATCGAAATTGCGGCGGGTGATGATGTTGACCACGCCGGCGATGGCATCGGAGCCATACAGCGACGAGGCGCCGTCTTCCAGCACTTCGATCCGTTCGACGATGGCCAGCGGAATGGTATTGAGATCGGTCGCCGAGCCGACACCGGATGCGGACGATTCATTGACCCAGCGGATGCCATCGACCAGGACCAGCACGCGCTTGGCGCCCAGGTGACGCAGATCGACCTGCGCCGAGCCGGCACCGACGCCGCTGCCATCCGGCGGGAAGCCGAAGTTGCCGGACGAGTTGAACTTGGCATTCAACGCCGAGCCGGAACCGGTGAGCTGCTGCAGCACCTCGCCGATGGAGGTCAGGCCGGTGCGTTCGATCTCGGTGCGGGTGAGGGTCTGGATCGGCAGGTGGCCCTCGACTTCGGCGCGTTTGATGCGCGACCCGGTGACCTCGACACGATCCAGCTCGGTGGCGACACGGGGGGTCTCCTGCGCCATGGCGCCGACAGACGACATCAGGCCGACGCACAGGGATACAGCGACCGCCAAGGGGCGGTAATGCAGATTGTTCATTCGCTTCTCTCTCTCCAGATGGGCGTACCAATCAACTGCGGAACTCACACAACGTCCTAGTTGTAAACAACTTGTAAAAGACGCGACGTGACCGGTGCCTCGCTTTCACTCTGGCTACACAAAGCCGAATGCGCCCAAACGAAAGAGGCCGCCGCTGTCGGCTGCCCCTGATTCACGTGCCTGCGCTGGAACAACAGCGACTCAGTACGGCGGAGTCGACGGCGCCGGGGGCGCCACGATCCGATCCGGCGTCAGTCCCAGCACCCTGATCAAATGGGGGTCGCGCAACGGGGATTCCCCTGTTACCGGTCCGAAAATGTCAGCCATGTGCTCCCGCAGCCGTGCCACGTTCGCCCGATCACTCATCCAGCGGGTGAAATCATGCACGTCGACGTTGTTCAGGGATTCCAGCGGCGGCAGGCCCGGCGCCTCGCCGACATCACCGCGCGCGCGCCATCCGTTGTAGGTGGACTGGAACTCAGCAGACCCCAGGTAGGACATCAACAGTTTGGCGCCGGCCGGACGCTGCGCTGCCTTGAAGATCGCAGCACGTTGGTTCCACACGATGAACGGCTCTGTCGTGGAGATGAGGTGCCGGCTCGGACCTTTGGCGAATAACGGATAACCGGTCAGATTGCCCAGCAAGGACGGGCTGCGGCCAACCAGACGGGAGGGGACGGCGGTGCCCCGGTAGAAGCGGGGTCTCTGCGCTGCCAGCGCCTGCAGGTATCCGGTCCCGAACGCCTTTTCGATCTTGTCGAAGACATACAGCACGGCATCGTCGTCATGCGGCCAGGGCAACACCAGTCTTCCCTTCAGAGGCCGCCGATCGAAATCGGCCAGGCGCTGCGGACGCTGGTAGAGCCGCAGGCTGCGGGCGTAGGTCGGCACGAAGGCATAGTTCCAGGCCGTCACGAAGGCGCCGTCCGGATCCGCATAGCCGGCTTTCTGCTGTGCGAAGCCCACCGGCTTGTAGTTCATCAGGACGCCGGCCTTCTTCCACTTATCGAAGTCGAACGTTGTCTGCAGCATGGCGACGTCGGGCGTCAGCCGGCCCGCCGCCAACTCCTGATCGATGCGGATGTCGTGGAACTTCGAGAGGTCCACCAGCACGTCGAGTTGCACGCCGGGAAAGCGCCTTTCGAATGTTGCCTTGAATCCATCCATCTGGTCGGGCGCATCGCCGCCAGACCACAGGACCACCTTGCCCCCCTCCCTGAGCGCATCCTCGTACAGGGCATCAAGCTGGTGGGTTTCCTGCGGCAGGACAAGCGTCGCGCCCGGTGTCGTTGCGGTCGCGGCGCTGGCGGTGACGCCTATCGCGGCGCAGGCCGCTACCAGCACGGCCATGGACGCTGTGACTACTGATCGTTTCATCTTGGTTTTCCCCGTCAAGAAGGTTCCGCGTCTTTTCTGGGACGCGGCCTGAACGTATCGCCCGGCCAACCCCGCTCAGGTGACCGCAGACACGTCCTGCTGATACGCCCCCGGAGATGCCACGGAGGGGCGCGATCCACACCACGATCCGCGGCAGCACGCGTCTGAAGATCCCGGACGACGCCCACGCCTGTGCGGCAAGGGACAGGCTCCGACGATGAGAGCTGAATTCAGGACTGACGGGTTATTCTGCCCGCATGACTCGACACTCTCGCCCTGCCCTGTCCCTGCTTGCCGCCGCAGCGTTGTCCTGCGCCGCGCCCAGCGGCTTCGCCCAGTCTTCCGATGCCCAGCGCGCGCAGCTGAAGACGGCCATCGCCGATGCCGAACGCGGCCAGTTCAATGCGGTCCAGGCCGGCACGCTGAGCCGCAACCCGGCCTACGGTTGGCTGGAATACGCGAACCTGCGACGCAACATCGAAACGGTCAGCAATGACCAGGCGCAGGCCTTCCTCAAGCGTTACGACGGCCAGGCCGTGGCCACCACGTTCCGCAGCGTGTGGCTGCCGGCGGTCGCCCGCCGCCAGGACTGGTCGACCCTGTTGGCCAACTGGGCGCCCACCGAAAACGTCGGCCTGCGCTGTGCGCAGCTGACCGCGCAACAGGCCACCGGCAAGGCCGATGCGCAGTGGACCAGCGCGGCGCAGGACCTGTGGCGCAAAGCCGGCAAATCGCTGCCCGATGGTTGCGATGCGGTGTTCGCCGTGCTGCAGGCGCAGGGCGGCATGACCGACGCATTGCGCTGGGAGCGCGTGGACGCCGCCGCCGATGCCGGGCAGCCGGCGGTGATGCGCAGTGCCGCACGCGGCCTGCCCGCGGCCGACCTCGCTCTGGCCACCGATTACGCCGCCTTCGTGGATGCCCCCAGCGCGAAGGCCCTGAACTGGCCACGCAACGAACGCAGCCGGCGCATTGCCACCGATGGCCTGCAGAAGCTGGCCAAGGCCAATCCAGACGCCACCGAACAGCAGCTGCCGCAGTACGCGCAGGCCCTCGGGCTGAGTGCGGACCAGCAGGCCCAGGTGCGCTACCAGATTGCCCTGTGGACGGTGGCCTCCTACCTGCCCGATTCGGCGCGCCGGCTCAACGCCGTGCCGGATTCGGCGTATGACGAGCGCCTGCACGAATGGCGTGTTCGCGAAGCCATGTCACGCGGCGACTGGCCGGCCACGCTGGCCGCCATCCGCAAGATGGGCCCGACCCAGCGTGCAGATTCGCGCTGGACCTATTTCGAAGCGCGCATGCTGGAAAAGACCGGCCAGGCGGCGCAGGCCAAGCCGGTGTTCGCGCGCGCGGCCAGCTCGCCGACCTTCCATGGTTTCCTGGCCGCCGACAAGCTGGAACAGCCCTACATGCTGTGCCCGTGGAAGCCCAATGACAGTGCATCGGCGCGTGCCGCCGTAGCGCGTGATCCGGCCATCGTGCGCGCGATGGAGCTGTACCGCATCGACCGCGCCAGCTGGGCGACGGCCGAATGGAACAGCGCCCTGGCGAAGTTCGACGACACCCAGCGCCGCCTGGCGGTGGAAGTGGCGCAGGAAAATGGTTGGTTTGATCGCGCGGTGTTCTCGCTCGGCAAGCAGCCGGACGAACAGCGGCTGTACCACCTGCGCTTCCCGCTGCACCACGACGGCAGCATCCGTCGCGAGGCCGCGCGCAACGCGATCGATCCGGCCTGGGTGGCCGCGGAAATCCGTGCCGAGAGCATCTTCAGCCCCAATGCGCGCTCGCCCGCCAACGCGATGGGCCTGATGCAGGTGCTGCCCACCACCGGCGCCGCGGTGGCAAAGAACATCGGGCTGACCAGCTACGGTGGCGCAGCCAGCCTGTACGATCCGGACACCAACATCGCCATCGGCACCGCCTACCTGCGCCAGCTGATGAACAAGTACGACGGCCTGCCCTACGTCACCATCGCCGCCTACAACGCCGGCCCCACGCCGACCGCGCGCTGGCAGACCCAGCGGCCGGGCTTTGATCCGGACCTGTGGATCGAGACCATCAGCTACAAGGAAACCCGCGAGTACGTGGCCCGCGTGCTGGCCTTCAGCGTGATCTACGACTGGCGCCTCAACGGCGATGCCCTGCCGCTGAGCGACCGGCTGATGGGCAAGCTGGTGGACACCCGCAAGAAGTTCACCTGCACCGCCGCGGCCGGCGCCAAGGCGGATTGAGGCACGGGCGTGACGACCAACGGTCGTCACCCACCCACGGCAGAAGCGTGACGGCCAGCGGCCGTCACTACCACCGCCGTGGTAGCGCCGAGCCGTGCTCGGCGAGCGCAGCGGAAGGCAGAAGCGTGACGGCCGAGGGCCGTCACTACCTGCGGCGAAGCCGCCGTATCATGGGCGGCATGAAGATCTATCTCGTCGGCGGCGCGGTACGCGACCGCCTGTTGCAGCGCCCCGCCGGTGACCGCGACTGGATGGTGGTCGGCGCCACGCCCGCGCAGATGGAGGCCCAGGGCTTCCGTGCGGTCGGGCGCGACTTTCCCGTGTTCCTGCATCCGGACACCAGCGAGGAATACGCCCTGGCCCGCACCGAGCGCAAATCCGGCCGCGGCTACCGCGGTTTCGTAGTCGATGCCGATCCGTCGGTCACGCTGGAAGAAGACCTGCAGCGCCGCGACTTCACCATCAACGCCATCGCCTGCGATGAGGACAGCGGCCAACTCGTCGATCCGTATGGCGGCATCGGCGATATCGAAAACCGCGTGCTGCGCCATGTCGGCCCGGCCTTTGTCGAAGACCCGCTCCGGGTGCTGCGTGCAGCCCGTTTCATGGCCCGCTTCGCGCCGCTGGGCTTCACCATCGCCGATGAAACCCTGGCATTGATGCGCGAAGTCGCCGCCAGTGGCGAGCTCGACGCGCTGGTGCCCGAACGCGTGTGGCAGGAACTGCGCCGCGCCTTGGCGTCGGAGCGTCCGTCGGCGTTTTTGCACACGCTGCATGATGCGCATGCACTGGCGCCGATCCTGCCCGAGCTGGATGCACTGTACGGCGTGCCGCAGCGCGCGGAGTACCACCCGGAAGTGGATACCGGCGTGCACCAGGAAATGGTCAGCGACATGGCCGCGCGCCTGGCGCCGGGCGATGATCTGGTCGGCTTCGCCGCGCTCACCCACGACCTGGGCAAGGCGCTCACCCCACAGCAGGAATGGCCGCGCCACATCATGCACGAGCAGCGCGGGCTGGAGCCGTTGAAGGCGCTGTGCGCGCGCCTGAAGGTCCCGGCCGAGCACCAGCAGCTGGCCGAAGCCGTATGCCGCGAGCACCTCAACGTGCACCGCATCGACGAGCTGCGCGATGCCACCGTGCTGGAGCTGCTGGGCCGCTGCGATGCCCTGCGTCGGCCCGAACGCGTGGCCCGCATCGCGCTGTGCTGCGAGGCCGACAAGCGCGGCCGGCTCGGTTTCGAGGACGGCGACTACCCCCAGGGTGAGACCCTCAAGCGCCTGCACCGGGCCGCGTTGTCCGTGCAGGCGCGTGACCTGGACACCACCCACCTGAAGGGGCCGGCGATCGGCCAGGCGCTGGCCAAGGCGCGCATTGCAGCGATTGCGGCAGCACGCTGACCGCCCAGCGTCTTCCAGGTGACCGCAGCTTCAAGCACGTTCCCGCGCGTTCCGCCAAGCGCCTGATCGCACCCAACCAGTAGCCGGCGCGGCCACGCGCGGCGTGGCCGCGCTCACGCGTTGCCCCACGAGGCGTCAGCGGACGAGCGGACCAGCACACGTCCGGACACGATCAGGCCTTCGACCAGAGGGTCGCTGAGGCCAGCAGCGCTCCTCAGCGGGCTTCGCCGCGGGTGAACGCGTCGGCGCGCTGCTTCAGCTGCACCACCGCATCGGGGATCATCTCCATGCCCAGGTCGAAACCGGGATTGAGCACGATGCCGACGCCGTCGGAAATCGCGCTCAGCAGCCAGCGCACTTCCACCTGCAGGGCGTTCTCGAACTGCGGCAACTGCTCGCTCCACGCGCTGGCACGTTCCACCGCGGAGAAGATCGCGAACATCGGCTCATCGGCTTCGCTGGTCAGCACCAGCGGATTGATCGATTCATCCCAGTCCGCGTCCGGGCCGACCGGCTTGTCCAGCAACACGAACACCTGGTCGCCCAGCAGGCTGTCCAGGAACGCGGGCGCCTGCAGGGTGCCGTCCTGCGCCTGCACCAGGCGCACTTCCAGATCGTTCAGCGGTTCAAAGGGGGCTTCGGCTTCCACGGTTACTCCTGCTTGCGTGCTCACACGCGTGATCGATAGCGCGACTTTAGCAGGCCGTGGCGTTGTCATCCTGTGGACCGGCGCAGCCACCACCCCACGCTGAAGCCGTGGCCGCCCAGAACACCAGCCCGGCCAGCACACAGGCGTGGCCGTCCTCGGCGCGGCGCGAACGCAGCAGCCGCAGGATCAGGTACCCGGTCCCACCCAGCACGATCTCCACGACGAACCAGGCCGGCTGCTGCAGCAACCAGCGCAGCAGGGCCGCCAGCCCCTCGCCGATGATCTCACCCGGCACGCGGGGCGGCCTTGGCCTGGGCGACGCAGCCCGGCTGCGAGAGCAGCCAACGGTGGGCCGCGGCCAGCGTCGCCGCTTCGCCCTCGGTGACCTGGTCCGGCACGATCGGTCCGCCGTCGCCCACGCCGTTGCGGTCGGCCATCAGCGTGTCGGTCAGCAGGAAAAGCGTGCCGTCGGGCAGGCGGATGGAGGAATTGGAGGTAGCAAAGCCGGCCGTCGGCGCGCCGAAGCTGCGCGTATCCGGGCGTCCACGGAAGGCAAGTGCGGTGGCTTCGCCGGAACTGGCGGTACGTTCGCCCAACAGGACCGCCACCGGCCCGCCCGGCTCGCGCAGGCGGTATCCGGGTTGGCCAAACCCCAGCATCGGCCGGCCTTTCGCCATCAGCGTGCCATCGTGCGATTCCCACGGCACGTTCGGTCCCGCGCCACGCAGCATGCCCAGCACCTGGATGCCATCGCCGGGGATCCGCAGCAGCGGCTCCACGCCCAGCAGCATCGGCCACATGTTGCCGCCGCTGTTGTTGCGCAGGTCGACGATCCAGCCGCAACGCGGGCTGGAATCGGCATCGCGCAGGCGTTGCTGCAGCGCCACTGCCCGCTGCACCGACTGCCGCGCCTGCTCTGCCGGGGTGCTGGCCAGGGTCGGTGAAAAGCGATCGACCGCCACCCAGCCAAGCCGGCGATCCAGCGTGGCAGGCAGGCCGCCGCGCCCCGCTGCGGCGCCCGCGCCAGGCACTGCGTTGAGCTGCGCGGGCAGCTGCACGCTGCCGGCGGCTACCCAACGTCCATGGCCCTTGGAACTGCGCTGGATGGCAGCATCCAGCACGGCGCGGACCCGTGCGGGGTCGCCGTGCGCGCCGGCGATATCAGCGCGTACCAGCGTCCAGTCCACCGCCTCGCGGTACAGCGCCCGCTGTTCCATCAGGTCGAGCATTTTCGCCAGCGATTCCGCTGAAGGAACGTCCACCGCCTGCGCCAGGGCAGGCACCAGCATCATCGCAACCACCCACGCACAGCGACCGGCCATCGCGCTACATCCATGTAGAGGAAGCCGGATGATACGTGAACGCTGGGCGCGAACGCGATGTTCCGTACAGCCCGCCGGGCATGGCCCGGCGCTGCCGCCAGGCCCCGGCGGAATGCCTCACCAATCGAAGCGCAGGCCGATGTTGCCCTCCACGCTCCTGCGTTCGCGGTTGCGGTCCTCGAGGTCGCGCGTGTAATCAGCCACCGCGTACGCGCTCACGTTGCGGTTGAACCGCCCCACCACGCCCACGCCGACTTCCCAGGCGCTGGTCTCCTGCCCGGCGACGATGCGGTTGCTGCCGAAGTCCACGCGGTTGTCGCCATCCAGCGTCTTCCAGTAATTGAGCTTGAAATACGGCTGCCAGCCGTTGTCGGCCAGTCCGTAATCGCCGGCCAGGCGCAGGCCGATACGGCCGGTCCAGGCGTTGTCGGCGTCGAAGCGGATCGCCG
>NZ_LDJK01000041.1 GCF_001431535.1 Stenotrophomonas chelatiphaga
GAAACGAGGCCCGCAGGAGCAGCTCTTGCCGTCCCCCGGCCAGCCCCGCCGCCCGGCCCACCCCCAGCAGCAGCTTGCAAGCAGCCAGCCGCGAGGGGGTATCACCCGCTCGACTACCCACAAACCAGATGTAACCGATTACGGCCCAACGGCGGATAATTTCATTCGTTATCATGTTCGGCTGATACGAAACGGAGCCATCGCCCATGCGCCGCAAGATCGTCGCCGGAAACTGGAAACTGCACGGAACCCGTGAGTTCGCCACCACCCTGGTCACCGACATCGCCAATGGCGCACCGGAGCAGGGGGTCGAGCTGGTGATCCTGCCGCCGCTGCCGTACCTCGGCGAGCTGGCCGATGATTTCGCCGATACCGCCGTTTCCTTCGGCGCCCAGGACGTCAGCAGCAACGAGAAGGGCGCCTACACCGGCGAAGTCTCGGCCAGCATGCTGCATGAAGTGGGGGCCCGTTATGGCCTGGTGGGGCATTCCGAACGCCGCCAGTACCACCACGAAAGCAGCGAGCTGGTCGCGCGCAAGTTCGCCGCCGCGCTGCACGCCGGCCTGGTGCCGGTGCTGTGCGTGGGCGAAACCCTGGAACAGCGCGAAGCCGGCCAGACCGAGGCGGTGATCGCCAGCCAGCTGGCCCCGGTGCTGGCCTTGGTGGGAGGGCAGGGCTTTGAAAACGCCGTGGTGGCCTACGAACCGGTCTGGGCCATTGGCACCGGCCGTACCGCCAGCAAGGAGCAGGCGCAGCAGGTGCATGCCTTCATCCGTGGCGAAGTGGCCAAGGTGGATGCTAGAATCGCCGATTCCCTGACCATCCTTTACGGTGGCAGCGTGAAGCCCGACAATGCCGCCGAGCTGTTCGCACAGCCCGACGTCGATGGCGGGCTGGTAGGCGGCGCCTCGTTGGTGGCCGCCGATTTTCTGGCCATCGCCCAGGCGGCGGCCGCAACCTGATGAAGAAGTAGTCCGAGGACGGATTCCAGATGCTGATGTTGATCCTCAATGTCGTTTACGTGCTGGTCGCTGTGGCCATGATCGCGCTGATCCTGATGCAGCGTGGTTCGGGTGCCGCCGCGGGTTCGGGCTTTGGTGCCGGCGCCTCGGGCACCGTGTTCGGCGCGCGCGGCGCGTCCAACTTCATGTCCAAGTCCACCAAGTGGCTGGCCGTGGTGTTCTTCGGCATCAGCCTGTTCATGGCCTGGTACGCCGGCCACGGCAGCCGCCCGGCCGCGCAGCAGGACCTCGGCCTGATGGCCGCACCGGCCGCCAGCGTCCCGGTGGCTCCGGCGGGTGAGCGTCCGGCCAGCGTGCCGGCGGCAGACCCGGTGCCGGTCCAGCAGCCTGCGCAGCAGCCGGTTCCGGCCGCGACTGTGCCGGCTCAGGCGGAATCTTCAAATTCTGGTGAAGAAAAGCAGCCGGAAGGCTCCCAGAAAGACTGAAGACGGTTACAATACGCCGCGCACTGGATAGATAGTCCAGCGTGATCGTAAGCCCAGGTGGCGGAATTGGTAGACGCACTACCTTGAGGTGGTAGCGACTTAGGTCGTAGGGGTTCGAGTCCCCTCTTGGGCACCATTTAGTAAGTAAAGCGGGTACGTCCGGCGCGCTCTGCGCCGGGTAGCGTTGTCCCGTCCACTCCCCCATGCCAAAGCGCCTGCAGGCGCGGCGGCAGAGGCAAGAGAGAATCGCTGTGCTGGCCGAATATTTGCCGTCTCTGCTGTTTCTGATCGTCGCTACCGGTATCGGCATCACGCTGATGCTGATTGGACGATTCCTCGGCCCACGCCGTCCCGATCTGCAGAAGCTCTCGCCGTACGAATGCGGCTTCGAGGCTTTTGAAGACGCACGCATGAAGTTCGACGTGCGCTATTACCTGATCGCGATCCAGTTCATCGTCTTCGATCTGGAAATCATCTTCATCGTGCCCTGGACCCAGGTCTTCATGGAGCTCGGCGCGCGTTCGCTGGTCACCATGGGCCTGTTCGTGGGCATGCTGTTCCTTGGCTTCATTTACGTCTGGAAGAAGGGAGCGCTGGAATGGGAGTGATCCAAACTCTCGACGGCCTGATGAACAACCCGAGCCCGGAAGGGCGGGTTGACGACATCCTGCGACCGGCTGGCGATAATCCGCTGCTGGACAAGGGTTATGTCACCACCAGCGTCGATGCCCTGTTGAACTGGGCCCGTACCGGTTCGATGTGGCCGATGACCTTCGGCCTGGCCTGCTGTGCCGTTGAAATGATGCATGCCGGTGCCGCGCGCCTGGACCTGGACCGTTACGGCGTGGTGTTCCGCCCGTCGCCGCGCCAGTCCGACGTGATGATCGTGGCCGGTACGCTGGTCAACAAGATGGCCCCGGCGCTGCGCAAGGTCTACGACCAGATGCCGGACCCGAAGTGGGTCATCTCGATGGGCAGCTGCGCCAACGGTGGCGGCTACTACCATTATTCCTATTCGGTTGTCCGCGGTTGCGACCGCGTGGTGCCGGTGGACATCTATGTCCCGGGCTGCCCGCCGACCGCCGAAGCGCTGGTGTACGGGATCCTGCAGCTGCAGAAGAAGATCTGGCGTACGCAGACCATCGCCCGCTGACCCTTCCACACTACAAGAGCGCGCCAAGCCCCCATGGCAGAGCAAGCATCCTTCATCGACCGACTTTCCGCCCGCTTCACCAGCGGCAAGGTCATCGTGGTCGAACCCCGCGGCGAAGTGACGCTGGAAGTGCCTGCCTCCGATTGGCACGCCACCGCGCTCGCGTTGCGTGACGAATTCGGTTTCGAGCAATCCGTCGACCTGTGCGGCGTCGATTATCTCGGTTACGGCTCTGACGAATGGGACACCGCTGACGTGTCCTCGCAGGGCTTCAGCCGCGGTGTCGAAGGCAAGGGCGCCGGTCGCTTCGCCTGGGGCGAGTTCCCCAGCGAAGAAGATGCCGGTGGCGCCCAGCCGCAGCACATGCCGACCCAGCGTTTCGCCGTGGTCGCCCAGCTGCGTTCCTACCAGCACAACCTGATGCTGCACCTGCGCTGCTTCGCCCCGAATGAAGGCCTGCCGGTCGTGCGTTCGCTGACCGACGTGTGGCCGGGCCTGAACTGGTTCGAGCGCGAAGCATTCGATCTGTTCGGCGTGATCTTCGAAGGCCACCCGGACCTGCGCCGCATCCTGACCGACTACGGATTCGTCGGCCACCCGTTCCGCAAGGACTTCCCGCTGATCGGCAACGTCGAAGTGCGTTACGACGAAGAGAAGAAGCGCGTGGTCTATGAGCCGGTCACCTCGGTGGAGCCGCGCGTCGGCGTGCCGCGCGTGATCCGTGACGACGCCCGCCTGCAGACCGCAGCCGGTGAGCGTTCGCAGGAGGCAATGAAGTGAGTGCTGAAGTGATCAAGCCGGTCGAACAGGCGCATTCCGCCTTCGCCAGCAATGCCGCCGAAAGCCGGCAGGAAATCCGCAACTACACGATGAATTTCGGCCCGCAGCATCCGGCCGCGCACGGTGTGCTGCGCCTGATCCTGGAAATGGACGGCGAAACCATCATGCGTGCCGATCCGCATGTCGGCCTGCTGCACCGTGGTACCGAAAAGCTCGCCGAGTCCAAGCCGTTCAACCAGTCCATCGGTTACATGGACCGCCTGGATTACGTGTCGATGATGTGCAACGAGCACGCCTACGTGCGCGCCATCGAGACCCTGATGGGGATCGAAGCGCCGGAGCGTGCGCAGTACATCCGCACCATGTTCGACGAAATCACCCGCATCCTGAACCACCTGATGTGGCTGGGTTCCAACGCGCTCGATCTGGGCGCGATGGCAGTGATGCTGTACGCCTTCCGTGAACGCGAAGAGCTGATGGACTGCTACGAGGCAGTGTCCGGCGCTCGCATGCACGCGGCGTACTACCGTCCGGGCGGCGTCTACCGCGACCTGCCGGACCACATGCCGAAGTACAAGGAATCGCGCTGGCACAAGGGCAATGCCCTCAAGCAGCTGAATGCATCGCGCGAAGGCTCGCTGCTCGATTTCATCGAGAATTTCACCAACGAATTCCCCGGTCGCGTCGACGAGTACGAAACCCTGCTCACCGACAACCGCATCTGGAAGCAGCGTACCGTCGGCATCGGCGTGGTGTCGCCGGAACTGGCCCACCAGTGGGGCATGACCGGCGTGATGCTGCGCGGCTCCGGCGTTGCCTGGGACCTGCGCAAGAAGCGTCCGTACGCTAAGTACGATGCGGTCGATTTCGACATTCCGCTGGGCAAGGAAGGCGACTGCTATGACCGCTACCTGTGCCGCGTGGCCGAAATGCGCGAGTCCAACCGCATCATCAAGCAGTGCGTGGCGTGGCTGAAGGCCAACCCGGGTCCGGTGATCGTCAACAACTTCAAGGTCGCGCCGCCGAGCCGCGAGGCGATGAAGGACGACATGGAAGCGCTGATCCACCACTTCAAGCTGTTCAGTGAAGGCTACTGCGTGCCGGCCGGTGAAACCTACGCCGCCGTCGAAGCGCCGAAGGGTGAGTTTGGCTGCTACCTGATGTCCGACGGTGCCAACAAGCCGTTCCGCGTGCACCTGCGTGCGCCGGGCTTCGCCCACCTGTCCTCGATCGATTCGATCGTGCGCGGCCACATGCTGGCCGACGTGGTGGCGATGATCGGTACCTACGACCTGGTGTTCGGCGAGGTCGACCGGTGAATCCGGCCGACCTGACCCTCTTTCCTGCAGGCAGCCGGCGCAAGCCGGCGCCGCAGCATATGGAATTCCAAGACATGCATTTCGCTGAGGTCGGCCGATGAAGGCGACAGGTAATTTCGAGGCGGCGCGCGACGTCGATCCGATGGTGGTGCTGAGCGACAAGACCCGTGCTCACATCGATCACTGGCTGTCCAAGTTCCCGCCGGACCGCAAGCGCTCGGCCGTGCTGCAGGGCCTGCACGCTGCGCAGGAACAGAACGCAGGCTGGCTGACCGACGAGCTGATCGCCGGCGTGGCCAAGTACCTGGACCTGCCGCCGGTGTGGGCCTACGAGGTCGCCAGCTTCTACTCGATGTTCGAGCTGGAAAAGGTGGGCCGCCACAACGTGGCGTTCTGCACCAACATCAGCTGCTGGTTGAACGGTGCCGAAGACCTGGTCGCGCACGCCGAGAAGAAGCTCGGTTGCCGCACCGGCCAGTCCACCGCGGACGGTCGTATCTACCTCAAGCGCGAAGAAGAGTGCCTGGCTGGTTGTGCCGGTGCACCGATGATGGTCATCAACGGCCATTACCACGAGCGCCTGACCGTCGAGAAAGTCGACGAGCTGCTGGACGGGTTGGAGTAAGCCATGGCACATCATCACGCACCCAGTGGTCCGGTCGGTCCCGCACCGTTGCCGCACCAGGTGGTCTACACCACCCTGCATTACGACACTCCGTGGTCGTATGAAAGCTACCTCAAGACCGGTGGCTATGCCGCCCTGCGCAAGATCCTCGAAGAGAAGATCTCGCCGGAGCAGGTCATCGAGATGGTCAAGCAGTCCAACCTGCGCGGCCGTGGCGGCGCCGGTTTTCCGACCGGCCTGAAGTGGTCCTTCATGCCCAAGGGCACGATGCAGAAGTACATCCTGTGCAATTCGGATGAATCCGAGCCGGGTACCTGCAAGGACCGCGACATCCTGCGTTACAACCCGCATTCGGTGGTGGAAGGCATGGCGATCGCCTGCTACGCCACCGGCAGCACCGTGGGCTACAACTACCTGCGCGGCGAGTTCCACCACGAGCCGTTCGAGAACTTCGAACAGGCCCTGGCCGACGCGTACGCCAACGGCTGGCTGGGCAAGGACATCCTCGGCAGCGGCGTGGACATCGACATCTACGGTGCGCTGGGCGCCGGCGCCTACATCTGCGGCGAAGAAACCGCGCTGATGGAATCGCTGGAAGGCAAGAAGGGCCAGCCGCGCTACAAGCCGCCGTTCCCGGCGAACTTCGGCCTGTACGGCAAGCCCAGCACCATCAACAACACCGAGACCTATGCCTCGGTGCCGGCGATCATCCGCAATGGACCGGAATGGTTCCAGGGCCTGTCGCTGACCAAGAACGGCGGTCCGAAGATCTTCTCGGTGTCCGGCTGCGTGCAGCAGGGCGGCAACTTCGAAGTGCCGCTGGGCACCACCTTCGACGACCTGCTGGAAATGGCCGGTGGCCTGAAGCCGGGCCGCACGCTGAAGGGCGCCGTCCCGGGCGGCGTGTCGATGCCGGTGCTGAAGGCCGAAGAGCTGAAGGGCCTGCAGATGGACTACGACACCCTGCGTGCCCTCGGCACCGGGCTGGGGTCGGGCGCCATCGTGGTGCTGGACGACAGCGTGTGCTGCGTCAAGTTCGCCTGCCGCATCAGCCAGTTCTTCCACAAGGAATCCTGTGGCCAGTGCACGCCGTGCCGTGAAGGTACCGGCTGGATGCACCGGGTGCTGGAGCGCATCGTCGCCGGCAAGGCCACGATGGAAGACCTGCACCAGCTGAAGGCCGTGGCCGGCCAGATCGAAGGCCACACCATCTGTGCGTTCGGTGAAGCGGCGGCATGGCCCATCCAAGGGTTCCTGCGCCAGTTCTGGGACGAATTCGAGTACTACATCGTCAACGGTCATTCGATGGTTGACGGCAAGAAGGTGGAGGCTGCTGCCGCATGAGCGCGCAACCCGTAAGTCCCAACGTGCCACCGGACCACGTCACCGTCGAAATCGACGGCCAGTCGCTGGTCGTGCCGAAGGGCTCGATGATCATCCAGGCCGCCGACAAGGCCGGCATCCCGATCCCGCGCTTCTGCTACCACGAGAAGCTGCCGATCGCCGCCAACTGCCGCATGTGCCTGGTGGACGTGGAGAAGTCGCCGAAGCCGGCGCCTGCCTGCGCGACCCCGGTGATGGATGGCATGAAGGTCGCCACCCGCAGCGAAAAGGCACTCAAGTTCCAGCGTTCGGTGATGGAGTTCCTGCTCATCAACCATCCGCTGGACTGCCCGGTCTGCGACCAGGGCGGCGAGTGCGAACTGCAGGACGTGTCGCTCGGCTATGGCCGTTCGGTCAGCCGCTTCAACGAGCGCAAGCGCGTGGTTGTGGATGAGGACATGGGGCCGCTGGTGGCCACCGAAATGACCCGCTGCATCCAGTGCACCCGCTGTGTCCGCTTCACCGCCGACGTGGCCGGTACCTATGAACTGGGTGGCATGTACCGCGGCGAGAACCTGCAGATCGGTACCTACGACGGCAAGCCGTTGACCACCGAACTGTCCGGCAACGTGGTCGATGTCTGCCCGGTCGGCGCGCTGACCAACAAGGTGTTCCAGTTCCGCGCCCGTCCGTGGGAACTGACCGCGCGCGAATCGCTGGGTTACCACGATGCGATGGGCTCGAACCTGTTCCTGCACGTGCGTCGCGGCGAAGTGCTGCGCACCGTGCCGCGCGACAACGAGCTGGTCAACGAATGCTGGCTGTCCGATCGTGACCGCTACTCGCACCAGGGCCTGTACAGCGAAGACCGTGCGGTCAAGCCGCTGCGCAAGGTCAATGGCGAGTGGAAGGAAGTGAGCTGGGCCGAAGGCCTGGCCGCTGCCGCCGACATCCTCAAGGCCAACCAGGGCGACGCGCTGGGCGTGCTGGTGCACCCGTCGACCTCGAACGAGGAGGGCGCACTGCTGGCCCGCCTGGCGTCGGGCCTGGGTTCGACCCACATCGACCACCGCATCAACAACCGCGACTTCTCCGACGCGGCGACCGCCGAAGTGTTCGGGCTGCCGCTGGCCGAAATCGAAGGCGCCGACCAGGTCGTGGTGCTGGGCAGCAACATCCGCCATGAACTTCCGCTGCTGCATGCCCGCCTGCGCAAGGCGCAGACCAGCAACGGCGCGAAGATCCACGTGGTCAACCCGGTCGACTTCGACTTCGCCTTCAGCATCGCCAGCAAGCAGATCGTCGCTCCGTCGACCTTCGCCGGCGCGCTGGAAAACGCAGACCTGCGTTCGGCGGTGCAGGGCGGTCGCAACACCGTGCTGATCGTCGGTGGCATCGCCGAAAACCACCCGCAGGCCGCCGCGATCCGCGCCGCTGCGCGTGACTTCGCCGCTGCAACCGGTGCCAAGCTGTGCCGTATCCCGCAGGGCGCCAATGCCATCGGCCTGACCCGCGCCGGCGTGCTGCCGGCCGGCAAGGACGTGGCCGGCATGCTGGCCCAGCCGCGCCAGGCCTACGTGGTCTACGGCCTTGAGCCGGGCCTGGATTTCGCCGACGCCCCCGCCGCCCGCAAGGCGCTGGCCGGTGCCCAGGTGGTGGCCTTCAGCCAGTTCGCCTGCGCTTCGACCCGCGATGTCGCCGACGTGATCCTGCCGATCGGCGCGCTGCCGGAAATCGATGCCACGCTGACCAATCTCGATGGTCGCTCGCAGTCGGCCCGTGCCGGCGGCAAGCTGCCGGGTGAGGCCCGCGAGGGCTGGCGCGTGCTGCGTGCCCTGGGTGGCGAAATGGCGCTGGCTGGTTTCGAGTTCACCGACCTGGCCGGCCTGCGCGCCAGTCTGGCGCCGGTGAGCGTGACCGTTGCTGCCTCGGCGGCCGCTGCCGTTGCCAGCGAAGGCCTGGAAGTGGCTTCGACCGCTGCGATTTACCGCACCGACGCGGTGGTCCGCCGTGCACCGGCGCTGCAGTCGCATCCGCTCAACACGGCCCCGCGCATCGTGCTCAATGCCGAAGACGCCGCCCGCCTGCAGCTGCAGGAAGGCCAGATGGCCAAGGTCGGCACCGATGCCGGTCGCGCCACGCTGCCGGTGGTGGTCGACGCCCGCGTCGCCGCGGGTTCGGTCTGGATTGAATCGGGCCACGGTGCAACCGCACCGCTGGGCGCCGCACGCGTAACGGTGGTGGCTGCATGAACGAATTGCTGTTGAACGCAGTGGACCCGCTGCACCAGTGGCTGCTTGGCCTTGGTGAAATCGGCGCCCTGCTGTGGATCATCCTGAAGATCCTGGTGATCACCATGCCGGTGATCATCTCGGTGGCCTTCTACGTGGTCTGGGAGCGCAAGCTGATCGGCTGGATGCACGTGCGCCACGGCCCGATGTACGTGGGCATGGGCATCTTCCAGGCCTTCGCCGACGTCTTCAAGCTGCTGTTCAAGGAAGTGCTGCAGCCGGCCAACGCACACAAGGTGCTGTTCCTGCTGGCGCCGTTGATCACCCTGGCACCGGCCTTCGCGGCCTGGTCGGTGGTGCCCTTCGACGCCCAGCTGGTGCTGTCCAATGCCAATGCCGGCCTGTTGTACCTGCTGGCGATGACCTCGCTGGGTGTGTACGGCATCATCCTGGCCGGCTGGGCATCCAACTCGAAGTACGCCTTCCTGGGTGCGATGCGCGCCTCGGCGCAGATGATCAGCTACGAAATCGCGATGGGCTTTGCCCTGGTCGGTGTGATGATCGCCTCGGGCAGCCTGAACCTGACCGGCATCGTCATGGCGCAGGCGGGCAACTCCGGCTTCTTCGACTGGTTCCTGCTGCCGCTGTTCCCGCTGTTCGTCGTGTACTGGGTGTCCGGCGTGGCCGAAACCAACCGCGCGCCGTTCGACGTGGTGGAAGGCGAATCGGAAATCGTCGCCGGCCACATGGTGGAATACTCCGGCGGTGCCTTCGCGCTGTTCTTCCTGGCCGAATACGCGAACATGATCCTGATCAGCTTCCTGATCTCGATCTTCTTCCTCGGTGGCTGGTTGAGCCCGATCCAGGGCTGGGTGAATCCGGGCGCGATCTCGCCGTTCATCGACTGGATCTGGAACGGTGGCTGGCCGTGGCTGTTCGTCAAGGTCTTCTTCTTCGCCAGCGCCTACATCTGGTTCCGTGCCAGCTTCCCGCGCTTCCGCTATGACCAGATCATGCGACTGGGCTGGAAGGTCTTCATCCCGCTCACCATCTTCTGGATCGCGGTTACCGCCGTGATGGTGTTCTTCGGCGTGATTCAAAAGGGTGTCTAACGTAATGAACAGGATTACCCATTACTTCAAGAGCCTGTTGCTGCTGGAGCTGTTGGCCGGTCTGTGGCTGACGCTGAAGTACAGCTTCAAGCCGAAGTACACCATGATGTACCCGATGGAAAAGTTCCCGCAGTCCCCGCGCTTCCGCGGCCTGCACGCCCTGCGCCGTTACCCCAACGGTGAAGAGCGCTGCATCGCCTGCAAGCTGTGCGAGGCGGTCTGCCCGGCACTGGCCATCACCATCGATTCGGCCAAGCGCGAGGACGGCACCCGCCGCACCACGCGCTACGACATCGATCTGTTCAAGTGCATCTTCTGTGGCTTCTGCGAAGAAAGCTGCCCGGTGGACTCGATCGTCGAGACCCACATCCTCGAGTACCACTTCGAGAATCGTGGCGAAAACATCGTTACCAAGCCGCAGCTGCTGGCCCTGGGTGATCGGCTTGAAACCGAAATCGCCGAGCGCCGTGCCGCCGACGCTGCTTACCGCTGAGGTCGAGACATGGATTGGGTAAATATCGCTTTCTGGGTTTTCGCCATCGCAGCCGGTGTTTCGGCCGCGGCGGTGATCAGTGCGCGCAGCCCGGTCAACGCCGTGCTCTGCCTGGTGCTGACCTTCTTCTCCGTGGCCTGCATCTGGATCCTGGTCGGCGCTGAGTTCCTCGGCGTGGCCCTGGTGCTGGTGTATGTCGGCGCGGTGATGGTGCTGTTCCTGTTCGTGGTGATGATGCTGGACATCGACACCGACAACCTGCGCGAAGGCTGGGTGCGTTACCTGCCGGTCGGACTGGTCGTCGCGGTGGTGATGCTGGTGCAGATCGTCACCCTGATCGGCGTGCGGGGCAGGGCGGTCAACCCGTTCCCGGCCGACAACGCCGCCGCGCTGGCTGCCGACACCTCCAACATCACCTGGCTGGCGCGCAGCCTGTTCACCGAGTACCTGCTGCCGTTCGAGTTCGCCGCGGTCATCCTGACCGTCGCGGTGGTCGCTGCGGTCATGCTGACCCTGCGTCACCGCACCGGCCTGAAGACGCAGAATCCGGGCGAGCAGACCATGGTCAAGTCGCGTGACCGCCTGACGGTGGTCAAGATGAACGCCGAACAGCCGTTCGTGCACAGCAACACCAAGGCCGCCGTCGATGTGCCGGCCGCCGGCGAGGAGACCAAGCCATGATCACGTTGGGCCACATCCTGGCGCTGGGCGCGGTGCTGTTCTGCATCAGCCTGGCCGGCATCTTCCTCAACCGGAAGAACGTCATCGTCCTGCTGATGTCCATCGAACTGATGCTGCTGTCGGTGAACATCAATTTCGTCGGGTTCTCGCGCGAACTGGGTGACACGGCCGGACAGCTGTTCGTGTTCTTCATCCTGACCGTCGCCGCTGCCGAGGCCGCCATCGGCCTGGCGATCCTGGTGACCCTGTTCCGTACACGTCGAACGATCAATGTCGGCGAAGTCGATTCGTTGAAGGGCTGATTAACAGATGGAAATCACACTCGCCAAGAGTCTGTTGATCGCAGTGGTGCTTGCACCGCTGTTCGGCAGCATCATCGCCGGCCTGTTCGGTCGTCAGGTCGGGCGCCTCGGCGCGCAGACCATCACCATCCTCGGCGTGGCAGTCAGCTGCGCCCTGTCGATGTACACGTTCTACCAGCTGCTGTGGGGCGGCGCGCAGCCGTTCAACGAAAACCTGTACACCTTCTTCGAAGTGGGCCAGTACTCGGCACACGTCGGCTTCATGGTCGACAAACTGACCGCGATGATGATGGTGGTGGTGACCTTCGTGTCGCTGCTGGTGCACGTCTACACCATCGGTTACATGGAAGAAGACCCGGGTTACCAGCGCTTCTTCAGCTACATCTCGCTGTTCACCTTCTCCATGCTCACGCTGGTGATGAGCAACAACTTCCTGCAGCTGTTCTTCGGCTGGGAAGCGGTGGGCCTGGTGTCCTACCTGCTGATCGGTTTCTGGTTCAAGCGCCCGACCGCGATCTTCGCCAACATGAAGGCCTTCCTGGTCAACCGTGTCGGTGACTTCGGCTTCCTGCTCGGTATCGGCGGCGTGTTGTGGGTGTTCGGCACCCTGGACTACGCCACCGTGTTCGCCAAGATCATGGACCCGGAACTGGCCAACGGTGCCATCCAGGTGTGGTCCGGTTCGATCGACCTGTTCGGCCTGCACATCGGCGTGCTGGAACAGCCGGTGGTCTGGGCCAGCGCCACGGTGATCTGCATCTGCCTGTTCATCGGTGCGATGGGCAAGTCCGCCCAGGTGCCGCTGCACGTCTGGCTGCCGGACTCGATGGAAGGCCCGACCCCGATCTCGGCGCTGATCCACGCCGCGACCATGGTCACCGCCGGCATCTTCATGGTGACCCGCATGTCGCCGCTGTTCGAGCTGTCGCCGACCGCGCTGAACTTCGTGCTGTTCATCGGTGCCACCACCGCGTTCTTCACCGGCCTGATCGGTATCGTGCAGAACGACATCAAGCGCGTCGTCGCGTACTCCACGCTGTCCCAGCTGGGCTACATGACCGTCGCGCTGGGCGTCTCGGCGTATTCGGCCGCGGTGTTCCACCTGATGACCCACGCCTTCTTCAAGGCGCTGCTGTTCCTCGGCGCGGGCTCGGTGATCATCGCCATGCACCACGAGCAGGACATGCGCAAGATGGGCGGCCTGCGCAAGTACATGCCGATCACCTTCATCACCATGTGGATCGGTACGCTGGCCCTGGTCGGCACCCCGTTCTTCTCCGGCTTCTACTCGAAGGACACCATCATCGAGGCGGCCGAAATCCACGCGCACATGTCCAGCAGCTGGGTCGCGACCTATGCCTACTGGGCCGTGCTCGGTGGCGTGCTGGTGACCAGCTTCTACAGCTTCCGCCTGCTGTTCATGACCTTCCACGGCAAGGAACGCTTCCGTGACGTGGCGCATGACGACCACGGCCATGGCCACGATGCGCATGCGCATGACGACCATGCCTATGCCGCCGATGCGTACCACGCTGATGCGCATGCCGGCCACGACGACCACGGCCACGGCCATGGTCCGCACGAGCCGCATGAAACCCCGTGGGTGGTGACGCTGCCGCTGATCCTGCTGGCGATCCCGTCGATCATCATCGGTTTCTTCAGCATCGGTCCGATGCTGCATGGCACCGACTGGGCAGGTCATCACGCGCATGAAGGCGTCAAGGGCCAGGCCACCAACTTCTTCACCGGCATCGTGGACTTCTACGATCCGGCCAAGAACACCGTGGGCTTCCTGAGCGAGCACTTCCATGGTCCGGTGCAGTTCGCGCTGCACGGCATGACCCTGCCGCCGTTCTTCCTGACCGTGGCCGGCTTCCTGCTCGCCGTGATCTTCTACCTGTGGAAGCCGGACCTGTCGGGCCGCGCACGCAGGACCTTCGCGCCGGTCGTTTCGGTGCTGGAAAACAAGTACGGCATGGACAAGCTGTGGATCGACGGCTTTGCCGGCGGCAGCGTCAAGCTGGGCAGGGTGGCACGCTGGCTCGACACGAACATCGTCGACGGCACCGTCAACCTGGTCGCACGTGGGGCGGACGTGGCAGCCAATGTGCTGCGTCGTACCCAATCCGGTTTCCTCTATCACTACGCCTTCGCGATGATCATCGGCCTGATTGCCCTCCTGGGCCTGCTGATGCATTACCTGCGTTGATGACCTGTACGGAATAAGAAAACGTGTCGAACTGGCCCCTACTTAGTGTCCTCATCTGGCTGCCGATCATCGGTGGCGCCCTGGTCCTTGCCATCCGTGATGCGCAGACCGCCCGCTGGGCGTCGCTGGGTGTCGCGCTGCTGACCTTCGCCCTGAGCATCCCGCTGCTCACCGGTTACGACCCGGGCATCGACGCGCTGCAGTTCGTCGAAACCCGTGCCTGGATCCCGGCCTACGACATCGGTTACAACCTGGGCGTGGACGGCATCGCCATCGCGCTGATCGCCCTGACCACGCTGGTCAGCGTGCTCGCGCTGATCGGCGCCTGGAGCGCCATCGACAAGCGCGTGAACCAGTACGTGGCGGCCTTCCTGATCCTGGAAGGCGTCACCGTCGGCATCTTCGCTGCCACCGACGCGATGCTGTTCTACGTGTTCTTCGAAGCGATGCTGATCCCGATGTTCCTGATCATCGGTGTCTGGGGCGGCCCGCGCCGCATCTACGCCGCGCTGAAGTTCTTCCTGTACACCTTCCTCGGCTCGGTGCTGATGCTGGTGGCCCTGGTCTACCTGTACCTGAAGGGCGGCAGCTTCCAGCTGGCCGACCTGTACGCGCTGCAGCTGACCGCCACCGAGCAGACCTGGATCTTCTTCGCCTTCCTGATCGCCTTCGCGGTCAAGGTGCCGATGTTCCCGGTGCACACCTGGCTGCCGGACGCCCACGTGGAAGCCCCGACCGCCGGTTCGGTGATCCTGGCCGCCATCGCCCTGAAGATCGGTGGCTACGGCTTCCTGCGCTTCAACCTGCCGATCGTCCCGGACGCGTCGCAGGAATGGGCATGGCTGGTGATCGCGCTCTCGCTGATCGCGGTGATCTACGTCGGCCTGGTTGCGCTGGTGCAGGACGACATGAAGAAGCTGATCGCCTATTCGTCGATCGCACACATGGGCTTCGTCACCCTGGGTACCTTCATTGCCCTGTGGCTGGTGCGTGAGGCCGGCAATGCCGACGCCGCCCGCCTGGGCCTGCAGGGTGCGATGGTGCAGATGATCTCGCACGGCTTCGTGTCCGGTGCGATGTTCTCCTGCGTGGGCGTGCTGTACGACCGCATGCACAGCCGCCGCATCGCCGATTACGGCGGCGTGGTCAACGTGATGCCGTGGTTCGCCACCTTCGCGATGCTGTTCTTCATGGCCAACGCCGGCCTGCCGGGTACCTCCGGTTTCGCAGGCGAATTCATGGTCATCATGGCCGCCTTCCAGCGTAATCCGTGGATCGCACTGGGCGCTGCCACCACCCTGATCATCGGCGCCGCCTACACGCTGTGGCTGTACAAGCGCATCTTCTTCGGTGAAGTGGCCAACGCCCACGTCGCCGAACTGAAGGACATCAACGGCCGCGAGTGGCTGGTGCTGGGCGTGTTCGCCATTGGCGTACTGGCCCTGGGCATCTACCCCAAGCCGCTGACCGACCTGATGGAGCCGTCGATCGCCAAGCTGGCGATGCAGATTGCTTCCAGCAAATTGCTCTGATCGGCCTGCCGAGCGAACTGATTCCAGGATTTGATAATGACCACCTCGCCGTTGCTGCCACTGACCGCTGCTGACCTGCCCCCGCTCGCTCCCGAGCTGGTGCTGGTCGCGAGCGCCTTCGCCCTGATGATCCTCGATCTGTTCGTCAGCAAGCAGAACAAGCTGATCACCCATCTGTTCTCGCTCGCCGCGCTGGCGGTGGTGCTGGTCATGCTGGCCACCGGCACGGGCGGGCAGGGGGAGGTCTTCCACGGCATGTTCGTGCGTGACACCGCTGCCGACGTGATGAAGGTGGTGATCGTGCTGTGCAGCGGGCTGAGCCTGGTGTACGGCTGGAGCTACCTGCGCGAACGCGACCTGTTCCAGGGCGAGATCCCGGTGCTGGTGCTGTTCGCCACCGCCGGCATGATGATCCTGGTGTCCGCCGGCAGCCTGCTGATGGTCTACCTGGGCCTGGAACTGCTGGCGCTGTGCTCCTACGCGTTGGTCGCCAGCAACCGTGACAACGGCCTGGCGTCGGAAGCGGCGATGAAGTACATCGTGCTGGGTTCGCTGGCCTCCGGCCTGCTGCTGTATGGCATGTCGCTGATCTACGGCGCGACCGGTTCGCTGCACCTGGACGTGATCAACGCGGCCATCCCGCAGTCGGAAGAGCGCATGCTGCTGCTGACCGGCGCGGTGTTCATGATCGCCGGCGTGGCCTTCAAGCTCGGTGCTGCCCCGTTCCACATGTGGCTGCCGGACGTGTACCAGGGTGCACCGGCACCGGTTGCGCTGTTCATCAGCTCGGCTCCGAAGCTGGCCGCGTTCGGCATGGCCTACCGCCTGCTGGAAGTCGGCGTGGGTCCGCTGTCGGATGAGTGGAAGATCCTGATCGGTGGCCTGGCCGCGCTGTCGCTGGTGATCGGCAACCTGATGGCGATCGCCCAGCACAACCTGAAGCGCATGCTGGCCTTCTCCACGGTTTCGCACATCGGCTTCCTGCTGATGGGCATCGCCGGTGGTGGCCAGCAGGGCTATTCGGCTGCGCTGTTCTACGCGCTGAGCTACGCGATCATGTCGACCGCCGGCTTCGGCGCGATCATCGCGATGTCGCGCAATGGCTTCGAAGCCGAGAACATCAACGACTACAAGGGCCTGAACGCGCGTAATCCGTGGATGGCGGCGCTGATCCTGTGCATCATGGCGTCGATGGCGGGCATTCCGCCGTTCCTGGGCTTCTGGACCAAGCTGGCAGTGCTGGGCGCGGCGGTCAACGGCGGCATGCTGTGGCTGGCGATCCTGGGCGTGCTGTGCGCGGTGATCGGTGCGTTCTACTACCTGCGCGTGATCAAGGTCATGTACTTCGATGAGCCGGTGGGCGAGCCGCTGCCGCGCAACAACGACCGCGTGCTGGGCGTGGTGCTGGGCGTGAACGCGCTGGCGCTGCTGGCCCTGGGCCTGGCGTGGAACCCGATCATGGTGTGGTGCCAGCAGGCATTTGCACATATTTCCTGAAAAACGATACAAAGCTGCACAATTAGTGTAATATTCGTTTCCTGAGTTGTGACTGCAACGGTTCTGCCAGAACATCGTTGCAAGAGGCCTCCCTCGCGGGGCAGCAATTCAACCACTTCTGATGCGGGGTGGAGCAGTCTGGCAGCTCGTCGGGCTCATAACCCGAAGGTCGCAGGTTCAAATCCTGCCCCCGCTACCAAGACGAACAAGCGACTCCGGAAACGGGGTCGCTTTTTTCGTTATGGGGATTGGGTGCGCTTGCCGCGCGGGCAGAAGCGAAGGCAACGGCAACGGCAACGGCAACGGCAAAAGCTGCAGGGCGGCTGGTTGGGCGGGACGGGGTGGGTTGGCGGGGGACGGCAAGGGCCGCATCCATGCGGGCCTCGTTTCGCGCCATCCATGGCGCTCAACGCCCCCGC
>NZ_LDJK01000042.1 GCF_001431535.1 Stenotrophomonas chelatiphaga
GCTGGGCCTCGGCGGCGCCTACGTGGCGTCCTCGTCGATGACCGCGGCGGCGCAACCGGTGCTGGATGCGCTGCGCGACGACCTGCACGAGTCGTGTTCGCTGGGCGTGCTCGATGGCGATGACGTGCTGTACATCGCGCGCGCCGAAACCGTGCGCATCATGTCGATCGGCCTGCGCGCCGGCAGCCGACTGCCGTGCTACTGCACGTCGATGGGCCGGGTGCTGCTGGCGGCGCTGCCGCGTGACACGCTGGAAGGCTATCTGGAGCGGACCCCGTTGCGTCCGCGCACCGAACGCACGATCACCCGCATGGACGAGTTCCTGGAGACGTTGGACAAGGTACGGCGCGAAGGCGTGGCGCTGGTCGACCAGGAACTGGAGATCGGCCTGCGTTCGATCGCGGTACCGGTGCTGCGCCGCAGTGGCGAGGTGGTCGGCGCGCTGAACATCGGCACCCAGGCCGGGCGCATCAGCCTGGGCACGATGCAGACACGGATCCTGCCGCGGCTGCGCGAATCCGCGCAGCAGCTGGGGCTGCTGCTGGGCTGAGGCGGAAAGCTGACGGCCAGCGGCCGTCACTACCGTGCAGGATGGGTAGCGCCGAGCCGTCCTCGGCGAGCGCAGCGGCAGCGCAGTGACGACCAACGGTCGTCACCCCCCACGGCGGACGGCCAGCGGCCGTCACTACCGTGCAGGATGGGTAGCGCCGAGCCGTGCTCGGCGAGCGCAGCGGCAGCGCAGTGACGACCAACGGTCGTCACCCACCACGGCGGACGGCCAGCGGCCGTCACTACCGGGTCATCCGGCGGCCTGCTCTTCGAGGATCGGCTTGGCCAGTGCGAAGGCGTGGTTGGCGGCGGGCACGCCGCAGTAGATCGCCGCCTGCAGCAGCGCTTCCTTGATTTCATCCGGCGTGACCCCGTTGTTGCGGGCCGCGCGGATGTGCAGCTTGAACTCTTCGTCGTGCCCCAACGCCACCATCATCACGATGGTCAGCAGCGAGCGGGTATGTCGTGGCAGGCCATCGCGCGTCCACACCGTGCCCCACGCCGTGCGCGTGATGAAGGCCTGGAATTCTTCGGTGAAATCGGTACGTGCCTGCAGCGAGCGCTCCACGTGCGCTTCGCCCAGCACCTCCCGGCGCACGGCCAGGCCGGCTTCGTAACGTTGCTGTTCGTCCATCGTGATGTTCCTCAGGCGTGCAGATGAGCGGCCAGTGCCGCGTTGAACGCGTCCACCGACTCCAGGTTGCAGATATGCCGGCCGGGCACGCTGGCATAGCGTCCCTGCGCCACGCCAGTCGCGATGGCCTGCAGGTCGGCCGGCGGGCAGACCGGGTCCTGGTCACCGGCGATCGCCAGCGTGGGCACGCGGATGTCGGCCAGCCGGTCACGGAAATCGGCATGCCCCACCGCATTGCAGCACCCGGCATACCCTTCGGCGGATGTGGTCAGGAAGCGTTGCAGGATGTCCTCGACCTGCTGCGCGTGGGTCTGCGCGAAGGCCGTGCTGAACCAGCGCTCGCGGGTGCCTTCCAGCAGCGGCTGCAGTCCCGCGGCGCGGACCTGGTCGATGCGCGCGCGCCAGCTTTCCAGGCTGCCGATCTTCGCCGCGGTTGCGGCCACCGTCAGCGAGAGCAGGCGTTCACCGGCGTGCACGCCGAGCCACTGGCCGGTCAGTCCGCCGATCGACAGCCCACAGAAATGGCTGCGCTCGATGCCCAGGTGGTTCCACAGCGCCAGCACGTCGGCGCCGAGGTCATCCACCGTGTACAGGCCCGGCGGCGTGCTGGACAGCCCGTGGCCGCGACGGTCGTAGCGCAGCACGCGGAAGCGGCCGCTGAAGGCCCGCGCCTGCGGTTCCCACATGTGCAGGTCGGTGCCCAGCGAGTTGCAGAAGGTCAGCCAGGGGGCGTCGGCCGGTCCCTCCACCACGTAGCGCAGTCGGTGCCGGGGAAGTTCAAGGAAGGCCATGCAATGCTCCATCACGCATCGTGGGGGACGCGTGCGAGCACGCGGTCGATCCAGGTATCGGCCATGCCGCGCCAGCTGTCGGCGGCGAACAGCGCGTCCAGCTGCGCGCTGTCCAGATGGCGGCTCACTTCCGGGTTGGCCTGCAGCACCTCACGCAGCGGCCGGGCGTGGGCAAGCGCCTGCTGCGCGGCCTGCTCCACCAGCGCATGCGCGGCCGCCTTGCCGATCTGCTCGGCCAGGGTGACCGCCACCGCCTCGGCATACAGCAGGCCGCCGTGGCTGCCCAGGTGCTCCTGCATGCGCTCGCGATCCAATTGCAGGCCCCGCACCACCACCGTCACCTGGGCCAGGCTGCCGGCGCACAGGCGCACGATCTCCGGCACGGTTTCCCACTCCGCATGCCACTGCCCGGCGGCGCGCTCGTGCGCCTGTGGCATCGCGCTGAACAACGTGGACAGCAGGCCGGGCACGCGGGTGGCTGCGGCAATGGCGGCCACGCAGCCCACCGGATTGCGCTTGTGCGGCATCGCCGACGACCCGCCCTTGCCCTCGCCCGCCGGCTCGAAGGCTTCGGCCACCTCGGACTGCATCAGCAACACGATGTCGGTGGCGATCTTGCCCAGGCTGCCGACCAGCAGTGCGAACACACTGCCCAGCTCGGCGATGCGATCGCGGGCGGCATGCCAGGGCAGCGCCGGCAACGGCAGCTGCAGTTCTTCGGCCAGCGCCTGCGCCACGTCCAGGCCACGGTCCTGCAGCGACGCCAGCGTTCCGGCGGCTCCACCGAACTGCAGCACCAGCGTATCGGCATGCAGCGCGTGCAACCGCTGCTGGCTGCGCTGCAGGGCATCCAGCCAGCCGGCGGCCTTCAGCCCGAAGGTGACCGGTACGGCCTGCTGCAACAGGGTGCGCCCCGGCAGGCCGGTGTCACGCTCGGCCTCGGCCAGTGCCGCCAATGCGCTGCACAGCTGCTGCAGTTTCGCCTGCACCTGGCCCACCGCCTGCCGTAGCTGCAGCACTGCTCCGGTATCGATGATGTCCTGGCTGGTGGCGCCCCAATGTACCCACCGCGCGGCCTCGGCATCGTCGGCACGCACGCGCGCGGTCAACGCCTTGACCAGCGGAATGGCCGGGTTGCCCGCCAACGCCGTGGCCTGGGCCAGTGCCGCGATGTCGTACAGCTGCGCGTGGCAGGCCGCTTCGATGGCCGGCAGCGCCGTCTGCGGAATCACTCCGCAGCGGGCCTGCGCGCAGGCCAGCGCGCGCTCCACGTCGAGCATCGCCTGCAGGCGTGCGGCATCGGTGAATCCGGCATCGACGAGCGGATCGCCGAACAGGGCCCCGAGCAGGGAGTGGGTTTCGCTCATGTACCGCCATCCATCCAGAGGGGACCAGCTTACCCACGCCCGCGGTCAGCGGGCGTGGAGAACGGCTCAGTAATCGAAGAAGACCGTCTCGTCCGGCCCCTGCATGTGCACGTTCCAGTGGTACACGCCGTCGCCTTGGGCCTGCGCGAGCAACGTGCCGCGCCGCTCCGCCGGGACCAGGTGCAGGATCGGGTCTTCGTCGTTGCGCGGCTCGTCACTGAAGTAAATCCGTGCGCTGGCCGCACGCAGCAGGCCGCGCATGAACACCAGCACCACCAGGTGCGGCGCCTGTGCCCGGCCACCGGGCCCGGCGACGCTGCCCGGCTTGACCGTGCTGAAGGCGAAGCGACCGTTTTCATCGGTGGGCACCCGCCCCCAGCCGTCGAAGGCCGGATCGTGGTCGTCGCGGCGCGGATCCTCGGCGTGGGCATAGATGCCCTGCGCGTCGGCCTGCCAGATTTCCAGTACCGCATCGGACACCGGCAGCCCGGTGCCATCGAACACCTGGCCGCGTACCTCCACGCGTTCGCCGAGCGCGCTGGGCGGTGCGATCCCGGTGCGATACAGCGGTTCCAGGCCCAGCCGGTAGTACGGCCCCACGGTCTGCCACGGAGTAGATTGGAAACTCATTGGATTACTCCCACACGGTCATCTTGCGGCCGCGCAACACGATGTCGAAGCGGTAGCCGAGGGCGAATTCGTTGGCGCTGGTTTCCCAGTCGAACGCCGATACCATGCGCGCACGCGCCTTGGCGTCGTCCACGCAGTTGAAGATCGGGTCGTATTCCAGCAGCGGATCGCCGGGGAAATACATCTGGGTCACCAGCCGCTGGCCGATGCCTTCGCCGTGCAACGAGAAATGGATGTGCGCCGGGCGCCATGCGTTGTAATGGTTGCGCCACGGATACGCGCCGGGCTTGATGGTGGTGAAGCGGTAGCGGCCGTGCGCGTCAGTCAGCACCTGGCCGGTGCCCTTGAAGTTCGGATCCAGCGGCGCATCGTGCTGGTCGCCCTTGTGCAGGTAACGGCCGGCGGCATTGCACTGCCACACCTCCACCACACTGTTGCGCACCGGGCGGCCGTTTTCGTCCAGCACGCGGCCGCTGACGATGATGCGCTCGCCCAGCGGCTCACCGGCGAACCCGGCGGTGAGATCCGCCGCATGCGCGCCCAGGGTGGTGCGGTCCAGGGTCGGGCCGGTCACTTCGGACAGCGTGACCGGGATCGCGATCGGATCCCGGCTGGGCCCGCGCTTGGCGGTGGATGCGTACGGCAGGTGGATACGGGGCGGCTGGGTGCCGGGATATGGCTTTCGATAGCCGCGCAGTTCAGTGGGATCGCTCATCGCGTACTCCGGTTGGCAGGCGGCCCGCAGGCCGCGGCTGGTGCATTCGCGCACGCTGCCACGCAGGGCGGGCAGCGGCTGTGAAACAGGAGGGGGAAACCGGGCTCACACCCGTTCGATGGCCAGTGCCACGCCCTGGCCGACCCCGATGCACATGGTAGCCAGACCACGCCGGCCGCCGCTGGCTTCCAGCTGGCGCATCAAGGTCAACGCGATGCGTGCGCCGCTCATGCCCAGCGGGTGGCCGAGCGCGATCGCACCGCCATTGGCATTGACGTGTGGCGCATCGTCGGCGAGGCCGAGTTCACGCAGGCAGGCCAGTCCCTGCGAGGCGAAGGCCTCGTTGAGTTCAATGGCATCGAAGTCGGCGATCGACAGGCCCAGGCGGGCCAGCAGCCGGCGCGTCGCCGGCACCGGCCCCATGCCCATCACCGACGGCTCCACGCCCGCACTGGCGAAACCGAGGATGCGTGCACGCGGGGTCAGGCCCAGCGCCTGCACCTGCGCGGCGGAAGCCAGCAGCAGCGCAGCCGCGCCGTCGTTGATACCCGATGCGTTGCCCGCGGTCACGCTGCCAGGCTGGCGGAACAGCGGCTTCAAGCGGGCCAGCGCCTCCAGCGTGGTATCCGCACGCGGGTGTTCATCGTGCTCCACGCGCACGGTCTCCCCACGCCTGCGGCCCGGCACATCGACCGCGATGATCTCGCCGTCGAAGAAGCCCGCCTGCTGCGCCGCCGCGGCGCGCTGCTGGCTGCGCAGCGCGAACCGATCCTGGTCCTCGCGGGAGATCGCATGGCGCTCGGCCACGTTCTCGGCGGTCTGGCCCATGGTCTCCACGCCATGCAGTTCGCGCAGGCGCGGATTGATGAAACGCCAGCCCATGGTGGTGTCTTCCAGGACCTGGTCACGCGCGAACGGGGTACCGGCCTTGCCCATCACCATCGGCGCGCGCGACATCGATTCCACGCCACCGGCGATGGCCAGGCCCAGTTCGCCGGCAGCGATGCCGCGTGCCACCGTGCCGATGGCATCCAGCCCGGAACCGCACAGCCGGTTGACCGTGCTGCCGGGCACGGTCACCGGCAGGCCCGCCAGCAGCAGGCTCATCCGCGCGACGTTGCGGTTGTCTTCGCCGGCCTGGTTGGTGCAGCCCAGGTAGACCTCTTCGATCAACGCCGGATCCAATCCCGGGTGGCGCGCCAGCAGCGCCTGCAGCGGGATCGCGCCGAGGTCATCGGCACGCACGCCGGCCAGCGCGCCCGCATAGCGCCCGATCGGCGTGCGGATTCCATCAATTATGTAGGTGTCATGCAGGCGCATCTCAGGCTCCTTCGGCCAGCTGCAGCGGCAGCCCGGTCAGTTCGCGCAGCATCTCCAGGCTGGCACCGTCGACCATCTCCACCACGCGCGCGCCGTCGGCGCCCACGTCGAACACGCCGACATCGGTATACACGCGCGATACGCAACGCAGGCCGGTCAGCGGATAGCTGCATTCGGCAACCAGCTTGCTCTCACCCTGCTTGGTCAGCAGGTCCATCATCACGAACACCTGCTTGGCCCCGATCGCCAGGTCCATCGCGCCGCCGACGGCGGGAATCGCATCGGGCGCCCCGGTGCTCCAGTTGGCCAGGTCGCCGTGTGCCGATACCTGGAAGGCGCCCAGCACGCAGATGTCCAGGTGGCCGCCGCGCATCATCGCGAACGAATCGGCATGGTGGAAGTAGCAGCCGCCCTGCAGCAGCGTCACCGGCTGCTTGCCGGCATTGATCAGGTCCGGGTCTTCCTCGCCGGTGGCCGGCGCAGGGCCCATGCCGAGCAGGCCGTTCTCGCTCTGCAGGAAGATCTCCTTGTCGGCGGGCAGGAAGTTGGCCACGGTGGTCGGCAGGCCGATGCCCAGGTTGACGTAGGCTCCTTCGGGGATATCGCGCGCCACGCGCGCGGCCATCTGCTGGCGGCTCAAGCGGTTCATGCCGCGCTCCTGTCCAGTGCCTGCGCACTGTCGACGGCCACCACGCGCTGCACGAAGATGCCCGGCGTCACCACCGCTTCCGGATCCAGTTCGCCCAGCGCCACCACTTCGCGCACCTGCACGATCGCACAGCGCGCGGCCATCGCCATCAGCGGGCCGAAGTTGCGCGCGGTCTTGCGGTAGACCAAGTTGCCCCAGCGGTCACCCCGGTCGGCCTTGATCAGCGCGAAGTCAGCATGCAGCGGAAGCTCCAGCACGTAATGGCGCCCGTCGATCTCCCGCGTTTCCTTGCCTTCGGCCAGCTGCGTGCCGAAACCGGTGGGGGTGAAGATCGCGCCGAGCCCGGAGCCGGCGGCGTGGATGCGCGCGGCCAGGTTGCCCTGCGGCACCAGTTCCAGTTCGATCTCACCGGCCTTGTAGGCGGTATCGAAATGCTGCGAATCGGACTGCCGCGGGAACGAGCAGACCATGCGGCGCACGCGCTTGTGACGGATCAGCGCGGCCAGTCCGGAATCCCCGTTGCCGGCATTGTTGTTGATGATGGTCAGCTCACGCGCGCCTTGTTCGATCAGCGCATCGATCAGCGCATCGGGCATGCCGGCGGTACCAAATCCGCCGATCATCACCGTTGCACCGTCATGGATGTCGGCCACAGCAGCTGCTGCATCGGCCACGGTCTTGTCGATCACTGCATTGCTCCCTGCACCACCCCTGCATGGCCGATGGCGGCAGGCGGTGATGCGACGTACGAAGAAGAACCCGATACCCACATGGTCGCCATGCTGGCCCGGACGGTCAATCCGATATTCGGACATGCCGTTCGATAATCGAACACTGCCTCAGGTGCGGATGGGCCGCTCATGTGCGCACCTGCCCAACGCCGACGCGCAGCCGCAGGCACGCCCATGCCGCCAGCCCCAGCGGCAGCGCGCACAGCACGTACAGCGCCGACGGCTGCCACCCTCGATCGACCAGCAGGCCGACGCTGAGCGGTGACAGGATGGCGCCAACCCGGCCGATGCCGATCGCCCAGCCCAGGCCGGTGGTACGCACGTCCGCGGCGAACACCACCGGGGCGGCCGCATACAGGCCCGCCATCGCACCGAACAGCGCCGCGCCGATCACGAAGGCCACCGGGAAGGCGACGCCGAGGGTGGTGTTGAAGCCGGCAAATACCAGCATCGCTCCCATCGCCAGCAGCAGGCTGGCGGCGGTCAACCGGGACAGCGCCCAGCGCGAGGCCAGCCAGCCGAACAGGCTGCCGCCGACGATGCCACCGAGGTTGAGCAGCACGCCGCCAGTGATGCCCTGCTGCGCCGACACGCCGGCAGACACCAACAGCTTCGGGGTCCAGCTCAGCACGAAGTAGAACGCGAACATGTGCAGGAAGAACGCCAGCGCGATGAACACCGCGACCGGTCGCAGGTCACCGACGAACAGCGCGGCATACCCCTTGCGCCGGCCATCGCGCGACGGCGCCGGCGGCAAGGCCTGCAGCGGTGTCATCTGCATCCGCGCCAGCAGCGTGTTCAAGCGCGGCAAGGCGTCTGCCGGGCGCCGGGCGACCAGGAAATCCAGTGACTCGGGCAGGCATGCCATCACCAGCGGGATGCACAGCAGCGAGGCCGCCGCGCCGATCAGGAACACGCTGTGCCAGCTGAAGTGCTGCAGCATCCAGGCGGCCAGCACCCCGCCCAAGGTGGCACCGATCGGGTAGCCGGTCGCCTGCAGGGCCACCGCCGTGCTGCGCCACTTGGCGTTGGCATATTCGGCGGTGATCACCCCGACGCCAGCCAGCATGCCGCCGATGCCGATGCCGGTGAATACACGCAGCGCGGCCAGCTGCCAGGCCGTGGCGGCCAGCGCGGACAGTGCCATGCCCACGGTCAGGATCACCAGGCAGCACATGATCATCGGCCGGCGGCCCCAGCGATCTGCCAGCGGGGCCAGCAGGAAGGAGCCCAGTGCCATGCCGACCAGGCCGGCGCTGAGCATCATCCCCAGCGCCTTGCCGGACAATCCCCAGTCACTGGAAACGTGCGGCGCGGTGAACGCCATCACCATCACGTCGAAGCCGTCGAGCATGTTCAACAGCACGCAGATGGCAATGGCCGTCCACTGGAACGGGGTCATCTTTTCAAGGACCAGCGGTGGGGCGCTTGCGGAGGGACTGCTCATGCGGAATACCTGCGACGACACACGATGGAAGGAGGCTGGCAGGCGCGCTTCAACGGCCGGCCTGGCCGGAGGCATGGATGACCTGGAGCACGGATTGCAGCTGCTCCACCTCGACCTGACCGGGCGCGGAGGGCGTGCCGATCATGCCGAAGGTCATCGCCTGGCCGAAGGTCTCCCCGGCCAGCCGCGAGACCACGCCGGTGCCGCCCATCGCCATCGTCAGCAACGGGCGGTCGCTCTGCTGGCGCACCTGCCAGGTGGCGTCCAGCAGCGCCAGCACGTCGCCGGCATCACGCGGCATCACCGCGATCTTCAGCACGTCCGCCCCCATCGCCTGCTGCCTGAGCAGTCGCGCGACGATCTCTTCGCGCGGCGGCGTGGCGTGGAAGTCATGGCTGGACATCACCACCTTGGCACCGGCCCCGTGCGCCGCGTCGACCAGTGACTGCACCACCTGCCGATCACGGAACATCTCCACGTCCAGCATCTGCACGAAGCCGCCGCGCAGCAGGGTGGCGTACAGCGCGCCGTAGTCGGCATCGCTGATCGCCTTGCTGCCGCCCTCGGCCTGGGTGCGGAAGGTCACGATCAGTGGCTTGCCTGCCAACGCCTGCTCGATGCGCTTGCCCAGCGCGAGCAGCGCGGTGCCGTCGGTGGCGATATCCAGGTAATCGATCCGCCACTCGGCGATATCGGTGGACGCGCTGGCGGCGATCACCTTCGCCTGCTGCAGCGCCTGCTCCGCCGTCGCCGCGGTGATCGGCACGATGGTCTTGGGCATGCCCTCGCCGATCCGCATCGTGCCGATCTGCAACGGTCTGATGGCCGGCGGCGCGGCCTGCACGGCAGGAATCGAAGTGGCGCAGGCCATGGCCAGCAACAGGGGCATCAACGCGCGCATGGGAGTCACCGGATAGGAATAGAAACGCATCAGAAGGTCACCTTGGCCTGCACGCCGAGCGCCCAGGCGTTGTCGGTGCGGGTGTAGGCGAAGGTGCCCGGATTGACGATGTACTGCACGTCCGGGCGGATCATCAGCCACGGCGTGACCTGCACGCTGTAGGACAGTTCGAACAGTTCCTCGGCCTGGCTGAGGTGGTACAGCGGCGAGTCGCCAGGCACACCGGCATCGACCAGCGAGGCGCGGCGGGCGTCGATCAGGCGGCGGTTGATGTCCGCGCCAACGTAGCCCAGCGCGATGCTGTCCTGGGGGCGTGAACCAATGCCCTGGTAGACGCCCCCCAGTGCATACCAGCGGCGGATCTGCGCGGTATCGGTGTCGGACACCATGTATTGGGCAAAGGCGGTCAGGCCGCGCTCCGGGTCACCGGCTTCACGGGTCAGACGCTGTTCGGCCAGCAGGTAGCCGCCATGGCGGCCGGTGGTGGCAGCAGACTCGAGCCCACGCCGCGCCACGCGTGAAGTGTCGTAGTAGCCGCCGAACTTGTAGACGCCGGGATGATCACCGCCCTTGCCGGGCGTCCAGGTCAGCTCTACCGGGAACAACGACCCGGTGGTGCCGGAAGCGAACGGCCGGAAGGCGTTGCGTTCGATGTTGCCGCCCAGGTTCGGATTGACCTGGAACCAGCCGGTCCGCACGTTCAGCGCCGGGCTCACCTGCTGGGCGATTTCACCGCCCCAGCGCGCCACCGGGTAGTTGTACCAGCCGCTGTTGCCGGACATCGCCAACGGATGCGCGCAGAACGCCGCATTGACGAAATGGGTCAGCAGGCTGTGCAGCCCGAACTGGTTGCCCATCGCGTAGTAGCCCAGCTTGAAGTACGACTGGCCATCGGCGAACTTCTGGTCGTAACTGAGCTCGGTCAGGCGCGTGTACTGGCCGCCGTAGGCTTCCTGGATCGGGAAACGATTGCCGACGAAGTCCACCGAGGTGCTGCGGCCGCGGCGGTCATTGAGGGTGACGTGCAGCGTGCCGCCGTCCCAACCGGCCAGCTTGCCCATGTCCAGGTCCATGCCCACGCGGACCTGCTGCGCGTAGCGCGCGCCGGTCTCACCGTAGCCGCCGTCGACCACGCCCATCGCTTCACCGACGTAGTCGCCGCGGAATGCGATGCCGCGCGCGGCCAGCTCGCTGCGCGTGCCACCCCAGTCACCGGTGAGCGTCTGGCCGTCGTAGGCGTTGGCATTGGGGGATTGCGCGCTGGCCAGCATCGGCACCAGCAGGGCGGCCACGGTGGCGGTGGCCAGCAGGCAGGAAGTGGTGGAGGTGGAGGTCATCGCAGGGTCCCGGAAGGAAGTCATCAGCGCAGCGCCAGCGGCGTGCTCAACGGAGAGGTGGCGCCCAGCGCGGAGGTCAGCGTGGCGGTGACCGTGGCCAGCCCGGCGCCCTCGCCCGCATCAGCCAGCGGCACCGCGAAGCGCCCCTGCCCCTGTGCATCGGTGACCGCCTGCACCGTGCCCAGCACGCGTTCGGCTTCGCTGCCGTCCTTGGCCGTGTTGCCGAACAATTCAACCTGGTAGCGCTGGTTCGGCGCGCCGTTGAACACCCCGTGTACGACGCGGGCAGCCCCCCTGCCCTGCACCGATTGCAGCGTCGGTGCAGCCTGGCCGAGGTTGGCCGGCGGCTGGCATTCGGCCCGGCCGGCGGCGCTGCAGATGCGTGCACGCCTGGACGGGTCATTGTCCACGCCGCGGCCGCGGGATCCCTTGAAACTGGCATGTTCCAGTCCCGGCACACCGAACACGATCGCACCGCGTGCCTGGCCCGGCGCACACGCGCCACCGGCCTCGCAGCGTTCGATGTGCAGCCCATTGCCGGACAGACGGTTGCCGGTGAAGCGGTTGGCTGCACTGACCGGCTGCGGACGCACCGCGATGCCGATGCCATTGCCGGTGACGGTGTTGCCATCGACCACGTTGCCGCTGCCGGTGATGCTCAGGCCGATGGAGTTGCCGGTGAAGGTATTGGCGGCGATGTAGTTGCGGTTGCCCCAGTTGATCTGCAGGCCATCGGAATAATCGACGAAGCGGTTGTGCACCACGCTGTTGTCGTTGCCCCACAGGATTTCGATGCCCTGCGAGGGTTCCGGATTGGCGTCGGTGGACTGGAACAGGTTGTCGGCCACCAGGTTCCAGGCCGCGCCACGGGTCAGCTCCAGGCCATCGCCGTTGTCCAGGAACACGTTGCGCACGATCCGGTTGTGCACGGTGGTGGTGGGCGTGGACTGGCCCTTGCCATCATCGCCGGTGAGCATGATGCCAGCGCCGCCCTTGTTGGCGACGATGCGGTTGTCATGGATCTCGCTGTGGCTGGCGCGGTTGATCAGCACGCCGATGCAGAAGTTGCGGATCTCCAGCCCGGCCAGCTCCACGCCCTGCGTATCACGCAGCACCAGCCCGGGCAGCGTGGTGGTGCGCACGTTGGTGCCCGACTGGCCCGGCTCGGCACCCGGGCAGGCATCGGTACCGCTGCCGGTGACATAGGCCGAACCATCGATGGCCACGTGCACGCCCTCGCGTGCCCACGGCGCGCCGACGATCTGCACCGGGCCGACGATCTCCGGCAACGGCGAGGCCGGGCGGATCACGTACGGGGCCTGGCCGACCGCTTCGATTTCGATCCGGTGGCGGCCGGGGGCCTGGTTGGCGGTGGTGATCGCCCAGCGCAGCGAGCCCGGCGCCGCATCGTCGGCGTACCGGTCCACGCGCAGCACCTGCAGCGCCTCGCGCGGCGGTTCGGCCTGGTAAGCCAGCGCCAGCGATGGCAGCGCGGCAAGCAGGGACAGGGAAACGGCAGACAGACGACGATGCATGCGAACTCCGCACAGGTGGAAGGAATCCCGGCGGTCTTCCCCTGCACCTGGCTTCAGCACCGTCATGGCACTGCCCTCGCCCCGCCAGGGGTGGATCGCTTGGAACGAGGATGAAAGTAGTTTTATCGCACTGCACCATTCAAGTGCGTTTATCGACTGCGTGTGCGATTACCGAACTTAACGGGTAGTACCATCGTCGTACAGACGGATCCCCCAACTGCGCGCCTCAGGAACTGCAGGACAGCATCGAACAGCCGGCCTTGTGATCAGCCCATGCCGGGCGCCTGCCGGCGTAATGCTCCAGCCCCGCCCGTTCGGTATACGGATCACGCAGGACCTCCTGCAGCGCCCGCACGCCGCCCATGTCGCCCTCGCTGGCGCGCTCGATCGCTTCCTGGGCCAGCCAGTTGCGCAGCACGTACAGCGGGTTGGCGCGCGTCATCCGCGCGATCCGTTCCGCTGCCTCGAGCGGATCGGCACGCAGGCGCGTGGCGTAGTCGTGCAGCCATTGCAGCAGCGGCTCGCGCACCGCTGCCTGGCGTGCGGGGTCGTAGAACACGCCATCGAGCACCGCGGGATCCGGCGACGCCACGTCCAGCCCGATCAGCGCCCGGTACGCCAGGGTCATGTCCATCGCCCCGTCCTGCATCAGCTGCTGCCAGCGCTGGTGCAGCTGCAGGTCGGCCGCATCGGCTGCGGACAGGCCCAGCTTCGCCGCCACGTCGCGCCGGGTGCAGGCGGCCAGCGTGGCCTGGAAGGCATCCAGTCCAGCCTGCAGCGGCTGCACGTCGGCAAACAGTGGCGCCAGCGCCTGCGCCAGCCGGGTGAGGTTCCAGAACACCACCTGCGGCTGGGTACCGAAGCGGTAACGGCGTCCCTGCGCATCGGTGGTGTTGGGCGTCCAGTCCGGATCGTAGTCTTCCACCCAACCGTACGGACCATAGTCGATGGTGAGACCGAGCACGGACATGTTGTCGGTGTTCATCACGCCGTGGACAAAGCCCACGCGCATCCAGTGCGCCACCATTTCCGCACTGCGCACGGCGATCTGGCCGAACCAGTCGCCCAGCAGCGCTTCGCCGCTGCCCTGCAGTTCGGGGAAATCGCGCGCGATGCAGGTGTCCGCCATCTGCTGCAGCAGCTCCTGTTCGCCGCGCGATGCGGGCAGCTCGAAGCTGCCGAAGCGCAGGAACGAAGGCGCCACGCGGCACACGATGGCACCGGGTTCGATGTCCGGATGACCGTCGTAGAACATGTCGCGCAACACGCCCTCGCCGCTGCCGACCAGCGACAGTGCGCGCGTGGTGGGCACGCCCAGATGGTGCATCGCCTCGCTGCACAGGAACTCACGTATCGACGAACGCAGCACGGCGCGCCCATCGGCGCCGCGCGAATACGGCGTCGGTCCGGCGCCCTTCAGTTGCAGCTCCCAGTGGCGCCCGTCGGCGGCGACCAGTTCCCCCAGCGAGATCGCCCGTCCGTCGCCCAGTTGCCCAGCCCAGCGACCGAACTGATGGCCGCCGTAGTTGGCGGCCCACGGCTGCATGCCCTGCAGCAGCGCGTTGCCGGCGAACACCTCGGCAAAATCCACGCTGTCCACGAAGCCGGCCGGAAGTCCCAGCAGGTCGGCCACTTCGGGCCACACCGCCAGCGTGGACGGCGCGGTGACCGGCGTCGGCATCACCGCCGACCAGGCCGCGCCGCGTACCTCACGGCGCTGGTTGGACGGCTCCGGGTCGCCGGGAAGGCGCTGGATCAGGCGGTTGTCGAAACGGAGGGTGTCAGCAGTATCCATGCCCCCCACATGGGGGCGGCCGGACCCAGCGGCAAGACGCACTCAGCGCCCGCTGAGCGCCTCCAGGCTGCCGCCGCGGGCCACGGCACGCTGGTAGCCCGGGCGCTGTTCGATGCGCTGCAGGAAGCCGCGCAGAGCCGGCTTGTCGGCCAACCCATCGCCGCGGCTGGCGGCGGCCTGGATCGGGAAGCTCATCTGGATATCGGCGGCGGTGAAGCGCTTGCCGGCAAACCACGGGCTGGCGGCCAGCCGCTGCTCCATCCAGTCCAGGTGCAGGCGGCGCTGCGGCCCGACGAACCCCTTTTCGGCCTTGTCGGCGATCGCGCGCGCGATGGGTTTGGCGAAGAACGGCATCGGCGCGTTGCGGATCCGCGACATCACCAGGGTCAGCAGCATCGGCGGCATCGCCGAACCTTCGGCGTAATGCAGCCAGTAACGGTAGGCCATGCGCTCGTCCGAAGCGGCCGGCAGCGGCGCAGGCGACAACACGCGCTCGCTGTCATAGCTGTCGGCCAGGTAATCCAGGATGGCACCGGATTCGGCCAGCACCCGCGTGCCGTCCTGCAGCACCGGGGCCTTGCCCAGCCCATGCACCTGCCGCAGTTCCGGCGGCGCCAGCATGGTCTTCGCATCACGCGCGTACTGCTTCAGCTCGTAGGCCAGCCCGAGTTCTTCCAGCATCCACAGCACGCGCAGCGAGCGGGAGTTGTCGAGGTGATGGACGATGAGCATGCGGGCGAATCCGTGGAGTCAGGTGGGTACAGGGTAGAGAGCGGGGATCGGCGAACGCGTGACGACCAACGGTCGCCACCCACCACCGCAATCCAGGCAAAAAAAAACGCCGGAAGCTTTCGCTTCCGGCGTTTCTGGCTACCTTACGGCAGCAAGCGGATCAGACCGCCTGCACCTGGTCAGCCTGCATGCCCTTCTGGCCCTGCACGGCGACGAAGGTCACCTTCTGGCCTTCCTGCAGCGACTTGAAGCCGTTGCCCTGGATGGCACGGAAGTGCACGAACAGGTCCGGGCCGCTTTCCGGGGTGATGAAGCCGAAGCCCTTGGCATCGTTGAACCACTTGACGGTACCGCTCTGACGATCAGACATCTTTGAAACTCCTGAAACAATGTGAAATAAATCGCAGCCACCGGATATCGGGGCCGAGACTGAGTTGCAGGCGTTGGCAAAGCGGATCGATGGAGCAGATCGTGAGATCAACTGCACCAGGCCACGATTTACGGTGACCCTAGCAAACACAGTGAGACGGACGATACGCGTGTTTGTTCTAAAAAGCGATAGGCAGTGCGTTCATGGTCCACCGCCCGGGCGCAGCTGTGCCAAGGCGCGAGCCCGGATCGGGGCGCAAGCGGCCTCCCAATTCAGTTTCCGCCCTACGCCTCTGCCGGTGCAGCCAGCGTCAAGGTGCTGGTGAAGCAGCGCGGTTCACCGCTGAAGGGGTCGCTGAACGACAGGCGTCGCGCCAGCAGTTGCAGCGGTCGGCGATAGTCACCCGGCGGCTGCGGCGCGTAGGCCGGATACAGGTCATCGCCCAGGATCGGCGCCCCCAGGGCCGCCATGTGCACGCGCAGCTGGTGCTTGCGCCCGGTCACCGGCTGCAGCCGGTAGCGCCAGACCGGACCCTGGCGGTCGACCACCTCGATGCGGGTCTCGCTGTTGGGCTCGCCCTGCGCTTCGCGCATGCAGTGGAACGGTTCGCCTTTCTGCAGCCGGCTGTGGCGCTGCAGCGGGAACGACCGCCCCGGCAGCGCGGGCGCCAGCGCCTCGTAGACCTTGTCGATCCGGCGCTCACGGAACAGCCGCTGGTAGGCATCCCGGCTGTCGCGGCGGGTGGAGAACAGCACCAGCCCGGCGGTCAGGCGGTCCAGCCGGTGCAACGGCACCAGGTCCGTGTTGCCGGTGGCGGCCACCAGCCGGGCCAACAGGGTCTGCTGCACATGGCCGCCGGCCGGCACCACCGGCAGGAAATGCGGCTTGTCGGCCACCAGCAGGTGGGCGTCGTGGTGCACGATGCGCTCGGCGAAGGGGATGACCGGTTCATCTTCGACTTCACGGAAGTAGCGGATTTCCAGGCCCACCTGCCAGGGCTGGCCGGGGCGCAGCGCCCTGCCTTGCGCATCCTGCACCCGTCCGCGCTGGAAGCGGTCCTGCCACTGGGCGCGGCTGACCCGCGGAAAGCGGGCGCAGAGCCCGTCCAGCAGGCTGTCCCAGCTGCCCGGGGGCAGCTGCAGGCGGCTGGCGGCAACGACGGGAAGGATCGGATCGGACGGGGTCATGGCGCACCCATTATCATGGTGCTCTTTGTCCACGGAAGCCTCATGGCCCTCACCGCCACCATCCGCAAGGCCGAGTTGCAGATCAGCGACATGGATCGCGGCTACTACGCGACCCATAACCTCACCCTCGCCCAGCACCCGTCAGAGACCGACGAGCGCTTGATGGTGCGTCTGCTGGCTTTCGCGCTCAATGCCGAGGACCGGCTGGAGTTCGGCCGCGGGCTGAGCACCGACGACGAACCGGATCTGTGGGAACAGGACTACACCGGTGACATCCTGCGCTGGATCGACCTGGGCCACCCGGACGAATCGCGCGTGCGCAAAGCCTGCAACCGCAGCCGCCAGGTGCAGGTGGTGACCTACGCCGGGCATGCATCGGATGTGTGGTGGCAGAAGCAGGGCAAGGCGCTGGAGCGCTTCAACAACCTGTCCGTGCTGGACCTGCCGGGCGCCTTCGTGGAGCAGTGGAGCCAGCAGATCCAGCGTGCCATGCGCTGGAGCGTGCTGATCCAGGACGCCGAAGTGCAGCTGATCAACGACCAGATGCAGCTGGATGTCATCCCGGCCTGGCGCAAGCGCGCCAAGGAGTGAGCAGCGTGGCGGCAACGCGGTGCGATGTGCTGGTGGTCGGCGCGGGCGCGGCCGGGCTGATGTGTGCGCTCACCGCCGGCCAGCGCGGCCGCGTGGTGCAGGTGATCGACCATGCCAACAAGGTCGGCAAGAAGATCCTGATGTCCGGCGGCGGTCGCTGCAACTTCACCAACACCGGCACTACCCCGGCCAACTTCGTGTCGGCCAACCCGCATTTCTGCAAATCCGCGCTGGCGCGCTACACGCCGGCGGACTTCATCGAACTGGTCGAGCGGCACCGCATCGCGTACCACGAAAAGGAACTCGGCCAGCTGTTCTGCGATGTGTCGTCCAAGCAGATCGTCAAGATGCTGGTGGACGAGTGCGTGGAGGCCGGCGTGCAGGTCCGTACCGACTGCGCGGTGCAGCGGATCGAACGCGGCAGCGACGGCTTCCATGTGCAGACCGCGCACGGCATGTTCTTCGCCGCCTCGCTGGTGGTGGCCACCGGGGGGCTGTCCATCCCCAGCCTGGGCGCCACCGGCTTCGGCTATGAGATCGCCAGGCAGTTCGGCCACGATGTGCTGCCCACCCGCGCCGGGCTGGTGCCGCTGACCCTCAGCGGTACCCACCAGCAGCGCCTGGCGGACCTGTCCGGGGTGGCGCTGCCGGTGGAAGCGCGCAGCAATGGCATGGCCTTCCGCAACTCGCTGCTGATCACCCACCGCGGTATCAGCGGCCCGGCGATCCTGCAGATCTCCTCGTTCTGGCAACCCGGTGATGCGCTTGAACTGGACCTGCTGCCGGGCCAGGACGCAGACCACTGGCTGCGCGCGATGAAACGCGAGCGCCCGGACGCGGCCCTGCGCACGGTGCTGGCCGAGGTGCTGCCCAAGCGCCTGGCGCAGCGCCTGTGCGAGCACTGGCTGCCGGACCGCCCGGTCAAGCAGATCGATGAGCCGCAACTGCGCCAGGCCGCCGCCCTGCTCGCCGGCTTCCCGCTGGTGGCCAGTGGTACCGAGGGCTACCGCACCGCCGAAGTCACGCTCGGCGGGGTGGACACCGCGCAGGTTTCGTCATCCACCTTCGAATCGCGCAAGGTGCCCGGCCTGCATTTCATCGGCGAGGTGCTGGACGTGAGCGGTTGGCTGGGCGGTTACAACTTCCAGTGGGCGTGGGCCAGCGGCCACGCCGCCGGCAGCGTGGTCTAGCCGCGGCCCCTCCAGGGCGCGGCCAGCGGGGCCGGCGCATGGACCTGCGGGCGCGCATCGTGTATCTAATGGGCAGCTTGGGGAGCCTTTGAATGCAGAACTCGAATGACATCACGCTGCGCCTGGTGATCGTGGATGACAGCGGCGAGAACGCTGAAGCGATCGTCAGCGCGCTGCGCAACAGTGGCATCGCGGTGCGGCCTTCGCGGCCGCAGGACGTGGGCGAACTGGGGCAGGTACTGGCCGGGCAGCCGATCGACCTGGTACTGGCCGCGCCGCAGCAGTCGATCAGCCTGGCCCAGGTCTCGCAGCAGATCGCCGCCAGCGGCAAGGACGTGCCGCTGATCCTGCTGGTGGACCACATCGAGGAAGATGCGCTGGTCGAAGCCAGCGCGCACGGCCTGCGCGCGCTCGCGCTGCGGCCGCGGCCGGAACACCTGCTGGCGGTGGTGCGCGACCAGTGGGTCGACCTGCAGGCACGCCGCGGACTGCGCCGGATCGAGGCGCAGATGCGCGAGACCGAACGCCGCTGCGACGCGCTGATCGCCTCCTCGCGCGACCCCATCGCCTATATCCATGAAGGCATGCACATCCGCGCCAACGATGCCTACCTGGAAATGTTCGGGTTCGAAAGCTTCGACGACGTGGAAGGTATTTCGCTGCTCGACATGGTGGCCGCCCAGCACGTGGAAGGCTTCAAGCAGCTGCTCAAGGGCCTGAGCAAGGGCGAGCCGCCGCCGCCGCAGTACCAGATCGACGCCCGCCACCAGGATGGCAATGCGTTCGCGGCGACGATGGAATTCACCAGTGCGAGCTACGAAGGCGAGTCCTGCCTGCAGGTGGTATTCCGCCGCCGGCTGGAACTGGACCCCGAACTGGCCCGCGAAGTGGAGGAACTGCGCCAGCGCGACCAGGTCACCGGCCTGCTCAACCGCCCCACCTTCATGGTGCAGGTGGAAAACGCGGTGGCCCAGGCCAGCCGCAGCGAAGGCCGTTCCGGCCTGCTGCTGGTCGAACCGGATCATTACGCGCGCCTGCTGCCGGACATCGGGCTGGATTCGGCCGACGCGCTGATCGCCTCCATGGCCGCGCTGCTCAACGAAACGGTCGGCAGCCAGGCGCAGCTGGCCCGCTTCGGCGAGCACAGCTTCGCGGTGCTGCTCGACGGTGCCTTCGCCGATACCTCGGCCCTGGCCGAACGCATCCGCAGCGCCTATGCCGCGCATGTGTTCAGCATCGGCCAGCGCTCGGCCACGGTCACCGTCAGCATCGGCGGCGTGCAGGTCGGCGAGAAGATCGCCAGCATCGGCCAGGTGCTGGCGCGTGCCACCACCTGCGTGCAGGCCGCGGCCGAACTGGGCAACAGCGTGCGCATCTTCGACCCGGCCGCCACCGATCGGGTGGAAGAAGAGCGCATCGCGCGCTGGGTCAACCGCATCCGCGAAGCGGTGGACGGCGATGGCTTCCAGCTGCATTACCAGCCGGTGCTGAACCTGCAGGGCGAGTCGCGCGAACTGTACGAAGCCTACCTGCGACTGGACAACAACGGCGAACTGATGAGCCCGGTCGCCTTCCTCGGCATCGCCGAAGAACACGGCCTGCTGGCCGACATCAACCGCTGGGTGGTGCGCCGTGCGATCGCCATCCTGGGCGAACGCCAGCGCGCCGGCCATGCCACCCACATGCTGGTCAAGATCACCCCGGAATCGTTCGCCGATCCGCTGCTGATCAGCACGCTGCGCGATGAGCTGCAGGCGCATGGCGTGCCCGGCGACCGGCTGTGGCTGCATGCCCCGGAATCCAAGGTCTTCACCCACCTGCGCAACGCCCAGCAGTTCCTGCAGGCGGTCGCCCCGCTGGGCTGCCGGATCGGGCTGGAGCAGTTCGGTTCGGGGCTGGATTCTTTCCAGCTGCTGGCGCATTTCCAGCCGCAGTTCCTGAAGCTGGATCGCGGTTTCACCCGCGACGCGGCGAGCACGCGCGAGAACTTCGACAAGATCAAGGAAATCACCGAACGCGCGCAGGCGGCCAACATCGCCACCGTTGCCGAGTTCGTCACCGACGCCAATTCCATGACCCTGCTGTTCAGCGCAGGCGTGGATTACGTGCAGGGCGAGTTCGTCGGCGAGGCCTTACCGCGGATGGAGTTCGATTTCGGTTGAGGTCCGGGCGGCAGTGGCGGCCGTTGGCCGTCAGCGTTCTGCCTTGGTGGGTGACGACCGTTGGTCGTCACGCCGCTGCGCTCGCCGAGCATGGCTCGGCGCTACCGTGCCTCCGGTAGTGACGGCCGCTGGCCGTCACTCAGGTCATGTCGACCAGGTTGTCGATCTTCACGTCCGGATCCACGTCGGCGTCGTAGTCCACGCCCTCCACGCCGAAGCCGAACAGGCGCAGGAAGTCGGCCTTGTAGCCTTCCAGGTCGCTGATCTCGTACAGGTTCTCATCGGTGACCTGCGGCCACAGCTGCAGCACTTCGGCCTGCACGCCCGGCGCCATTTCCTTGTAGTCCGCACGCAGGCGGCCGGCCTCGTCGATCAGCTCGACGTGGCGGCCATCGGCGTCGGTCAGGTCGTGGCGCAGGCGCTCCACCGCCGTGCCGTCGGCCTTGCCGCCGTAAAGGATGTCGTACAGCACGTCGAGCTGCTCGATGCAGCCTTCGTGGGTGCCCTTCTCTTTCATCACCTTGAACAGCAGCGACAGGTACAACGGCATGGTCGGGATCGCCGAACTGGCCTGGGTGACCACCGCCTTCAGCACCGATACGCGTGCGTCGCCGCCGATCGCCGCCAGCTTTTCGCGCAGGCCCAGCACCTTCTGGTCCAGGTCCTTCTTGGCCGCGCCGATGCTGCCGTTCCAGTAGATCGCCTGGGTGATCTCTTCACCGACATAGGTGAAGGCGGTGGTGCTGCAGCCGTCGGCCAGCACGCCGGCCGCGGCCAGCGCGTCGATCCACATCTGCCAGTCTTCGCCGCCCATCACCGCCACGGTGCCGGCGATCTCTTCGGCGGTGGCCGGCTCCAGGTGGGTTTCGGTCAGCTTGACCTTGTCGGTGTCCAGGCCGCGCAGGGTGATCGGCGCGCCGATCGGCTTGAGCGTGGAATTGATCACCTCGCCGGTTTTCGGGTGCTTGCGACGCGGGGACGCCAGGCTGTAGACCACCTGGTCGACCTGGCCGAGGTCGGCCTTGATCAGCGCGATGACCTGCTCCTTCACTTCATCGGAGAACGCATCGCCGTTCACGCTCTTCGCATACAGTCCGGCCTGGCCGGCGTACTTGTGGAACGCAGCCGAGTTGTACCAGCCGGCGCTGCCGGGCTTGGTTTCGCTGCCGGGCTTTTCGAAGAACACGCCCAGGGTGGCGGCGTCGCTGCCGAAGGCGGCGGTGATGCGCGCTGCCAGGCCGTAGCCGGTGGAGGCGCCGATGACGAGCACGCGCTTGGGACCGTTGACGATCTTCGGCCGGGCGCTGATGTAGTCGATCTGCTGCTTGACCGCCGCATCGCAGCCGGTGGGATGGGTGGTGACGCAGATGAAGCCGCGGACGCGCGGTTTGATGACCATGGAGACCTCGGTGTGGGACAGGTGCCGCGCGCTGGCGCGCGTGCACGAAACGCTGGAATCGTAGTGTGCGGGGGGATTATGCACAACCGACGGGGGCGTATGCAGCGCGTGGTTCCGAGGCAGCGGCCGGGCCGGGGTGGGACACGCCGCAAGTACATCCTTGTAGGCTGCGTCGCCGCATCCCTGCGGCTCAGCGTCCCACCCCGCCCCGGCCGCTCCCTCTGCTGGCAGCAGGCCGCCCGTGGCGTGTGCGGGGAGGAGAACGGCAAAGAAAAAGCCGCACTTTCGTGCGGCTTTTTCCGTTTCTGCCGGCGGCCTTGTTACGGGCGGCGGGCCAGGGCTTCTTCGTCCTTGGCCTTGGGCAGCAGGTCCTGCTTGGTCACTGCCAGCACGCCCATGGTCAGCAACGGGCAGGCAATGAAGATCGAGGACAGGGTGCCGATCACTGCGCCGATCATCTGGCTCAGCGCCAGCCCTTCCAGCGAGCCGCCGCCGTAGATGTACAGCGCCAGCACCGACAGGAAGAACACCAGCGAGGTGATGATGGTGCGCGACAGGGTCTGGTTGATCGAGCGGTTCATCACTTCCAGCGGCTCCACACGCAGGCTGCGGAAGTTTTCACGGACGCGGTCGAACACCACGATGGTGTCGTTGATGGAGAAACCCATCACCGACAGCAGGCCGGCCAGCACGGTCAGGTCGAACTCGCGGCCGCTGAAGGAGAAGTAGCCTGCCACCACCAGCACGTCGAACAGGGTGGTGATGATGGCCACCACCGCGAACTTCCATTCGAAGCGGAAACCGATGTAGATCAGGAAGCCGACCAGCACGAACAGCGCGGCGTACAGGCCGTTCAGGGCCAGCTCCTTGCCGACCTGCGGACCGACGAACTCCGAGGACAGCACGGTGGCGGCATTGCCTTCCAGCGACACCGCCGTACGCACCGCTTCGGCGGTGCGGTTGTTGGCTTCGCCGGCGCTTTCGCCTTCGGCCTGGGCCTGCGGCTGCAGGCGGATCAGCAGGTTGCTGCCGCTGCCGAAGCTCTGCACCTGGGCACCGGCATAGCCGGCGGTCTCCAGGTGCTCGCGTACGGCGTCGACGTCGGCCGGCCGGTCGAAACGCACTTCCACCACGGTACCGCCGGTGAAATCCAGCGCGTAGTTGAAGCCCTTGCCGATGATGCTGCCGAGGGCGGCGATGAACACCAGCGCGGCGATGCCGATGGCGATCCATCGGGTGCGCATGAAGTCGAACTTGGTGTCGTTCGGGATCAGGTGGAGCGGAAACAATTTCATGGTATCGATCCTTTTCCCGTCAGATGGCCAGGGTCTTGAGCTTCTTGCGGCGGCCGTAGACCAGCACTGCAAGGGCACGGGAAACGGTAATGGCGGTGAACATCGAGGCGATGATGCCGACGATCATGGTCACTGCGAAGCCCTTCAGCGGGCCGGTACCGAACGCATACAACGCAACGCCTGCCAGGATGCCGGTCAGGTTGGCGTCGAGGATGGTGCCCGATGCCTTTTCATAACCGGCCACGATGGCGGCCTTGGCGGGCATGCCCGCACGCAGCTCTTCACGGATACGTTCGTTGATCAGCACGTTCGCATCCACCGACAGGCCGATCGACAACGCCAGGCCGGCAAAGCCCGGCAGGGTCATGGTGGCGCCGAACAGCGACATCACCGCGACCACGATCAGCAGGTTGAACAGCATCGCCACCGAGGTGATGACACCGAACATGCGGTAGTACACGGTGAAGAACACCAGCGTGAACAGGAAGGCGAAGCCCACCGCGGTGACACCGCGCTGCACGTTCTCCGCACCCAGGCTGGGGCCGACGATCTTTTCTTCCACGAAGTCCATCGGCGCGGCCAGCGAGCCGGATTTCAGCAGTTTGGCCAGGTCTTCGGACTCACGCTTCTCCAGGCCGGTGGTCTGGAAGTTCTTGCCGAACACGCCGTTGATGTTGGCCACCGAGATGACCTCTTCCTTGACCCGGAAGCTGCGCACTTCCTTGCCATCGACGGTTTCAACGGTGGGGATGCGCTCGGTGTACACCACCGCCATCGGCTTGTTCACGTTGGCGCTGGTGAAGTCGAACATGCGCTGTCCGCCGACATTGTTCAGCGTCACGCTGACCGCCGCCGAACCGTTCTGGTCGGTGGTGGCCTGGGCGGCGACCATCTGGTCACCGGTGACGATCACGCGCTTGGCCAGCAGCACCGGGCCGCGGTTGTCGCGCAGCTGGTAGACCTTGGCTTCCGGCGGAATACGGCCGCTGGTGATGGCGTCCTGCGCGTTGCCTTCGACCACGGCGCGGTATTCCAGCGTGGCGGTGGCACCGATCATGCGCTTGGCTTCGGCGGTGTCCTGCACGCCCGGCAGCTGCACGACCACGCGGTCGGCACCCTGGCGCTGGATGATCGGCTCGGCCACGCCAAGCTGGTTGACGCGGTTGCGCAGCGTGTTGACGTTCTGCTCGATGGCGCCGTTGGCGATGGCGTCCAGTTCGGCGCCGGGCAGGCTGACGGTCACGCGGTTGCCGCTGACTTCAAAGCCCAGCGTCGGCTGCGACTTGAACAGCGCATCACGGGCACGCAGGCCGGCACCCTCGCCCGCGCTCGGGCTCAGGTTGGCGACGATGGTGTTGTCCGCCCGGCGCTCGACCGACTGGTAGGGAATGCGTGCATCACGCAGGGTGGTGCGCACGTCTTCGGTGTAGCCGTCCAGGCGCTTGTCGAGGGCAGCCTTCTGGTCGACCTGCAGCACGAAATGCACGCCGCCCTGCAGATCCAGGCCCAGCGTCATCGGCCGTGCGCCCAGGTTGGACAGCCAGTCCGGCACGGTGGAGGCCAGGTTCAGCGCCACCACGTAATCCTCGCCGACGCTCTGCTTCAGCACGTCGTTGGCGGCGGTCTGCGCCTGCAGGTCGGGCAGGCGGACGATCAGGCTGTCGCCTTCCACTTCGGCCGCCATCGGGGTGACGCCGGCCTGCTTGAGGTCGGCCAGCACGCGGTCACGCAGCGCTGAATCCACCAGGCCGCCGCGGTTGGCGGTGATCTGGATGGCCGGATCCTTCTGGTAGATGTTGGGCAGCGCATACAGCGTGCTGATCGCCAGGACGATCAGGATGACGACGTACTTCCAGCGTGGAAATTCGAGCATTGCGAGGTTCCCGCGCGGCGCCATCCCCGGCGCCGCGGTTGTGCTTCAGAAAAGGGAGTGGATCAGACAGCCGACTTCAGGGTACCGGCCGGCAGCACGTTGCCGACGGCGCCCTTCTGCACGCGGATGCGCACGTTGTCAGCGACTTCCAGGGTGACGAAGTTGTCGCCGATGTCGGTGACCACGCCGGCGATGCCACCGTTGGTCAGCACTTCGTCGCCGCGCTTGATCTTCTCCAGCATGGCCTTGTGCTCCTTCTGCCGCTTCATCTGCGGGCGGATCATCAGGAAGTACATGATGGCGATCAGGATGACCGGGAACAGCAGGGTGGTCATGGTGAAGCCCTGCGGTTGGCCGCCGGCAGCCTGGGCGTGGGCGGCGGGAATCAGGAAAGCAAGCAGGTTCATCGTGGAGTCCTTTGGTTGGGCGGCGCTCCGGTGCCACATGTGGCCGGGCGCGACCGCAGATCGGTGTCAGCCGTGAAGTATGCCACGGGCCCAGGGATTCGTCCTTGGGCCCTTCGGCAGGGGGCGGCCGCTCAAAGTGGCGGTACGGCAGCCCCCCGGGCTGCGTAGAAAGACCCGCGGAAGGCCTCGAAGGTTCCCGCGGCGATGGCAGCGCGCATGTCGGCCATCAGCTTTTCGTAATAGAACAGGTTGTGCAGGGTGCCCAGCATCGGCGCCAGCATTTCATTGCAGCGGTCCAGGTGGCGCAGGTAGGAGCGGGTATAGCCGCCGCTGCAGGCAAAGCAGCCGCAGCCCGGCTCGATCGGGTCCATGTCGCGCTCGTAGCGGGCGTTGCGGATGCGCACCGTGCCGAAGGAGGTGAAATAGTGGCCGTTGCGCGCGTTGCGGGTGGGCATCACGCAGTCGAACATGTCCACGCCGCGGGCCACGCCTTCCACCAGGTCTTCCGGCCGGCCCACGCCCATCAGGTAGCGCGGGCGGTCTGCCGGCAGCACCGGATTAAGGTGGTCCAGCATGGCATTGCGTTCATGCTCGGGTTCGCCCACGGCCAGCCCGCCGATGGCATAGCCGTCAAAGCCGATCTGCTGCAGGGCGTCGGCCGAGCGGCTGCGCAGGTCGGTATGCACCCCGCCCTGGACGATGCCGAACAGCGCGGCGTCGTTGCCCAGCGCATCGTGGGCATCGCGCGAACGCTGGGCCCAGCGCAGGCTGAGCTCCATCGAGCGGCGGGCGACGTCTTCGGTCGCCGGGTACGGCGTGCATTCGTCGAAGATCATCACCACGTCCGAATCCAGCACCTTCTGGATCTTCATGCTTTCCTCGGGGCCGAGGAAGACGCGGGCGCCGTCGGTGGGCGAGGCGAAGGTCACGCCCTGTTCGGTGATCTTGCGGCGATGCGCCAGCGAGAACACCTGGAAGCCGCCGGAATCGGTCAGGATCGGGCCGTCCCAGCGCGCGAAGCCGTGCAGGCCACCGTGGTCGGCGATGACGTCCAGGCCGGGGCGCAGGTAGAGGTGGAAGGTATTGCCGAGGATGATTTCCGCGCCCAGGGCACGCACCTGGTCGGGGAAGATGCCCTTGACCGAGCCATAGGTACCGACCGGCATGAACGCGGGGGTTTCCACGGTGCCGCGCGGGAAGGTCAGGCGGCCCCGGCGGGCACGGCCATCAGTGGTCTGGAGCTGGAACTGCAGTCGGGACATGGTGCGGTTGTTCGGGACAGATAGCGTTGTATTGTCTCGCACTTTTCGGTTTACCGCGAAAAGCGTGGCGCCGCGGGGTGTCTTCGCGGGGCACGGGCGGGGCAGGCTGCACGGGACACGCCGCAAGTACGTCCGTGTAGGCTACTGTTCGGCTCCTGCCTCACAGTGTCCCG
>NZ_LDJK01000043.1 GCF_001431535.1 Stenotrophomonas chelatiphaga
TGTGCAGGACCGTCTTTTCGCAGGGATGCGAAAAGCGAGCCCCCATGGACGGGTTCACGGCGTGTCCTGCACAGCCACCCCGCCCCACCTACCCCACAGCCCTGCAAGCTGTTGACGTTGCCGTTGACGTTGCTCTTGCCGTTGCTTCCGCTCCAGCAAGAGCCGCAGGCTCAAACTGCCCCGTCAGGATCCCGCACCAGGTGGATGTCCGTCGGTGCCGACAGCGCGATGCCCCTGGATGCCAGTTCCTGCAGCAGGCTGAAGAACAGGTCGCTGCGCGCGCCGTAGACCTGCCGCGGGCTGGAGACGTAGGCGAAGCTGTTGATCGCCACCTGGCCGCCGGCGATCGAATCGATGAACACCGAGGGCGCCGGGTCGGACAGCACGCTGGAATGCGCCGTGTAGGCATCCAGCAGCACCTGCTTCACCGCCGCCACGTCCGCGTTCAACGGCAGCGTGAACTGGATCTGGATCCGGCCCTGTGCACTGCCCATGGTCATGTTGCGCACGGTCTTGGTGATCAGCTCCGAATTCGGCACGATCAACGTCGACTTGTCCCCGACCGTGATCTCCGTGGAGCGCACGTTGATGCGGCGGATATCGCCTTCCTGGTCACCGATCTTCACCCAGTCACCGATCTTCACCGGCCGCTCGGCCAGCAGGATCAGGCCGGAGACGAAGTTCTGGGTGATCGCCTGCAGGCCGAAACCAATGCCCACCGACAGCGCGCTGACCACCAGCGCCAGCTGGCCGAAGCCGATGCCCAGGGCGGTCAGCGACCACAACACGGCAAGGATGATGCCCAGGTAACGCGCCACGGTACTGATCGAGTTCTGTGCGCCCGAATCGAGCTCGGTCTTCGGCAGGTAGGTATCCACCAGCCAACGCTGCAGGGCCTGCATCAATGCAAGGCCGGCCAGCAGGACCGCGATGGCCAGCAGAACCTTGCCCGGCTGCAGTTTGATACTGCCGATCTCGAACCCATCCGACAGCGTCTGCATGCTGCTCAACACCGACCCGACATTGCCGAACGGAGCGGTGAAGATGAGCAGTGCCATCAGCACCAGCGCGATGCGGCTGAAGGCCGACAGCAGCACGCCGGCCTGTTCCACCTGCGCCGCGCTCAGGCCGGTGGTCAGTACCACGGTGCGGCCGATGCGGCTGTCCGGATGCAGCATCCAGGTGCACAGGTCGTCGGCGAACTTGAGCAGCAGGCTGGTGGTCAGCGCGACGATGCCGCCCCAGACCAGCTGCGAAGTCACGAACTTGGCGAAATTGAGGTAACCGAACAGCGAGGCGATGATCGCCGCGGCCACCACCACGTTGCCCGCCACCCGGGTCAGCACGATCCAGCCACTGCGCTGGGCCGGCCCACGCGCGCGCGAATCGGCGGCCTGCGCTTCAGCGCGCTCGGCCGCTTCGGCGGTCTGCCGCCGGTGCAGGCGGGACAGCGTCACCAGCATCGCCATGATCAGACACAGGTAGATCAGGGCGATCACCCCGTCCAGCGCGATGGTGTTGATCTCGCTGGTACGTGCCGCACGATCCACCGCCGCCAGCATGATGCTGATCCAGCTCACCGCAGCGGCGCTCCACGCGTACTTGCGCAGGTTGCGCGCTGCGGTGTCATCCAGGTCCAGCAGGCGCCACGACGGGCGTTTTGGCGCCAGCAGGCAGGCGCTCAGCGCGACGATGAACGCAGAAAAGCAGGTGGCGCCCACAAAGTAGTTGGAGAGCGTCTGCAGGCGCGGCGGAATGGCGCCTACCGCATCCAAGGACGCGATCAACGCCCAGGCCGCCAGCCCCGGCATCGCCGTGCCCACCAGCAGCAGCCAGACCGCAAGGCCGGTCCGGCGCAGGCGGCCCTGCGGCGCGTTTTCGGCGGCCGCATAACGCCGTCCCAGCGCGCGCAGCCACAGCCGCACGGGGAAGAACAGCAGCAGCGCCACCCCAAGACCCAGCAGCGGCAGGGCCCAGCCCTCGCGCTTCAACGCATCGCGTACCGCGTTGGTGCCCAGCCGGTACAGCGCCAGCACCCGCGTGGTATCGGCCGGCGCGGTCGCGGCGACCTGGCTCCACAAGGCCGGCGACAGCGGCGAAGCCACCTTGCGGCCGAGCTCTTCGCTGAACTGGCTGGCGCGCAGTTTTTCGATGTCAGCGGCCAGCTGGTTGGCGTTGACGACCGCCAGCTCGGCACGTTTGATCGTGCCGTCCAGCTTGTTGCGCTGCCGGGTCAGGCTGGCCCGCTGCACGGCGATCTCGCGGGCCTCGGTGCTGCCCTCGGCTACCTCACCCAGCGGTGCCAGCTGCTCGTTGAGCTGGTCCAGCTGGGGCTGCAGCGCCTTGGCGGCGGCGTCCGCATCATCCTTGGCCGCCTTCGCGCGCTCGCTCAGGGTGGCCAGCGTATCGGGCGTTTCGGCGTCCTCAAGCGAGGCCCGCGCGGACTTCAGCGTGGCCTCGGCCCGGCTTACCTGGGCCTCAGGGGTCAGCTCGGCCGGGGCCTGCGCCAGCACCGGAGTGCAGGCCAGGAGCAGGAACATCAGCAGGCCGACGACGGCACCGCGCTTGGAGATCAGGCTGGAAAGAGACAAAACGCGTTACCGGCATGCGCGGACCACCGCGCCTGCGCGGACTATACGACGTGTCGCGTGGGGATCGGATCAGTACTTCAGGCGCAGCTCCTCCACCTGCGGCTGCTGGGCGGCGTACCACTCCTGGAACTCTTCCTCGGGGATCTCTTCCGGGGCATACACCACGATCGGGTCCCAGGCGTGGTCGGTGGACAGCGGCTGGCGGGGGCCGGCACGCAGCGTGTAGGCCACGCCCTCATGGTCGACCACCTCCTCGACCTGCTCCCATCGGGCACGCGCGAAGCTGGATTCGGATTTCAACAGGATCACCTGGTACATCGGCATCACTCCTTGGCACTGTTCATCAGCATGGACCCGCATGGCAGCCCGATAAACCCACGGGCCGCTACGTAGTGTTGCGCTTACGCCATGGCAAGGCGGCTTCACCTTGCCATGGCGGCGGGCGCGGCAAGGTGGCCTACCGCCTCCGGGACGAGAGCCCCATGACCACCCCCAACGACCTCAAGACCGTCCCCGACCTCAAGCTGCCGCGCTACCTTGGCACCTGGTACGAGATCGCCCGCCTTCCGATGCGCCACGAACCCGAAGCCTGCACCGATGTATCGGCGAACTACAGCCTGCAGGACAACGGCAACATCCGCGTGCACAACCGCTGCCGGATGGAAGGCGAGATCGAAGAAGCCATCGGCGAGGCCAGCGTCGTGGACAACGACAGCGCGCGACTCGCGGTCAGCTTCCTGCCCAAGGGCCTGCGCTGGTTGCCGTTCACCAAGGGCGACTACTGGGTGATCCAGATCGCCCCCGATTACAGCGTGTCGCTGGTCGGCAGCCCGGACCGCGATTATCTCTGGCTGTTGTCACGTACGCCGCACCTGGACAAGACCGTTCGCGATCATTATCTGGCGACCGCGCGCCAGCAGGGCTTCGATCTGTCCAAACTGATCGATACCCCCCACACCGGCAAGCCGACGGCCTGAGTCCATGGACCTGAAGAGCGGGTATCCGTACTGGTCCATCCGCAATGGACTGATCCAGGCTTTCCCGCCGCTTGAAGCCGACCTGCACTGCGATGTGCTGGTCGTCGGCGGCGGCATCACCGGCGCCCTGATCGCCGATGAGCTGTCCGCACACGGCCACGAAGTGGCGTTGATCGAGCAGCGCGACATCGGCTGGGGCAGCACGGCGGCAAGCACCGCGCTGCTGCAGTATGAGATCGACACCCACCTGATCGACCTGGCCCGCCAGTACGGCGAAGACGATGCGGTCCTGGCCTACCACGCCTGTGCGCAGGCGCTGCCACAGCTGCGCGAGGTCACCGCCGGCCTGCGCGGGGTGGATTTCAAGCAGATGGACAGCGTGTACCTGGCCAGCAAGCCGCGCCATGTGCCGGTACTGCGCGAAGAAGGCGCGGCACGCCGCAAGCATGGGCTGGACGCACGCTGGCTGGACCGCGGTGCCCTGCGCGAACGCATGGGGATGGACGGCGACGCTGCGCTGTTGACCCGCCAGGCCGCACGCGTAGATCCCTACTGCCTCACTTACCGGCTGTTGGAGCGGGTCAAGCGGCGTGGCGGCCACGTGCACGATCGCACCGTGCTGCATGCGCTTGAACCCACCGCGCGCGGGGTCACCGCACGCACCGAAGACGGTATCCAGATCCGCGCCAAGCACGTGGTGCTGGCCCAGGGCTACGCCAACCAGCAGTGGCTGGACAAGCGCGTGGCGCGCAACCGCAGCAGCTATGCGCTGATCACCGATCCGCTGCACGCCGACGAACTTGGCGCACTGGCCACGACGATGGTCTGGGAAAGCGCGCGCCCTTACCTGTACCTGCGCAGCACCGGCGATGGCCGGCTGCTGCTGGGCGGGCTGGACGATGCGGTGGATGTCCCGGCACGCCGCGACCGCCGCGTCGATGGCAAATCGAAGAAGCTCATGAAGGGACTGAAGCACTGGTTCCCGGCGCTGGACCCGATCCCGGCGTTTGCCTGGGCCGGGACCTTCGCCGAAACCGCCGATGGCCTGCCGTTCTTCGGCGCGCATGCACAGTGGGGACCGCGGGTGCAGTTCGCGATGGCCTACGGGGGCAACGGCATCACCTATTCGATGATCGGCGCCGGCCTGGTGCGCGCCAACATCGAACGCCGACGCCATCCGCTGCAGGCGCTGTTCGGTTTCGAGCGGCTGGAGCGCTGATCGCCGATGCACGCCCCGGCGAGGTCCGACGATGCCGGCAGCGCCGAGCCATGCTCGGCGAGCGCAGCGGTGCCAGCAGAAGCGTGACGGCCAGCGGCCGTCACTACCGTCGACGCGTCACGACAGGCATCATTCAAGCAGCAGCTGCTAGCGTCGCCATGAGGGCCCGCGTGCCCTGCCCCGTCCGCTGCTGGAGCGTCGTGCCATGATCCGCCCCCTGATCCTGCTGTGCCTGGCCTGCGCCCCCTCGGTCGCGTTGGCGCAGAGCGCTGCAGGCGCCACCGGCCCGCAGTCGTCCACCGGCCTGAACCTGGCCGTGCCCAGCGAACCGCTGCGCTATCTCAACGATCCCAGCTTCCAGCAGGATGCCCCGGGCACCTACTACGGCGACAAGAGCGGCCCGCGCGCACGCGCCGGCAGCGATAACGGCATCGCCGAGGTCACCGATGACAAGCTGCGCGTCTCCGGCAGCGTCAGCACCGGCATCGGCTATTCCGAAGGCTACGGCAACAGCCACTACAACGCGGCCACGTTGAACCTGAGCAAGAACTACACCACCGATGAAGGCAAGACCCGCGGGGTCAACGTCAACATCCACGTCAGCGAAGGCAAGGGGCCGGGCTTCTTTGGCCCCTGGGACGGCCCGTATGGCGGCGGATTCGGTGGGAGCTACGGCCCAGGCCCCGGCTACTGGGGCCGCCCGCCGCCGTTCGGCTGGTAAGAAGCCGCGCCCGGCGGCGCAACGACCGGCCTGTCCACATCCGGATGCGCCCCTGCGCTCGCCGAGCACGGCTCGGCGCGACCGCTCAGGGGTTCATGGCGCGGGGATCAATCCAGCCAGCCGTCGCGCTCGCTGTCCAGGATGCGGCCATCGTGCCCGCTCAGGCGCACGTCAACCTTCTGGTTACGCGCGTTGCGTGCTTCCAGCTGCCACGTCGCACCGTCGCGTTCCACCGAATGGATGTCCTTCAGGCCCTGCTCCTTGGCCTTGGCCAGCAGCTGGTCGATGGTCAGCTGGGTGCGGCCATCGAACTCGTCGAAGATCTCGCCGGTCTTCGGGTCGACATAGACCTCGCGGAAGCGGCCATCGTCGCGGGTCACGTCGGCTTCCCACAGCCCGTCGTCCTTCTCGATCTCATGGATGCGGCTGTAACCGGCGTCGCGCAGCTTCTGTTCCACCTGGGCCAGGCCCAGCGGTGCGGCATGGGCGGTGACGGCCACGGTGGTACCCAGCAGGGCGGCAACGGTGGCGCCAGCGATCAGGGACAGCTTGTTCATGGTGTTCTCCGGAATGGTGGACCCCAGCGGGCCCGGCCAACACAGTCTGCCCAGCGCACCTAACAGCCACTTAGCCCGGGCTGTTAGCCAACGGTTAGTCCGCTGCGCTATTGATAGGCGCATGTATCCGTTGAAGACCCTCGCCGTGATCGTGCTCGCGCTGCTGCCCCCCCTGCCGGTGGCGGCGGGCGACGACCATGCCCAGCAGACCGCGCGGCGTGCGGTGGAACAGGGCCGTTACGTGCCGCTGGAAGCGGTGGTGCGCGATGCCATGCGCCGCCATCCCGGCAAGCTGCTGGAAGTGGAACTGGACGATGCCGTGTACGAAGTCGAGATCCTGCGCGCCGACGGCGTGGTGGTGGAGCTGGACTATGATGCGCGCAACGGCAAGCTGCTGAAGACCGAACTGGACGACTGATGCGGATCCTGCTGGCCGAAGATGACCACGACCTGGCGCAGCGCCTGCAGCCCCTGCTGGAGCAGGCGGGTTTCGTGGTGGATGCATTCGCCGATGGCCGTGCGGCCGAAGAACATGGCCAGGTGGAAGACCTGCAGGCCGCCATCGTCGATCTGGGCCTGCCGGGCCTGGACGGGCTGAGCATCATCGAACGCTGGCGCGCCAATGGCCGCACCTTCCCGGTGCTGGTGCTGACCGCACGCGGACGCTGGCACGACAAACTGGCCGGTTTCGATGCCGGCGCCGACGACTACCTGACCAAGCCCTTCCAGCCCGATGAACTGGTACTGCGCCTGCGTGCGCTGATACGCCGCAGCACCGGCCATGCCAGTCCGCGCCTGCAGTGCGGACCGCTGCAGCTGGATGTCAACGCGGGCCGTTTCAGCCTGCACGGCAGCGAACTGGCGCTGAGCCCGCAGGAGTTCCGCCTGCTCGGCTACTTCATCCATCACGTGGATACGGTGATCGGCCGCGAGCGGCTGGGCGAGCACGTGTTCGACAGCGGCTTCGACCCGGACTCCAATGCATTGGACGTGCTGCTCGGACGGGTGCGGCGCAAGCTGGACATCGACCTGATCCAGACCGTGCGCGGCCAGGGCTGGCGGCTGACGGCGCCGGCATGAGGGCATCACGATGAAGCGCGCCTCGCTGCGCAACCGGCTGCTGCTGGCGGGCGGGCTGGGCCTGCTGCTGGTCACGGCGCTGGCCACCGCGCTGCTTGGCCACCTGTTCGAACGCGCCGCGCGTGACAGCCTGGATGCGGCGCTGGAACAGGACCTGCTGACCGTGCTGGCGCAGGCCGAAGTAAACCCGGATGGGCGCGTGGTGCTGCGCCAGGAACCCAACGAAGCCCGCTTCCAGCGGGTGTTCTCCGGTGCTTACTGGCAGGTCGGCGCGGCCGACGGCACGCCGCTGCTGCAGTCGCGCTCGTTGTGGGATGAAAGCCTCGCCGCACCGGCGGCCAGCAGCGCCGGCATCGCCGCTGACATCATCGGGCCGCTGCAGCAGCCGCTGCGGGTGCTGGCGCGCGAGGTGCGCCTGCCCCGCGCGCAGGCGCCGCTGGAGGTTCTGGTGGCGCTTGATCGCAGCGACCTGCAGGCCCAGGTGGCGCAGTTCCGTCAGCGCAGCGCGTTGGCCCTGGCGGTGCTGGTCGCGGTCTGGCTGGCGGTGCTGGCCAGCCAGATCCACTTCGGCCTGCGTCCGTTGCGGCGGTTGGGCCAGCAGGTGGAGGGCGTGCGCCGCGGCGAAGTCCAGCGGGTGGATACACGCGGCCTGAGCGCGGAGATCGCGCCGCTGGCTGAAGAACTCAACGCCCTGCTCGACCACCACCAGCGCATGGTGGCGCGCGCGCGCACCAGCGCACAGGACCTGGCGCACGCGCTGAAGACACCGCTGAGCGTGCTGGCAGCTGAAGCCGAACATCCGGGGGGCGACTGGCAGCAGACCGTGCGCGCACAGGGCGCGCACATGCAGGCCAGCATCGAGCGCTACCTCGCGGCAGGGCTGGCGGTCGATCATCGGCAGCGCGCGGACGTGGCACCGGTGGTGCAGTCGATGTGCCGCCTGATGGGCCGCGTACATCAAGGGCGCGGCGTGCACTTCAGCAGCGATGCCATCGACCCGGCGCTGCGCTTTGCCGGCGATGCCGCCGATCTGGAAGAAATGCTCGGCAACCTGCTGGACAACGCCGGCAAGTGGGCCACGCAGCAGGTGCAGGTGGGCGCTTGGATGGACGCGCAACGGCTGCGCATCGAGGTGCGCGACGATGGCCCGGGGCTGCAGGAATCCCAGCTGCAGACCGTGCTGCAACGGGGCGTGCGGCTGGACCAGCGCGAAGGCAGCAGCGGGCTCGGCCTGGCGATCGTCGGCGACATCGCCGCCAGCCACGGCGGCGAGCTGAAGCTGGAAAACGCCCAGCCCGGGCTGCGCGCCACGCTGTGGCTGCCGGCGGGGTGAACCGCCGGTAGTGACGGCCGCTGGCCGCAGGTAGTGACGGCCGCTGGCCGTCAATCAGTGACCACCCAATGACGGCCACCGGCCGTCACCACCGGGTGCCCCGCTTACATCAGCGGTTCGTCGGACAGGTACGTGTAACCGGTCAAACCGGCTTCCAGTGCGTCGGACAGTTCCTGCGCACGGTCAGCCGTAAGACCTGCCGCGGCCACGCGCTCGGCATAGGTCGCGCGCAGTTCGGCCAGGCTGTAGCCCACGTAGTCCAGCATCACATCGGTGGTGTCACCGCGGCGCTGCTGGGTGATCGCATAGCCCCCCGCGCCGGCACGCACTTCCACCGCATCGGTATCGCCGAACAGGTTGTGGATGTCGCCCAGGATCTCCTGGTACGCACCGACCATGAAGAACCCGATCCGGTAGCTTTCACCGGAACGCAGCGCATGCAGCGGCAGCGAACTGTCCAGGCTCTCGTTGCCGACATAGGTCTCCACCATGCCGTCCGAATCGCAGGTCATGTCGGCGATGATGCCGCGACGGTCCGGCTGCTCGTCCAGGCGCTCGATCGGCACGATCGGGAACACCTGGTCGATCGCCCACACGTCCGGGATCGATTCGAACACGCTGAAGTTGACGAAGTACTTGTCCACCAGCCGCTCGTTGAGCTCATCCAGCACCGGCCGATGGCTCTTCTCGTCGAAGCTCAGGCGTGCACGCACCGCATGGGCGATGGCGTAGAACAGGTCGTCAATGCGCGCCCGCTGCGGCAGGTCGATCTGGCCCAGCGCATAGCTGGACAGGCCTTCGGCATGGAAATGCTGCGCTTCCTGGAACAGCTCGATCGCCGGGCGCTGGCCCAGTTCGGAATGGATCTCGCGCAGGTGGCGGATCGATGCCGGCTCGTCGTCATGCTGGTCCGGCACGCGGCCTTCCATCGCCTGTTCCACTTCGGACACGTTGGCGATCAGCACCGCATGGTGGGCGGTCATCGCGCGGCCACACTCGGTGACGATGCGCGGCGGCTTCAGGCCATGTTCCTTGCAGGCATCGGCCAGCGGCTGCACGATGCTGCTGGCATAGGAGTTCAGCCCGTAATTGATCGAGCAGAAGCTGCGCGAACGGGTGCCTTCGTAGTCCACGCCCAGGCCACCGCCCACGTCGACGTGGGTGATCTTCGCGCCAAGCTGCGACATCTCCACGTAGTAGCGGGTGGCTTCGCGCATGCCGTTGGCGATGTCGCGCACGTTGGAAATCTGCGAGCCCATGTGGAAGTGCAGCAGGCTCAGGCAGTCGGCGTATTCGGTGTCACGCAGCGACTTCCACAGGTCCAGCAGCTGGCGCGGGGAAAGGCCGAACTTGGCCTTGTCGCCGCCGCTGTTCTGCCACTTGCCCGCACCCAGCGAGGCCAGCCGCATGCGCACGCCCAGGCCCGGCTTCACGTCCAGCGCCTTGGATTCTTCCAGCACCAGCTTCAGCTCGGACGGCTTCTCGATGACGATGTAGGTCTGCAGGCCCAGTTTGCGGCCGATCAGCGCCAGCCGGATGTACTCACGGTCCTTGTAGCCGTTGCAGACGATCAGCCCGCCCGGGCGCGAAAGCGCCAGTACGGCCATCAGTTCCGGCTTGCTGCCCGCTTCCAGGCCGAAGCCTTCGCCGTGGTGGCTGGCCAGGGTACCGGCAACGCCGCGGTGCTGGTTGACCTTGATCGGGTACACCGCGGTGTAGCCGCCCGGGTACTCCCAGTCGGCCTGGGCCTGCGCGAAGGCGGCCTGCAGCTTGCCCAGGCGCTGGCCCAGGATGTCCGGGAAGCGCACCAGCAGGGGCAGCTTGGCCCCGTTGGCGCGCGCCGCATCGACCACGTCGGGCAGCGAAACCACCGGGCCATCGGCCCCGGTCGGCCTCACCACCATGTGCCCGGCCTGATCCACGTCGAAGTAACCGTCCGCCCAATGCGGGATCGAGTAGGTCTTGCGGGCTTGGTCGAGGGACCAATCGGTCATGGAAGTCGGCCTGGTTGGTAAAAAAGGGGGTGCATGATAACCCCTGATCGACGAAGGGTTCGTTATCATGCGCGCCCGCGCCCGTGGTCGCTGCCCTGGACCTGAACGGGCGTACCGCCACGCGGCCCCGCTTCCGCCAGCCCGGCGTCCCATCCTCCGAAAAGGATTGCTCCTCCATGACTGACAACAGCAACTGGTATATCGAACACTTCGAGCGCACTGGCTCGGCCATCGGCTACCGCATCACCGGCAAGCTGGACGAAGTGCAGTCGCCGTTCCAGAAGATCGAAATCTTCCAGACCACCGACTGGGGCAACCTGATGACCATCGATGGGGCCATCATGCTGACCAGCAAGGACAACTTCTTCTACCACGAGATGATCAGCCACCCGGTGCTGTTCACCCACGCCGCCCCCAAGCGCGTGGTGATCATCGGCGGCGGTGACTGCGGCACCCTGCGCGAGGTGCTCAAGCACAAGAACGTGGAGAGCGTGACCCAGTGCGATATCGACGAGCAGGTCACGGTGATGGCGCGCAAGCACTTCCCGGAACTGTGCGATTCCAACGATGACCCGCGTGCCGAACTGATGTTCGACGACGGCGTGGCCTACATGGCCAACTGCCCGGCCGGCAGCGTGGACGTGGTGATCGTCGATTCGACCGACCCGGTCGGCCCCGGCGAAGGCCTGTTCAACAAGGCGTTCTACGAGAGCTGCTTCAAGGCCCTGAAGGACGACGGCATCCTGGTGCAGCAGTCCGAATCGCCGCTGATGCAGCTGGAACTGATCAACGAGATGCGCACCGAGATGGGCAAGGCCGGCTTCGGTTCGTTCAAGACCCTGCCGTTCCCGCAGCCGTGCTACCCCACCGGCTGGTGGAGCGTGACCCTGGCGCGCAAGGGCGAGAGCGGGTTCGATTTCCGCCAGTCCGACGCGGCGGCAAAGAGCTTCGATACGCTGTACTACACCGCCGCGCTGCACACCGGCGTGCTGGTGACGCCGCCGTTCGTGCAGGCTGCGCTGAAGGGCTGACCGGCCCGACGATGATGGGCAGGGCCGAGCGACCTCGGCCCTGCCCGGCAACCATCCCGACCGCGCTTGGCGGCGAACTGCCACCATTTCTTTCGTCGTTGACCTACATGCGGCGTTTTCAACCCGGCGCAGAGTAGCTGCACACCCTGCAGCGAGCGCCGACCATGGGCAGCCCGGTTTCCGATTACGCAGCATCTCCCTCTTCGTCCGCCACGTCATGGCCGGACTTCATGGCAGCGGCCGCCCAGCAGGACTACCTGGATGCCGAATCGGGCCTGACCCGCGCCCTGCAACAGGGTTACAGCTACTGGTACGTGGATGGAAGCCTGCACGGCGAACGCCCGGAGGATTTCCCACGGGAGCGCACCGACGCCTTGCTGGAGCTGATGCAGCAGACCGGCATGCGGCCGATCTACCATGGCAACTTCAAATCTCCCCTCGGCAGCGACGTGCCCGCGCTGGCCACCGCTGCGTTGCACTATGCGTGCCGCGAAGTCGATGTCTGCAGCCGGCTGGGTGGCGCACCCTTGATCGTGCATGGCGGCGGTGTGGTGGAACCACGGCTGGTTGCCGAAGTACGCCAGGCGGGGCTGCACCAGTTGATCACCAACCTTCGCGCACTGGTGGCCTATGCCGCACCGCGCGGCGTGCAGGTCTGGTTGGAGAACCTGTGCAACTACACCCGCTTCCATCCCTTCTATTACATCTGCACCACCGCCGATGAAATCGCCACCGTGCTGGAGCAGGTCCCCGGCCTGCACCTGTTCCTCGATGTTTCCCATGCCTACGTCAACGGCGGGGACCCCGTCGCGATGTTCCGGCAATTCCACAACCGCATCATCGGCATGTCCTTCAGTGACAACCACCAGGACCGCGACGCGCATCTCCCGCTGGGCGCCGGGAGCCTGCCATTCGACGCCCTGGTCGCTGCCATCATCGAAGCAGGCTGGCGCGGCATGGTGGGGTTCGAAACGCGTGGCGGCACGCTGGCGGGCAGTGTCCAGCAGCTCAGCGGCCTGGCTGCACTCCGTGGCAACCGGGGGGACGCAGGATGAACGCATCGCCTTTCGTGCGCAGCAGTTTCCTGCAGGGCTGCCGTGACGCGCTGCCGGTCTGCCTGACCTTCATGTTCCTGTTTTCATCGATCGGCGCGTTGGCCAGCAAGGCGGGATTCTCGCTGCTCCAGGCCACGGCCATGACCCTCACCGTGCACGCTGCCCCGCTGCAGGCCTTGATCGTCCAGCAGGCAGACACGCTGGGCATTGCTGCCCTGCTGGTGGCAACGGTCGTGGTGAACTTCCGCTTCGTGATCATGGCGTCGGTGCTCGCCGAACAGTTTCAGCATGTCAGCCTGGGCCGGTCGCTGCTGTCGGCCCAGCTGTTGTCGATCTCCACCTTCACCCTCTCCAGCCGATGTGGCAGGGGGGCGGCTGACATGCATGCCTACTATCTTGGGTGCGGCGTCGCCACGCTCGGCTGCGCCATCGCGGCCACCGCCGCAGGCCACTGCGTGGGCGCTACGCCGTCGGTCGTAGTGGCTCAACTCATCGCCATCATCCTGCCGGTGCATTTCACCGCGCTGGCCTGCCACGCGCCCAATGGAAACCGGACGCTGCAGGCGACCGTTGCCGGCTTCGCGCTCACGCCGGTGATAGGCAGCCAGCTGGGAAGCCTGCATGTGCTGGTGGTGCCCTTGGGCGTCGCCGCCCTGCTGTACGCGGCAGACACCTGCCAACGCAGGGCAGCGGCATGAACGGCTGGATCCTGATCGGTACCGCCGCGGCGGCCTCCTACCTCATGCGTTCTGTCCCGTTGCTGATATTCCGTCACCTGGCGCTTGCCCCGGACAGCCCGGTGGTCCGGTTCCTCCACCACGCCGCGTCCGCCGTGATGGGCAGCGTGATCTACCTCGGCCTGTTCGGCGACTCCTCATTCCAGGCGCCCTGGACGCTGTTGCAGGCACCCGGCGCGCTGCTGAAGCTGTCAGTCGTGCTGCTGGCCGGTGGGCTGGCGCTGTGGCGGCGCAGCGTGTTCATGCCCCTGCTTGCCGGCACCGCACTGTATGCGGCCGCGCTGCTGCTGATGGGGAACTGACATGGAAGTCGCCGGTCTTTCGCTCGACGGGTGCCACCGCCTCGATGAACTGCGCGCCTGGCATGACGCCTGCCGGAAAGCGCCGGTGGCGTTTGACATGACCCGAGGCCTGCCCTCCGACGAGCAGATCGCGCTGTCGCACGCGATGCTGTCACTGCCAGGCCCCGCACCGTTTGACAGCGGGGACGGCCAGGATTGGCTCAACTATGGTGGGCAGCAGGGCATACCCCAGTTGCGCGCCCTGCTCGCCCCGTTGTTGCTCGGCGTGCCAGCCACGCAGGCCGCAGTCGGCGGCAACAGCAGCCTGGCGCTGATGCATGCGGCCGTCGGTCTGGCGTGGCGCATCGGGTTGCCTGGGCATGCGCCGTGGTCCGATGCCCACGAGGTCCGCTTCCTGTGTCCGGTGCCGGGGTACGACCGCCATTTCGCCATCTGCAGCGACCACGGCATTGCGTTGGTGCCGGTGCCGATGGGCCACGACGGACCGGACATGGAGCGGGTGGAGAAACACGTGGCGCAGGATCCACGCATCCGCGGAATGTGGTGCGTGCCACGCCACTCCAATCCGTGCGGAGCGACCTACAGCGCTGAGGTGCTGCGCCGGCTGGCGACGATGCACGCCGCCGCGCCGGACTTCACGCTGTTCTGCGACAACGCCTACGCCATCCATGACTTCGCCCCGCAGGCGTTGGCGCGGCCCGGCCTGTACGACGCCTGCGCCACCGCCGGCAATCCGGATCGCGTGCTCCTGTTTGGCTCCACGTCGAAGATGACCATCCCCGGCGCCGGTGTCGCGCTGCTGGGGGGCAGTGCGCGGATTATGGACTGGTGGCTGGCAGCGCAGCGGGCGTGCACCATCGGGCCGGACAAGGTGAACCAGGTCCGGCATCTGCGTTTCTTCGGCAACGCGGCCGGTGTTGCCCGCCACATGCAGCAGCATGGCCACCTGCTCCAGCAGCGCTTCGCGCAGGTCCAGCGGGTCTTCGCGCAACGTCTCCGCACACCATGTGACGTTCATTGGAGTCGACCGGCGGGTGGCTACTTCATCACACTCTGGCTGCCCACGGGCTGCGCCCGCCGCGTGGTGAGCCTGGCCTCACAGGCGGGCGTGCGCCTCACGCCCGCAGGAACGACCCACTGTGGCGGCACCGACCCCGAGGACCGCTGCCTGCGCATCGCTCCCTCCCGTCTTCCTGTTGCCGATGCAGCGCGGGCCGCAGAGATCATCGCCGGGTGCGTGCTGCTGGCCTGCGCAGACGCTGCGTCCGTCGCCTGCGATACCACTGCCACCGCGCCGGATGCCCACCCATGAACGCCACGTCCTTCGCCACACCAGCGCCACTTCAGTCCGTCTGGCAGGCCGCGCGCGTGAGTCGGCTGCACCGCCGAAGCAGCCGCGTGATCGTGGTCGAGCTCGCCCCTGCCAGCGACGTTCCGCTGGTCGGGTTCACTGCCGGTGCGCATGTCGACCTGGCACTTCCCGGCGCACGCACACGCAGCTATTCGCTGATGAATCCGCCGCAGCATGCGAGCTGTTACCAACTGGGCATCCTGCGGGTTGACGAAGGACGGGGCGGATCGCACTACCTGCATACGCACCTGCGCGAGGGCGATCCGCTGCCGGTGTCACTGCCGCGCAATGCGTTCGCGCTGCATGAGCAGGCCGAAAACAGCGTGCTCATCGCCGGTGGCATCGGCATTACCCCCCTGCTGTGCATGGCCCGGCATCTTGTCGCACGGCAGCGTCCGGTGCACCTGTACTACTGCGTGCGTTCGCGGCAGGACGCGGTCTTCCTCCAGGACCTCAATACACTGGGAAACGCGCTCACCTGCCTGTTCGACGACGAACGTGGAGGCCCGCCCGATCTGCTGCCACTGCTTGCGGCGCATCCGCCTGATACGCATTTCTACTGCTGTGGGCCGGGGCCGATGCTTGACGCGTTCGGGCTGGCCTGCAGGCGGCTTGGCATCACGCGCGTCCATGTGGAACGTTTCAGCGCCTCGTCGCGCCCGCCCGGCAGCCCGCCTGCCAAGGGATACGACGTGGTGCTGGCGCGCTCGCGCAGACGGCTCCATCATGATGGCGAGGGAAGCCTGCTGGACTTCCTGCTGCGCAGCGGCGTCACCATTCCCAATGGCTGCCACCAAGGCGTCTGCGGCAGCTGCGCCACGCGGGTGGTCAGCGGCGACGTCGACCATCGCGATGGCATCCTGAGCGACCACGAACGTCAGCATGCATCACTGATGCTGCCCTGTGTGTCCGGATGCCGTGGAACGCAGCTGGAGCTGGACATCTAGTCCGCCCCGGCCAGCGTCAGATCGCCCAGATGCCCGCGATCACCGCCACCACCAGGCCCCACTTGATCGCGTGGTAGGCGAACGCACTTCGCGCACGCAGTGCCTTGGCCTTCAGCCGTACCTTGTATACGCCGCCAAATGCCTTGTTCACCCCACCGGTCGGGTCGCCCGGCAGGTTCGGCGAGGCCCCACCAGCCAGCAGCGTGGACGCCACCGCCCGGTTGAACAGGCCAGGCAGGCCGAAACGCAGCGGACGGGCGATATCGCAGAACAGGATCACCCGGTCCTGTTCGGTCTCGTTGTGCGCGTGGTGGATGTAGGTCTCGTCGAACATCATCCATTCGCCATCGCGCCAGCTCTTCTTCACCCCGTCCACCTCGATGTAGCAGCGGTCATCGTTGGGCGTGCTCAGTCCCAGGTGCAGGCGCAGCGAACCGGCGAACGGATCGCGGTGCGGGCGCAGCTCGCTGCCCGGCGGAAGCTGGGCGAACATCGCCGCGCGTACGTCCGGGATCGATTCGATCAATGCCACCGTCTGCGGGCAGAACTGCCTGGCCGACGGATGCGACGGGCCGTACCAGCGCAGGTAGAAGCGCTTCCAGCCCCGGCGGAAAAACGAATTGAAGCCGGCGTCGTTGAAGCTGCTCGACGCGGCGATCTTCTGCGCATCGCGCAACGCCAGCGCCTCGTCGCGGATCACGGTCCAGTTCTGCCGCAGCGGCTCCAGTTGCGGGAACTCCTTGCCCGGATCCAGGAACGGCGTGGTTGGCACCTTGGAAAACAGGTACATGACCACGTTGATCGGGGCCATGAAGCTGGAGTGGTCCAACAACTGGCGCGACCAGCGCGCGCGGACCTTGCCGCGGTAATGGATGTACAGCACGCAGGCGATGAACAGCACGGCCAGCACGATCTTGATCATTGACGATTCCTCCGGCGGGGGCCGGACGCAGGTGGGCAGGGAACGGGCGGGCACGCAGCCGCGCCGGTCACGCACGGGACGGGGACGTGCCGACAGGGGCGGTCCGGCCAGGCGCGCGGGGAACGCGCAATGGTCGGCAGCTGGGCGGCGCCGGTCAAGCACCGCGGGGCATTGGCAGCGTGCCATAGACGACTCCCACATTGGCATTCATCTCGGGTTTGGCTGGAAGCGGCAGCCATCCACGCCTCAACTCGTTGATAAATAACGCATAACGAATAAGTGAGACGGTATTGTCCGAAATGGCATGACGCACTGTTGCACTGCCGAAGCCGTCACAATTATTTAATAGAAAACTGGCGGGTACTAAAATTAGCGCACTCGCTAATGCCCCTTCCACCGGTTCGCTTGACGCTCTGCGCCACCCACCGGGCTGTCAGAGAACGTCATGGACACCCCTGCTACTTCCCCCTCTCCGATCTGCGGCGACGATGCCGCGATGCCGCTGCTGCTCAAGCGCGGCGAACGTTTCCTGGAGCCGGACGTCTACCGCACCTGCATGGACGGACAGCCCGCCGTGGTGAAGGACTACACCCGCTATCGCGGCACCCCCCTGTCGCTGCTGGCGCGCGTGCTGGTACATCACGAAGCCCACATGCTGCAGCGCCTGAGCGGCTGGAAGCATGCCCCCGCGTTGCTGGGCACCATCGGCGGCCTGGCGCTGGGCATGGAGTTCATTCCCGGGCAGACCCTGAGCACCGCGCAGGCGGTGGGCACCGAAGTGTTCGAACAGCTGCAGCAGGCACTGGACCGGCTGCATGCCGCCGGCATCACCCACAACGACCTGCACGGCACCAACGTGGTGGTCAGTGGGGGCGTGCCGGTGCTGCTGGACTTCACCTCGGCCTGGCGCACGCCGCGCTGGCTGCGGCGCAATCCGATCACCCGCCAGCTGAGCCGCAGCGACCTGAAGAACCTGGTGAAGATGCGCCAGCGCCTGACCGGGCAGCGACCGAGTGCCGCGCTGGCCGCACGCGTGGCCGACCCCGGCTGGGTGGCCGCCATCCGCCAGGGCTGGAAACGTTTCTACGCGTGGGCAAAGCAGGTCAGGTAGTGACGACCGTTGGTCGTCACGCCGTCGCCCTGGCTTCTGGTGGGTGACGACCGTTGGTCGTCACGCCGTCGCCCCTGCCGCTGCGCTCGCCGAGCACGGCTCGGCGCTACCGCTCCGGCCCGGTAGGGACGGCCGCCGGCCGTCATGCCGTTGCCCTCGCTTCTGGTGGGTGACGACCGTTGGTCGTCACGCCGTCGCCCCTGGCTTCTAGTGGGTGACGACCGTTGGTCGTCACGCCCCTGCCGCTGCACGCGCCGAGCACGCCCCGGCGCTACCGCTCAGCCGGCCTTACAGGGCATCTGCATCCAGTTCGCCGGTACGGATGCGCACCACGCTGCCCAGTTCGTACACGAATACCTTGCCGTCGCCGATCTTGCCGGTGCCGGCCGCCTTGATGATCGATTCGACCACGCTCTCAACCTGATCGTCGGTCACTGCGACTTCCAGCTTCACCTTGGGCAGGAAGTCCACCACGTATTCGGCGCCACGGTACAGCTCGGTATGGCCTTTCTGCCGCCCGAAGCCTTTCACCTCGGTCACCGTGATCCCGGTGACCCCGCGCTCGGCCAGCGCTTCGCGCACGTCATCGAGCTTGAACGGCTTGATCACCGCCATGACCATCTTCATCGTGCATCCTCCTGTACTCGGCCGCGAGGATAGCGCCTGTGCGCCTGCAGTGGCGAGAGTATCCTTGGCATCCCTCATTCGTAATGCACGTGGCGCCGGCTTGCCGTGGCGGCCACGCGGCCGTCACAGGAGCCCCCATGATCGACCTCAACCAGCTGGATGACCTCGCCCGCCGCCTCAGCGACCTGGTGCCGCCGGGCCTGCGCCAATCGCGCGAAGAGCTGCAGTCCACCTTCAAGAGTGCCCTGCAGGCCGGCCTGTCCAAACTGGACCTGGTCACCCGCGAGGAATTCGACGTACAGCGCGCCGTGCTGCTGCGCACGCGCGAGAAGCTTGATGCACTCGAACAGGTCGTCGCCGCGATGGAAAAGCCGCAGCCGCCCGCTGAATGACAGAGCGCGGTGGGTGGGCACCGCCCCGGTGGGTGAGCACCGGTGGGTGACGACCGTTGGTCGTCACGCTTCACCACCCGGCAGGTGACGACCAGCGGTCGCCACCTGCCGGATGACTGCCAGAACCTCAGCGCATCGCCACCGCGGCGCGCTGCTGCTCTTCCTGGCCCTGCTGCACCTGGGCGCTCAAGCGCTCGCCCAGCAGCGTGGCACTGGTCTGCTCGGCGGCAGGCGCCGGCTGGCTCATGTCCACCATCGCGCGGAAGCCCGGCGTGGTGCCCATCACGAACGCCTTGCCATCCTGCACCGCGACGCCCTGCAGCTTGTCCGGGCTGTCGATGCCCGCCTGCTTGGCCATGTGGGTGATGTGCGCAGCCATGTCGTTGGACACCACGGAAGGCAGCTGCCCGCGGATCGCCGCATGCAACGGGGTATCCGCATGTCCGGCTTCGCCCAGCTGCGGTGCACGCACCGGGGCCTCATGCGAATGCCCGTGCGCAGCCTGCCGGCCCTCGCCCAACCGGCCCAGCGTCTGTGGGCCGGCGATGCCGTCGGCCTTCAGCCCATTGGCCTGCTGGTAGGTGGTCACCGCCTCGCGGGTGTGGTCACCGAAGCGGCCGTCTTCGGCCAGGCGATTGCCATTGGCATCGCGCACACCCTGGCGATTCAGTTCCTGCTGCAGCTTGGCCACATCCTCGTTGCGTGCACCGTGGCGCAGCACCGACGACGCGTCATCTGCACGGCCCTGCACCGGCGCCGTCGCACCCTCCTGCACCCGGCGCTGGTCCCAGAACGCTTCGGGACTCTGCAGCTTCCCGGCCGGATCGCGCAGCTGGTAATGCACGTGCTGGGCGTACTGGTCGGCCCCGTTCGGGCCGCGTCCGCCCATGGTGCCGATCGGCTGGCCGGCCTGGATCTGCTGCCCTTCCTTCACCTGCACGTCCTTCATGTGCAGGATCTCGTGCGAATTGCCCTGCGCATCGAGGATCTTGACCGTGCCGTAGCTGCCACCGGCGAAGGTGACCTTGCCCGAAATCGGCGCATTGATGGTCGGATGTTGCCGGTTGATCCCGGTCTGACCGCCGACATAGTTGAAGTCGGTACCGCCGTGGTCCTTGGCACCGCGCTCTTCACCATAATGCCCGGTGATGTGCGGCTTGACCCCGTTCTGCGGCGGCAACATCACCTGCATGGTGTGCTGGAACGAACCCGACTGCTGCTGCGCGGCGGCCGCCTGTACGGCGGCAACGCCTGCTCCCGCGCCACCGGCCACCGCTGCTGCCGCACCGAGGGTCTGCGTCGGCGACGCCTGGCTTTGAGCCTGCGCCTGCGTCTGGCCCTGCGACTGCGACTGCGCCAGGCGTTCGTTGACGAACTGCTCGTACTCGGCGAGGCGCGGCATCACCTTGCTTTCCGCCAGCCCCAGGCCGCCGTAATCGCGGGTCGGGCCATCGTGGTGGTACTTGTAGATGTACTCCTCGCCCTGGCCGCGACGCTGGGCCAGCTGGCGGTTGTCGATGAAGTGCCGCACCAGCGCATCGGACTGCGCTTCCACATCGAAGCGGTTGCCGTTGTTCAACTGGTAAGCGTTGCCGGTGCCATCGATGAACTGGCCCAGTCCGGAGGCGGACGTGGTGCCGGCGGCGGCATCCGGATTGAAGCCGGATTCAACGCGGGCGATGGCCAGTACATGCGCGGTTTCGCGCGGGGAAAGCCCGGCTTCGCGGGAAGATTCAATCAGCGTATCGATCACACGTGACTGTACTTCCGGCGACGCATCGCCCCAACGGCGCGATTCACCATGCAAGCGGCCATCGGTCTGATCGATAGGCTCGCGGTAATGGCTATAGGGTTTTATCTGGTCACTGCGGTATCCGGCCCCGCGGGGCTGGATCATGTTTTGGTAGATGTCAGGCATAGCGGTGCGATCCATTCTATGAAAAAGGGAATTTCCTTAAGGGGTGTTGCTCCAGGTGAAACGGTGCAGCGTGCTTCCTATCGCTTTCAGGGTTTGAAGTAGGTCACCTCCGGGTGGGTCACGCCGAGCTTGGCCAGCCACTGCTCGTACTCGTCGTTGTTGGGTTCCTGCGACGGCGCCTGTCCGTGCAGCGGCGGATTGCTGTGGGTCAGCTGCTTGCCGTCGGCGTCATACAGATAGAACCATTCGCAGAACTGGCAACCATACGGCAGCTCGCCGTACTGCACGACGAAATACGGCGTGTTGTCCTTGTCCTGCACGCAGGCCAGGCCCACGGCGGTGTAGTCGGTCATCTCGGCCGGCTTGTCCAAGGTGCGGCGCTGGCCGTCCTTTTCGATATCCAGCCGCGTCTGCGGCGGGGCGTCATTGCCCTGGTCAGGCAGCCCCGCCACGGTCAGGCGGGTTCCCTGGCATTCGATGTGCATTCCTGTGTCGTCCTGCTGGGTGGAGGGGGTCGTGGAAGCCGCTGCCGGTGTCGCCGGGGGGGCTGCGGTGGCGCCTGCAGCCGGGGGGGCCGCCGCCGCCGGTGCGGCCGGCGTGGACGGTTCCGCCGCCGGATCGCTGCAGGCAGCCAACAGCAACATCAAGGCGGGGGCGACAAACTTTGACGTCATGCGTCGTGCTCCGTGAAGCGGCAACAGGGCCTGTCAGCAGGCCCTGTCGCCATTGGGATCAGATCGATTGATCGTCCACGCTCTGCAGCTGCCAGCACGGCTTCTGCGCGAAGGTGTAGATCTGCTGGTCGCTGGTGTTCGGCGTGCGCAGGCGGACCTGCACGCTGCCGTCGGCCTGCGGGGTGATCTGCAGTTCGCGGCCCAGACGCGACAGCGTCGCCGGGTCCGGAATCACCGGCCACTCCACCTCCGCCAGCGGGACCTGCCGGGTTACCTTGGCCGGTTCGGGCTGGGCGTTGGCATCGATGGATTCGGTAACCAGCGGGTCGGCGACCGACTTCTCCTGCAGGGCGATGTCGTTGCCGAAATGCGCCAGGAAGGTGTTGAAGTCGGCATGCGGGCACTGCGTGGCGGCATCAGCCGGCGCTGCGGGTGCGGTGGTTGCCGCGGTGGTGGCCGGTGCCGGGCTAGCCGGCTCTGTTCCTGCCGGCGTTGTCGGCTGGGCGGGTTTGCACGCGGTAAGGGCCAGGCCCAGCGAGAGCGCCAGCAGCGCGAGAGAGCGTGATTGAGACAACGGATCCTCCTGATCGGTCGTTCGCGCGCCTACGGCGGCGCGCGGGTGCATGGAGCATACCGGGGGACCTGTTAAGCGATTTAGACAGTCGTGAAGGCGTGCCTTCCGTCACATTTTCACGCACGCTGAACGCGGCGCATGACGCCGCTGACGCCGCCTACCTCGCCTGCACCTGCAGGCGGATGCCCAGCACGCGCAGCACCCGCATCACGGTCGTTAAGGACGTCGGGTAATGGCCGCACAGCTGGCGGCGCAGCGTCGTGGCGGACACGCCGCCGCACTCGGCTGCCAGGGTCACCAGGCCATGGTTCTCGGCAACGGCCGCCAGCGCGTCGATGAAGGCCTTTGGATCGCCGTCGTTGTGCTGCAGGCAGGCCTGCAAGCGGTCGGCAATGGCCTGCGGCTTGGCGGCGGACGCCTGTCCCGGGCCGCTCATGGGCGCTCCAACGCGGCCTGAGCGGAAGCGATCAGCTGGCGCCCGGCCATCAACAGGCCATCCACCAGTTGCGGCGCGAGGGGAGGTTCGCTCGGGCCCGCCCTGTAAACGAGGTGATCCGCTTCCAGCACGTCCAGCACGGCCGCCAGCCCCTGCAGGCTGCGCTGGGCCGAGGCGAGGTTCTGCCGGGCGGATTCGTCCAGCGGCGGCATGCTGAGCGCCGGCCGGCTCAGGTAATGGTCCAGGGTCTTCTGCAACATCGGTGGCCTCCCATCGGGTGATGCCACCTGCGGGATTGCGAGGTGGCAGGCGATGCGGGTTGCAGTCACCGGGAAACTACGGAAAAAACCGGCGGATTCAGTGGAGAAATCCCCACACATCGCCTGCCATGGAACCGGCAGGGCCATGCAGTCTCCGCCGTGCCCACGTGGGCAAAACAGAGCCTAATCCGTATTTCGCAAAACGGGACTGCAATCCCGGCTGGCACTCTTCGGCACCAGTCGGGGTTATCGTGCGCAGGCAGGGCATTGGACGTACATCAGGAAAGTTGTAGTTTCCCGTGCGAACCGCGCCCGCAGCGACACCACCGCAGGCACAACACGACGCTGCACCGCCCACGACTCAGGAAGAGCAGACCACGATGCACGGAATCGCCATTGCAGGAATCGCCTTTGCCCTGATTGCCCTTCCCGGCATTGCGCGGGCGTCTCCCCCTGCCGCATCGGCGGACGATCAACGCGCCCTGTGGACATTCACCGAAGCGCTCGCCGCCGCACTGCCACAGGACAACGCCGATTTCTCCGATACCCTGAAAGCCGCGTCAGATCCATCGATGGGGCGGATACGGATCGGCAAAGCGCTCAGCGGCGTCAATGGCACCGTCACGGCGATGGGTCACGACCGGACCACCTATTTCACGCTCACCCTGACCGGCGCCTGCGTGCCGCTGTCTGCGTTGCACGCGCGTTATCCCACCCTGCAGGCGGCCGGGGTTCCCCTGATGGACCAGCCTGCCGGCAGCTACTCCCTTGCAACGGTGATCGGCCAGTCCCGCGTGACCTACTCGTTCGGACCGGGCAGGACGGCCTGCCTGTCGGGGATCCAGATGGGCCGTGCTTCGCGCTAGGCTGCCACTGCCGTCGCCACACGGAGCACTTCGGGTCATGCCGTGCTGGTGCGGTCAGCGCGTGTGGCGATCTGGCGCCGATACCGGACTGAAAAGACACATGAAACTCAAATCAGTCCGCACGTTCGTCTTCATGTACTACCTGAAGGCCGTACTTTTTACCGCTGCCATGTATGGCGTGCGGCTCTGGCAAATGTGTCTGGCTACGCAAGTGAGTGGGAGACTCGCATGGATCTGAATCTGGCATTCTTCGCGGTGGTTGTGTACTTGGGCGTGTACATCGTCGTAATCGATCGGGTCGCTGCGGAGGTCGATCGCGTTGACCCGTCATACCGGAAGTACACGAATGCACCTGCAGCCGGGTACTTTTCAAGATCCCTGTTTGCCGCAACGCTGCTTCTGGACCGCCACATGCCCAAGCGGCAGTACGTATTCGGCCTCCGGGCCAGGCTGCATCTCGCTCGCGCCATGCTGGTGAGCGCGCCGTTGCTGTTCCTCATTCTCTTGATGATCTAGCCGTGCTTCGCTAGGCTGCCACCGCCGCCGCCACCGCCTCGCCCAGCTGCGCCGTCGTCGCCTTGCCGCCCAGATCCGGCGTCAGCGGCCCCTGCGCCAGCACGCCTTCAATCGCCGCCATGATGGCGTCGTGCGCCTCCTCGGAACCGAGGAACTTCAGCATCAGCGCACCAGACCAGATCATCGCGATCGGGTTGGCGATGCCCTGCCCGAAGATGTCCGGTGCCGAGCCATGCACGGGCTCGAACAGCGACGGAAAATCGCGCTCCGGATTGAGGTTGGCCGACGGCGCCAGGCCGATCGTGCCGGTGCACGCCGGGCCCAGGTCGGACAGGATGTCGCCGAACAGGTTGCTCGCCACCACCACGTCGAAGCGCTGCGGCTGCAGCACGAAACGCGCGGTGAGGATGTCGATGTGCTGCTTGTCGACGGTGACCTCCGGATAGGCTGCGCCGACCGCATCCGCGCGGCCATCCCACCACGGCATGCTGATGGCGATGCCATTGCTCTTGGTTGCCACGGTCAGGTGGCGGCGCGTACGCGACTGCGCCAGTTCATAGGCGTACTTCAACACGCGGTCGGCCCCGTGACGGCTCATCACCGTTTCCTGGATGACGATCTCGCGCTCGGTGCCGGCGTACATGATGCCGCCCAGGTTGGTGTACTCGCCTTCGGTGTTTTCGCGCACCACCAGGAAATCGATATCGCCCGGCTTTCGCCCTGCCAGCGGGCACGGCACACCTTCAAACAGACGTACCGGCCGCAGGTTGATGTACTGGTCGAACTCGCGACGGAATTTCAGCAGCGAACCCCACAACGAGACGTGGTCCGGCACCGTGTCCGGCCAGCCGACCGCGCCGAAGAAGATCGCATCCATGTCCTGCAACTGCACTTTCCAGTCGTCGGGCATCATCTGCCCGTGCTGCTGGTAGTAATCGCAGCTGGCCCAGTCGATGTGGGTGAACTGCAGGTCCAGCTGGAAGCGGCGTGCGGCAGCCTCCAGCACACGCAGGCCCTCGGGCATGACCTCCTGGCCGATGCCATCGCCGGGGATGACGGCAATCTTGAACGTCTGGGTCATGGGGCGCTCGCATCAGGAGGGGAGTGTCCTCGATGCTAGGCATTCACGGATCGCATTACTATTGGCGCAACCGTGGTTTGATAGTGCCTATTTCGTGAACAACAGTCCGCCCATCGATGACCTGCGCGTGTTCGTCATCGTCGCCCGCCGCGCCAGCTTCCGTGCCGCCGCGTTGGAACTGGGTGTCTCGCCTGCGTACGTGACCAAGCGCATCGGGCTGCTGGAAGGCACGCTGGGCACGCGGTTGCTGCATCGCACGACGCGCAAGGTGAGCATCACCGAAGAAGGCGAGCGCGTGTTCGGCTGGGCGCAGCGGGTGCTGGATGACATGGACAGCCTGGTCGAGTCGGTGGCCGCCAGCCCTGCCCTGCCGCGCGGCATGTTGCGGGTCAGCAGCAGCTTCGGCTTCGGACGGCAGGTGGTCGCGCCCGCGCTGGCGCGCATGGCGTCGGCGCATCCGGCATTGGCTGTCCGGCTGGAGCTGTTCGACCACCTGATCGACATTGCCGACGAAGGCTTCGACCTGGACGTGCGGATCGGCGATGAGATCGCGCCACAGTTCGTGGCAACGCGGCTGGCGTCGAACCAGCGCGTGCTGTGCGCATCGCCGGAGTACCTGCAGCGACGTGGCACGCCACGCACGCTGGCCGACCTGGTTACCCACGACTGCGTGGTGATCCGCGAGCGCGATCACCCGTTCGGCGTGTGGCGGCTGGAAGGGAGTGCCGGGCGCGAGACGGTGAAGGTCACCGGACCCATGTCGACCAATCACGGCGAGATAGCCGTGCAGTGGGCGGTGCAAGGTTTGGGCATCGTGCTGCGCTCGACGTGGCAGGTGGATGCGATGCTGCGCGAAGGCAAGCTGGTGCGCGTCCTGCCGGACTATCGGCAGGAAGCGAACATCTGGGCGGTATATCCCGAACGGCTGCGCGCGTCGGCCAAAGTGCGCGCCTGCGTGCGCTTCCTGCAGGACGCGCTGGCCGGGTAGTGACGGCCGCTGGCCGTCACCCCGATGCCGGAATCAACTCAGCGCCACCCACCATGATGGCGGTCATTGCCACGACGGCCGTTGTTCCAATGACGGCGGTCATCGCGACGGTCGTAACGGGTGTTGCGCTCATAGCGATGGTTGCGGTCATAGCGACGATCACGATCGTAGCGATAGTTGCGGTTGTCGCGGCGATCCTTGGTGGTCACGTTGCCGATCGCACCGCCGGCCACGGCACCGCCAACGGTCATCATCGGGTCGCCATTGGACAGGACGTGACCTGCGACACCACCGACCACGGCACCGATCGCCGTGTTCTTGTCCTTGCGCGACATCGCGTCGGCGTCGCTGGCGACGGTAACGCCGGCGGTGAGTGCCAACGCCAGGGCCAGGCCACGGAATACGGAAGCGGTTGAGGTAAGCATCGTCAAATCCTCCAATAGGACAGGTGATCAGTTGCGGGGAGCGGGCGTTGTGCTGTCCCCGCACGATTCAATCTCGTCGCCGAAGATTGCCGGAACATTGCGTACCCGGAGATGAACCGGCGCCTGTTCAGGTTGGGGCAGGCGTTGTCGCGGGCACGCGAAATGGGCCATGGATGGCGCTTGGAAGTGGCCCGTCTGCCCCCTCCCCTCAGTAAGCGACCGCAGGCCCCGCGGGCACGATGCCGGACGGATTGATGTGCTTATGGCTGCCGTAGTAGTGGTGCTTGATGTGCTCGAAATTGACCGTTCCCTCCACCTCCGGGATGGCCATCATCCGTTCCACGAAGGCATGCAGTCCCGGGTAGTCGACGGTGCGCTTCACGTTGCACTTGAAGTGCACGTAATAGACCGAGTCGAAGCGGATCAAGGTGGTGAACAGTCTGATGTCGGCTTCGGTCATCACGCCACCGACCAGCCACTGCTGATCCGTCAACAAACCATCCAGCCACTCCAGCGTGTCGAACAAGGGCACGATCGCCTCGTCGTAGGCCTCCTGCGTGGCGGCAAAGCCGGCCTGGTACACGCCGTTGTTGAGGGTGCTGTAAACGCGTTCGTTGATGCGATCAATCTCTGTCCGCAGCGCCTCCGGGTAATAGTTACCCGGCCTCGCGCCCAGGTGATCGTAGGCATCGTTGAACATGCGGATGATGTCGGCGGATTCGTTGCTGACAATCTCGCCCTTCTCGCGATCCCACAGCACCGGAACGGTCGCTTTGCCGGTCATGCCGGGCTTGGCGGCCTCATACAGCTGATGCAGATAGTCTGCGTTGCGCTCCGGATCGGGGGTCACCAAGGGGCCGGGCGCGAAGTTCCAGCCGTTGTCGCCCATGTGCCAGTTGACGATGGACAGCGGGATCAGCGGCTCCAGTCCCTTGAGCGCCCGCACGATCAGCGCGCGATGGGCCCACGGACAGGCCAGGCTGACATACAGGCGGAATCGCTCGGGTTCAGCCATCAAGGCCGGGTGTCCGTTCGGCGCGCACTCGCCGTTGGCGGTGAGCCAGCGGCGGAAGGTGGATTCTTCGCGATGGAAGTGCCCGTCTTCGCCTGCACTGCCTGCGGTACCGGTCTGCCATTCGCCATTTACCAACATGCCCATCGGTGGGAACCTTTGTGTGATGTCGGTTCCCGTTCTAACGCAGGCGGTGGCAATCAATGGTGACGGCGTCGTGGCGGGTGTGGCATCGATCACCTGGGCGCACGTCGCTGCCGTTCTGGCAGGACGTCCCGCCGTCCTTCACTCCGATGCCGACAGGTTCACCTGGATCGGCACGTTATCAATCGCACCCGCAACACCGGGCAGGTAGCCGATCACCGGAAGCAACACCGCCAGCATTGGCGGACGCTCTTCGCCTGACTGCACCCATCTCACCCCGCATGCTGCCACCGTGGCAAACAACAGTGCGAGGGCAACGCCCAGCCCGCGCCGCCAGCCCAGTCGCAGTGCAAGCAACGCACCACCTGCGTGCACGGCCACAGTGACCGCTGCCCATATCGCAGTCTGCTGCACTTGGAACGCATCGGACAGCAGGCGGCCCGACAATGCCGAGGGAAGTAGATACATCAGCGCGCTCGCGCACAGCAGGACGTAGAACTCGAGCGCCCTCGACGCCGTCAACAGCGGAACATCCTTGAACCACAACCATTGTGCGACAAGACTCGCGGCCAAAGCGAAGGCGTAGAAGAAGGAGATGTAGCCAAGATTGCTGGCCGACAGCGCCCAGCAGAGTGCTGCAATACCGAAGGCGGTATAGGTACGTGCCCGTGAAGCCTTCCCGACCATGCTGCGCGTCTCCTTCGCTTGAGTGGCCCACCCGGTACAGCGGCGGTCGTAAGTAGCTCTACCTACAGTACTGCCTACCCTCCACCGACGTACAGCCAGCACCGCCTGCACCACACTGGGTTTCTGCATCCGATGGAGTCACCGCATGAGCCTCGCGCTGGTCCACAGCCGCGCCCGTGCCGGCGCCGATGCGCCGCTGGTTCGTGTCGAGGTGCATCTGTCTGGTGGCTTGCCCGCTACCCAGATCGTCGGCCTGCCTGAAACCACCGTCCGCGAATCGCGAGAACGCGTCCGCGCCGCCCTGCTTTGCGCGCGTTTCGACTACCCGCAGCGGCGCATCACCATCAACCTGGGACCGGCGGATCTGCCCAAGGAAGGCGGCCGCTTCGATCTTGCCATCGCGATGGGCATCCTGGCCGCCAGTGGCCAGCTGGACCCGCAGCAGGTGGTCCGCCACGAGTACGTAGCCGAACTCGCGCTCACCGGCGAGCTGCGGCCTGTCGATGGCGTGTTGCCCGCCGCCATCGCAGCCGCCGAGGCCAACCGCACACTGTTCGTGCCGCCGGCCAATGCTGCCGAGGCCGCGCTGGCCGAGCATGCCGACGTCCGCGTGGCACGCACGCTGCTCGAGGTCTGCGCATCGGTCGAAAATCCTTCGCGGCTGCCGCGTGCGGAGCGGACCAGCATCGAGGCCGATCCGCCGCTGGACCTCAGCGATGTGCGCGGCCAACCGCATGCGCGACGTGCGCTGGAAGTCGCTGCGGCCGGCGGTCACCATCTGCTGCTGATAGGCAGTCCCGGATGCGGCAAGACTCTGCTGGCTTCGCGGCTGGCCGGCATCCTGCCCGAAGCCAGCCAGGCCGAGGCGCTGCAGAGCGCGGCCATCGCCTCGATCAGCGGTAGTGGGCTGGACCCGCGGCGTTGGCGCCAGCGCCCCTTCCGCGCGCCACACCACAGCGCCAGCCCGGCCGCGTTGGCCGGTGGCGGCAACCCGCCCCACCCCGGCGAGATCTCGCTGGCGCACAACGGCGTGCTGTTCCTGGACGAGCTGCCGGAGTGGTCGCGCATGGCACTGGAGATCCTGCGTGAGCCACTCGAATCAGGCCATATCCGGATCAGTCGCGCGGCGCGCAGTGCGGTGTTTCCCGCACGCTTCCAACTGGTCACCGCGATGAACCCCTGCCCCTGCGGCTGGGCAGGCGATCGCAGCAACCGCTGCCTTTGCACCAGTGAGCGCATCCAGCGCTACCGCGGCCGGGTTTCAGGCCCGTTGCTGGACCGCATCGACCTGCATGTCACGGTCACCCGGTTGTCGCCGGAGGAGTTGCGCGAAGGCGGCCCGGCGGGCGAGTGCAGTGCGGATGTCCGCGCGCGGGTGATCACGGCGCGCGAACGCCAACTGCAGCGTGGCGCGCTCAATGCGCATATGGACAGCAAGGCACTTCGCTTGTGTGCGCATCTTTCAGAAGCCGACCAGAGCCTGCTGGAACAGGCCATCGAGCGTCTGCAGCTGTCTGCGCGTGCGATGCACCGGATACTGCGTGTGGCGCGCACGATCGCGGACCTGGCGGGGGCTGATGACATCGAAAGCGCGCACTTGGCGGAAGCGATCGGCTACCGGCAGTTGGATCGAGGGGCGTAACCGGGAACCGCCCACAGCCCCACGCAACCGGGTATGGTGCCAGACACGCCCCGGAGCTCCCCCATGACCTATCAACGTGCCGTGGATGACTTCAACCTCCACGACTGGGAAAGTCGTCTGCATGGCGACCTGCAGGACGGCATCAATGCGTGCGTGGAATGCTGTGATCGCCATTGCGGCAGCGACCGCCTCGCGCTGCGCTGGATCAGCACGGACGGCGGCCTGCACCTTTACACCTTCGAAGACCTGCGCGCCGCCTCGACCCGGGTCGCGCATGTGCTTACCGCTCAGGGCATCGGCCGCGGCGACGTGGTGGCCGGCATGCTGCCGCGCACGCCGGAACTGCTGGCGACGATCCTCGGTACGTGGCGGGTCGGCGCGGTCTATCAGCCGCTGTTCACCGCGTTCGGGGCCAAGGCCATCGAGTCGCGCCTGCGCACCGGCCGCACCCGGCTGGTGGTCACCGACCACGCCAACCGGCACAAGCTGGACGATGTCGAAGACTGTCCGCCGGTCGCCACGATCCTGCCGGCCGGCCAGCCCGCCGATGCAGCGGACATCGATTGGCGTGTCCGCATCGCGGCAGCCGGCGCGGCGCCGTTCGAACCGGTGCTGCTGCGTGGCGATGAGCTGATGGTGCTGCTGTCCACGTCCGGCACGACGGGTGCGCCGAAGGGCGTGCCGGTTCCGCTGCGGGCGCTGATGTCCTTCGCCAGCTACATGCAGCTGGCGGTCGATCTGCGGCCCGGCGACGTGTTCTGGAACATCGCCGATCCCGGCTGGGCGTATGGCCTGTACTACGCGGTGATCGGCCCGCTGATGCTCGGCGAGGCCACCACCTTCAACGAGGCGCCGTTCACCGTGCAGGGCCTGCACGAGGTGATCGAACGGCTGGGCGTGACCAACCTGGCGGGCTCGCCGACCGCCTACCGGCAGATCATTGCGGCGGGCGAGGCGTCGGCCGCGCGCGTCGCTGGCCAACTGCGTGCGGTGAGCAGTGCCGGCGAGCCGCTGAATGCCGAGATCGCCCGCTGGTTCGCCGCCCACTTGTCCACCACCGTGCTGGACCATTACGGCCAGACCGAAACCGGCATGGTGGTGAACAACCATCACGCGCTGCACCACGCGGTGCGTACGGGGTCGTCCGGCTTCGCGATGCCGGGCTACCGCGTGGCGGTGCTGGACGACGACGGCCACGAGCTGCCCGCACGCACGCCGGGCATCCTGGCGATCGACATCGCGCGCTCGCCACTGATGTGGTTCACCGGCTACTACGGCGCGGACACACCGGCCATCGGCGATGGCTACTACCTGACCGGCGATACCGTGGAGTGCGAGGACGACGGCTCGATCAGCTTCATCGGGCGATCCGACGATGTGATCACCTCGTCCGGCTACCGGATCGGTCCGTTCGACGTGGAGAGCGCACTGCTGGAACATCCGGCCGTCGCCGAGGCGGTGGTGATCGGCGTGCCGGATCCGCAGCGCACCGAGATCGTGAAGGCCTTCGTGATCACCAGTACCGGAATCGAAGGCGATGCGGCGTTGGCCGCGCAGCTGCAGCAGTACGTGAAGACACGACTGTCCGCGCACGCCTATCCGCGGCTGGTGGAGTTCGTCAGCGAGGTCCCGAAGACCCCCAGTGGCAAGGTGCAGCGCTTCGTGCTGCGGGCAGCCGAAGTGGCCCGTCAGGCGGGCCAATGAGCCGGTGCGCGTGCGCTAGAATCACGCCCAGAAGATGCACGGGCCGCCTGCCTGTGCCGGAGCGTTGATGTGAAATCGATCTGGACGACGATGCTGTTGGGCGTGGCGATCGCCCTGCCCCACCACGCGCGTGCTGCTGATACCAGCGAAGGTGCGTTGTATGCGGTCAATGCGGCTGCACTGGCGGCGGCCATCACCCATTGCACGGCGCGCCATGGCGAGCTGCAGCAGGGGTCACCGGGTGCGGCGTGTTTCGTCCGCGCGCGCGGGATTCTGGGGACGTTCGGGTTGAAGCAGCGCTCGACCGAGGTGGCGGCGCGGTGCAAGGATCCAGCGCAGTTCAATACGTGCTTGACGCCTGAGATTGCGCGGATGACGCATGCGTTGAATCAGGAATTCGCCAAGAGCGGGATTTGATGGCAAGCGCGTGACGACCAACGGTCGTCACCCACCGGGAGCAGGACGGCCAGCGGCCGTCACTACCGGGACAAGGCGTTGACGGCCAGCGGCCGTCACTACCGGTGCGGTCAGCGTGAGCCGCTGACGGCGATTTCCACGCGGCGGTCCGGGGCCAGGCAGGCCACCAGCGCGCGGTGTGCCAGCGAATCGGCACAGTCACGCGTTACCGGTTCGGCTTCGCCGCGGCCTTCGGCACGGATGCTGCCTGCGGCCACGCCGTGGCTTGCCAGTACGCCGCGCACGGTGTCGGCGCGTGCCTGCGACAGGCGCTGGTTGCTTTCATCGCTGCCGATGCGGTCGGTATGCCCGACCACCGTCACCTGGCTGTCCTTGGCGGCACTGATTTCGGCGGCGATGCGCTTCAGTTCGGCGCTGCCGTCCGGCTTGATGTCGGCCACGCCGGAGCGCCCGAACGCGAACAAGGCATCGGCCGACAGCGAGAAACGCGCCACGCCGTCAGCGGCTGCGGCAGGGGCCACCGGCGGGGCCGGCGGGTCCAGCACATCGGCGCAGGATGCCGGTGCCCAATGGAACGAGTGGCCGCGCTTTTCATCGTCGAACTGCACCTGGTACTGGCAGGTCACCACGCCTTCGGGCGTGCGGAAGTGGAACAGGTAGTTCCAGGCCTTCGGCGCGAAGCCTTCGCTGAAGTGCGGGCGGCCCAGCAGGTGGTACAGCTGCTCCTTGGTGACACCCGGGCCGATGCTGCGCAGGTTGGCCACGTTCGGGAAGGTGCCTTCCTTCAACACGATGCGGTCGGGATCCGGGAAGCTCACTTCACCGGTGCCCTGCTTGGTGGCGTGGGTGCTGCAGGCAGCCAGGGCCAGGACCAGCGCGGCCGTTGCCGCGGCTTTGAAACGGTTTGCGATATTCATCAAACAATCCTTCGAATTCGAATGGGATACGGCGTGGGAAGCGGGGCCAGCGCATGGCCGGCCCCGTTCCCCCGGGTCAGGACGACATCACCACTGCAGGCCGGCACCGACCGAGAAGCCCCAGTCGCGCATGGTGTTGCCGCTGGCCTGGGCCTTGTAGACCCAGCGGCCGTTGTCGGTGATGCCGGACAGGCCCAGCGCCATGCCGTACTCGCTCTGGTAGCCACCGAAGGCCATCGACAACATGCTCTTGCCCGGCAGGTAAGCCTGCGGCAGGCCGGCCATCGCCATCGCCGCGGCAGTGGCGCTGCGGTAGCCACGGTCCAGCTGCCACAGGTCGTCTTCCACCTTGCCGATGCGTGCATCGGTGTACTGGTTGGCCGAGGTGATGGCCTGGTTGACGCCCGCGGTGAGCTGGTTGACGTTGGTCGCATCGGTGCCGGCGATGCCGGCCGCAACGCCGGTCAACGTACGGCCGCCGATGTTGACCTCACCGGTGGAGGTGCTGCTGCCCACGTACGCGGCGTTGTAGCCGGTCTGTGCGCCCACCGTGGTCTTCGAGCCCTGGCCCAGCGCGACGCTGTTGTCGTGGCTGGCAACGGCACCCTGGCCGATGGCGGTGCTGTTGGCGCCGCTGGCCACGGCCTGGTTGCCCAGTGCCGTGCTGTTGGTGCCTGACGCCACCGCGCCGTTGCCGCCGGCCACCGCGTTCTGGCCGGTGGGCAGCGGCTTGACCAGGTCACCGGTCTGGCTGACCTGGAACATGCCGTCGGCACCGTATTCGATGTCGGTGACCTTGGCGGCGGTGGTGCCCGCGACCTGGTTGGCGTTGCGGATATCGCCTTCCACGCTGGTCATGCGGCCATCCAGGTCGGTGATGTCGCCCTGGATATCCACCACGTCGTTGCGGATGTCGGTGATGTCGCCACGGATGTCGATGAGGTCGCCTTCGATGGTGGTGACGCGGTTGTCGATGCCATCGATACGGGTGTTCACCGTGCCGATCTGGGTATCGGTGTACTGCTTGGAATCACCCACCGCGCTGGCAACGCCGGCGTTGAGCTGGCTGACGTTGACCGCATCGGTCGCCGCCGAGCCGGCTGCCACGCCGGTGACCTGGCGGCCACCGAGGTTCATTTCACCGGTCGAGCTGGAATTGCCGACATAGGCACCCTGGTAGTTCGCCTGCGCGCCCACCGTGGTGGCCGAACCGGCACCCATCGCGATGCTGTTGCCATGGCTGGCTACCGCGCCGCTGCCGAAGGCCAGGCTGTTCACTGCCTGCGCATTCGCACCTGCACCGAGTGCCAGGCTGCCGGTGCCGGCGGCCACTGCGCCCACGCCCATGGCAACGGCCTGGTCGCCATCGGCTTCAGCATCGCGGCCCGCGGCGATTGCATCGGCACCGGTCGCACCATCGTTGGCTTCATTGCCGCCACCGGTGGAGTTGACGCTGTAGTAACGGGTACGACCGGCTTCGATGGCATCGCCCATCTGGTCCAGGTTGACCGCATCGGTGCCATCCACGCCCGCAGCGACGTTCGTAATGCGGCTGCCGCCGGCGTCGATCCCGGCGCTGGTGATGCTCGGGCCACCGACCAGGGTCAGGCCGTTGTTGTTCAGCAGGGTATTGCCGATGACCACGCTGCCGGTGCTGCCCAGGTCCAGGTTCTGCTTCAGGGTGATCGCCACCACGCCGGCATCGTCCGCGCCGGTCTGGGCCACGTCCAGGTTGCTGTCACCGGTGAAGGTGACCTTGCCGTTCGGGCCGATGTTGGCGGTGTTGCCACCCGCATCGGTGACGTTCCAGCCGGCGTTGGCGACATCGCTGACCTGCTTGAGCTGGTCTTCGCTGGCAGCCTGGCCGCTGGTGATGTTGGCCGGATCGAAGGTCTTGTTGCTCAGCCCGCCGATGGTGCCGGTGGCGCCGTTGAGCAGCAGCGTGTTCGCGCCGCCGACGGTGATTGCCGTTGCACCGACGTTGCTGCCGTAGGTGCCATCGCTGACCGCCAGGCTGCCCGCGCCCAACACGCTGGACGAGATGCCATCCTTGACCGCCACGCCAGCGTTGTCGACCACCGTGTTGCCGGTAGTGATGCTGCCGGTGCTGCCCAGGTCCAGGTTCTGCTTGAGAGTGATCGCCACCACGCCGGCATCGTCCGCACCGGTCTGGGCCACGTCCAGGTTGCTGTCGCCGGTGAAGGTGACCTTGCCGTTCGGGCCGATGTTGGCGCTGTTGCCGTTGGCATCGGCCACGTTCCAGCCGGCGTTTGCCACGTCGCTGACCTGCTTGAGCTGGTCTTCGCTGGCGGCCTGGCCGCTGGTCACGTTGGCCGGATCGAAGGTCTTGTTGCTCAGCCCGCCGATGGTGCCGGTGGCGCCGTTGAGCACCAGCGTGTTCGCACCGCCCACGGTGATCGCCGTTGCACCGATGCCGGTGGTGCTGGTGCCATCGGTGACGGACAGGCCGTTGGTATCCAGCGTGGTGTTGCCGGCGGTCACGCTGCCGTTGGCACCCAGGTCGATGTCATCGGCCAGGCCGAAGGCCACATCGTTGCTGCCGGTGGTCTTGGTCAGCACGACGTTGCCGTCGGCCGAACGCAGGTCCACGGTGCTGCCGGTGGCGCTGGTCGAAGACACTTTCGATCCGTTCTGGCCATCGGCGCTGATGTCCCAGCCGGCGCTGACGGTCTGGCTGACCGCAGCCAACTGGTCTTCACTGGCGGCGCGGCCGCTGGTGAAGTTGCCGGCGTCGAAGGTCTTGTTGGTCAGGCCGGTGACGGTACCGCCGGCACCATTGACCACGATCGGGCTGGCACCGCCAACCACCACGCTGGTCGCGCCGACCGTGGTGGCACCGACGGCATTGCCGACCGTGAGGCCATCGACGGTGGTGCTGGCGAATGCAGTGCCGTTGTTGACCACCACGCCGTTGTTGTTGACCAGCGTGTTGCCGGTGGTGACGCTGCCGGTGGTGCCCAGGTCGATCTGCTTCTTCAGCGCGATGCCGACCACGCCGGCATCGTCGCCGCCGGTCTGCGCAACGTCCAGGTTGTCGTCACCGGTGAAGGTCACCTGGCCGTTCGGGCCGATGTTGGCGGTGTTGCCGTTGGCATCGGTAACGTTCCAGCCGGCATTGGCCAGGTTGCTGACCTGCAGCAGCTGGTCTTCGCTGGCGGCCTGGCCGCTGACGATGTTGGCCGGGTCGAAGGTCTTGTTGCTCAGGCCCTTGACCGTGCCGGCCATGCCGTCGACGACCACCGGATTGGCGCCACCCACCTGCAGGTTGGTGGTGTTCAGCTGGCTGGTGTGGGCGCCATCGAACACGGCCACGTTGCCCGCTGTGACGGCGGTGAAGCGGGTGCCATCGCTCAGCAGGGCAATGCCTCCACCGACCATCGTGCTGCCCATGCCGTTGTTGATCTGCACGCCGTTGGTGTCGACCACCGTGCCGCCGGTGGTGACGCTGCCGGCGGTGCCCAGGTCGATCTGCTTCTTCAGCGCGATGCCGACCACGCCGGCATCGTCCGCGCCGGTCTGGGCCACGTCCAGGTTGGCGTCACCGGTGAAGGTGACCTGGCCGTTCGGACCGATGTTGGCGGCATTGCCGCCTGCATCGGTGACGTTCCAGCCGGCGTTGGCGACGTTGCTGACCTGCAGCAGCTGGTCTTCACTGGCCGCACGGCCGCTGGTGATGTTGCTCGGATCGAAGCTCTTGTTGCTCAGCCCGGTGACGGTGCCGGTGCTGCCGTCGACCAGCAGCGGATTGGCGCCGCCAACGGCCACGCTGGTGGCACCCAAGGTGGTGGTGTTGCCGCCCGTGGTCACTGCCACCGTGCCTGCGGTGACGGTGGTATCTGCCGTGCCATCGCGCACCACCGACGTACCGGCGTTGGTGATGTTGGACAGATTGCCGTCGATGATTGCCACGCCTGCGTTGTCGACCCGCGTGTTGCCGGTCTTCAGGCTGCCGTCGACGCCCAGGTCGATGTCTTCGGCGAGTTTGAACTCGACGGTGTTGCTGTCGGTGGTCTTGGTCACCGCCAGGTTGTTGTTGGCCGAACGCAGATCCATCGTGCTGCCAATGGTGCTGGTCGGGCCGACGTTGGTGGCGTTGGCGCCCTGTGCGGTCAGGTTGATGCCGCTGGCCGCACGGGTCAGTGCGCTGCCCACCGTCGTGTAGGTATTGCTGCCCAGCTGGAAGCTGGTGACCACCTGATGCGCGCCGCTGTTGTAGAAGGAGTTGCCACCCAGGCCGCTGGCGATGCTGCCGCCCACGCTGTCCAGGTTGGTGCCCAGTGCGGTCACGGCACGGTTGGTGGCGAACAGCTGGCTGCCATTGATGGCATCGGTGCTGGTGCCACTGATGCGACCGGCCGCCACGTTGGTGACGGTGCGCTTGATGGTGTCGGTGCCGACGCTGACCGTGCTGCCGGGGGTGGTACCGGCGAAGGCATAGTTGACGTTGTCGACCGTGGCGTTGGCAGTGCCTACCGCTGCTGCCGTCACCGAGTTGTGCCCCAGAGCCACGGCGTCGGCTTCGGCGGCAATCGCATCACGGCCGAAGGCGATGGCATCCGGGCCACTGGCACGGCTGCCGCGACCCAGTGCGAAGGCATCAGCGCCGCTGGCCTGTGCGTTGAAGCCGGCAGCGAAGCTGTTGACCGCCGTTGCCTGGCTGGTAGCGCCGACCGCGACGGCGTACTGCGCCGTTGCGGACGCCCCCGTGCCGGATGCGATGGCGGACTCAGCGGTAGCACGCGCATTGGTGCCGGTGGCATGTGCCGACACGCCGGTGGACGACGCATTGGTACCCACGGCATAGGCCGATGCCGCACTGGCGCTGGCGCCGTTACCCAGCGCGGTAGCGCTGTTCTGGACAGCCTGCGCGCCGTTGCCGATGGCCACTGCATTGATGTTGTTGGCAACGTCTGCAGGCAGCGGGTTGGCAATACCGGCGACCGCCCCCCTGCCCAGTGCGACACCATTTACTGCATAACCCCGCGAATCGGTGCCCGAGGCGATGGCATCCACACCGGACGCCTGCGCGTCGGTACCGCTGGCCTGCGAGCGAAGGCCGCTGGCGCGCGCCCGCGTCCCTTCGGCCATCGCGTCGATCCCGGTGGCATGGGCGTCGTAGCCCTGGGCCACCGCACGTTCTTCCGATGCAAGCGCGCTGCGGCCCATGGCGATGCCGTCGTCGGCAGACACTTCTGCCTCGGTGCCGATGACGATCGCGTTGTTGACCGTGGCAACCGGCGACTTCGGATCGGCCTGCGCATCGGTGCCGATGGTGATGGAATTGTTGCCGCTGCTGACCGCCCGATCACCGATCGCGATGCCCGAACGACCGTACGCATAGCTCTCGTTGCCGACTACGGTGGATGCCACGCCCAGTGCGTTCACATCACTGCCGATGGCGACCGCGCTGGCAGCCTGCGCGCGCGTGCGGTAACCCAGCGCCAGTGCTTCGTTGCCGGTCGCATCGGCCTGCGGGCCGATGGCGGTGGCATTGCTGCCGGTGGCACCCGCGTTGTCGCGGTTGGCTGCATCGGTGGACTTGATGCTGACGTACTTGCTGCTGTTGTTGGCAACGGTTTCGTTCAGCTGGGTCAGGTTGACCGCATCGGTGCCCAGCACGCCGGCGTTGATGTTGCTGATGCCGCCGCCCGCGTTGCGTACCACTGCATTCGCCGGCAGGGTGCTGACGGTGCCGTTGGTGACCGCACCCAGCGCTTCGGTTACGGTATTGAACTTGAATTCGTTGTTGTTGGTGTCGCGCACCGTGATCTGCGAGAAATTCCCACTCGCGGGATCCACGCTGACCTCGCCGCCGATCAGGTTGGCCACGGTCTGCTGGGTCGCGCGCAGCTGCCCGACGTTGACGGCGTCATAGCGCTGCGCGCCATCGGCCACGTTGACGATGCGCCGCTGGGCGCCAGCCGACGTATTGCCGACCGACACCACGTTGGACGTCGGCGCGGTTCCGGTCAGGTACCCGTTGCCGACCAGGTCGCTGTTGCGTGCTTCGGAGGCAAAGCCAAGTGCCACGTTGCCGTTCTCGGCCACCGTGTTGCGGCCCAGTGCCACGCCGTGCGCACCCGCATTGCTTTCGGTACCCACGGCTACCGCGCCGACGCCCTGCGCCGTGGCGCCGTAGCCGAAGGCGGTGGCGTCGCTGTCTGCGCTGGCGCCGCTACCCACGGCGACTGATCGCTCGCGGTTGCCGACGCCGTTGTTGGCCTGGTAGCCGATGGCCACGTTGAAGTCGCCGGTGAGGCCGGAACCGGCCTGGCTGCCGATGGCGATGTTCTGGTCACCGGTGACATTCGCGCCGGCCTGGAAGCCGATCGCCGTGGTCTGGTTGCCGGCCACGTTGGTGCCTGCGCCGGTGCCGATGGCGATGTGCGAAGTGCGGTCACCTGCAGCGTTGCCCACCGTGCCCACACCGGCGCCGCTGCCCAGCGAGATGCTGTCGGGGGTTTCTGCTTCTGCGGCGTTGCCGGCTGCGATGGCGCTGCCGCCGCTTGCCGTGGCCTGGCCCAGTGCGATGCTGTTGGCGCCCAGCGCCTGGGCGTCGGTGCCGACGGCCGTGGCCTGGGTCGCCGTCACGCGTGCGTTGACGCCGATGGCGACGGCTTCGATCGCGGTCATTCCTTCGGCACGCGCGTTGCTGCCGATGGCGATGCTGTCGGTGGCGTATTCGGAGTTCACGCTCGCCGCATTACCGATCACGATGCTGCTGTCGGCCTTGGTCGACGCATCCATGCCGATGGCGATGGCGGCGTTTGCAGGTGCCACCTGCACGCCGTCGACGTGGGCGCGGGTGCCGATGACGATGGCATCGTCGGCGTAACGCGTGCCGATCGTGGCCTGGTCACCCAGCACCACACTGCGTGCGGCATCGGTGTTGGCCCCACGGCCCATGGCGATGGCGGCCTCTGCGGTGAGGTCGGTGTTGGCGCCATCACCTGCAGCGATGCTGTGGTAGCCCTCGGCAATCGTGTTCGGACCGATGGCAACCGACTGGCCACCCACCGCCTGTGAATCGGCGGCTGCGGAGTTGGCGTGGAAGTACTTCACGCCGGCGCCGACCGTGTACAGCTCATCGCGCAGCGAGTAGATCTGGCCGCCGTTGACGGCTTCGGTGCTGGTCGCGGTGATCGCGCCATTGGCCACGCCGGTGACCACGCGGTTGCCGGCGTTGATGCCTGTGGTGGTCACGCTGGGGCCGTTGGTGATGCGCAGGCCGGTCCCGTTGACCGACGAGCTGCCAACCGTCAGGCCCGCGTTGTTGACCGTGGTCGCACCGGTGGTGACGCTGCCGGCAGCGCCCAGGTTGAGGTTCGGGTTGAGCGCCACGCGCACCGCGCCGTTGTCATCGGTGCCGGTCTGGGTGAGCGTGATGTTGCTGTCGCCCTGGAAGGTCACCGTGCCGCCCGGGCCGATGTTGGCGCTGCTGCCGCCAACGGCCACGTTCCAGCCGGCATTGGCCGAATCGCTCACCACCTTGAGCTGTTCTTCGGTGGCTGCGCGGCCGGCGGTGTAGCTGCCGTTGGCATTCCACGTGCGGTTGGACAGGCCACGCAGTTCGTTGTTGCCGGCGTCCATCACCAGGCTGCCCACGCTGATCGCGTTGGCGCCGATGGCAACGGCCGCGCCCACGCGCAGGCCTTCATTGTCCAGCACGGTCTGGCCGGCGGTCACCGAGCCATCCGGGCCGAGGTCCATGTCCTGCGCATGTGCGCCCATCGAAGCCAATGCCAGGGCAACGCCGAGCGCAAGGCGCGCATGCGCACCACCGCGCTGGGTGCCCACTGCACCGACCGTGCCGCCGCCGCCGTCACTGCTGGCGAGTTCCGAGGCGACCACGATCCGGCCGAGCGCTTTGTTCCAGATCTTCCGGTAAATCTTGTTCATTGAAGGTTCTCTACGGGAGTGACGAAGTCGACGGCCCGCTGCTGGTGGCCGCACATGAGGGCGGCCGCCGCTGCACGTGGCAGCTGCGGTCCGCAGGAGCGCGCCAGCTGGCGGGCTGACCGGTGATCGGTTGGGGAACAGCAGCGGATTGCGTGGTGGGAACCACGCGCGCACAGGAAATCGACAGGCCCGCAGGGCCCGTGCATGGCAGATTCAAGGCGAAGCAAAGCGCCGCCCGCGCTTGCGCGCGACGTCAGGTACTGCGACATACAGAATTGCCCCTGTACGACCCGAACGGGTCGTTACCGTTCACCAGGCCAGGGGCTGTTTGAGAGTGCGGGGGCCGGCGTTCGCGCGGGGGCGAAAGCCAGATTCCTTGGCACGTGATCAACCATCCACTGGTCTACCGAACAACGCAATCCTAACAATGTGTGATTGACGTCGTCAATAAAGTGAGCGGTCCGTCACACTAAAGTCGTATCGGAGGGCGGCGCGCTACAGTGGGGACTCCCCGCTACTGTCACTGCCGATGCGAATCCGACAGATCACCCTTCCCGTATCCGACCCCGCCAGCGTCGCGCACTACTTCCGCGACGTCCTGCAGTTGCGTGTGGAGGAAAACCAGGTGGTGATCGGCTGGAGCACCATTACGCTCGTTCCCGCCGCCGGGCGACCCCTCGGTGGCGTGCACCTGGCCTTCAACGTGCCGGACAACCGCTTCGGCGAGGCAATGTCGTGGCTGCGCGCACGCACCCCGTTGCAACGCTCGCCCGATGGCAAGGACTACTTCGCACTGCAGAGCCATTGGCAATCACAGTCGGTGTATTTCACCGGACCCGATGGCCTGATCCTGGAGTTGATTGGACGCAGGCGCCTTCCCGCTTCAACGCGTGCCGGCGCCTTCGATGGCAGCGAGATCACCTGCCTGAGCGAGGTCGGCCTGCCGGTTGCCGATGTGCCTTCGATGCAGCAGTTGCTTGCCGGCACGCTTGCGCTGGCACCGCTGTCCGAGCCAACCCCTTTCTTCGCGCCGATGGGCGACGACGAAGGCCTGCTGATCGTGGTCGATGCAGCGCGGCACTGGTTCCCCGAGCAGGTGGACCTGCCCAACGCACAGGGAATCGTGGTGACGATCGAGACCCCTGGCGACGCGGCCGACGTAGGCGATGCGGATCACGGCTGGCGCGTGCGCAGCACGTCGGCCACCGCATAAAACAAGGCCCCGCAGGTGCGGGGCCTTGTCTCTTCAGCGTAGGGCATCAACTCATTCTTCTTCTTCGTTGGTGCCCTGCTGCTGGTTCTTGTTCTTCTGCTGATCCTGCTGCTGTTGCTGCTGCTGGCCTTTCTGGTCCTGCTGGCCCTGCTGGTTCTGCTGACCCTGCTGACCCTGCTGGTTCTTCTGGTCCTGGTTCTGCTGATTCTGCTGGTTAGCCATCTGGATGACTCCGTAAAGCCGCATGCGGAATGCCGCGGTCATGGCCATCCTCTGCAGGCATTGGTTAACCATGCGTGCGTATCTGTGGAGGGCAGCATCACGCGCCTGCCGCAGGGCCTTGGAACACGGCTGCAGGCCTTGTGGGACAAGCACCTTAAGAGTTCATGCGGGGAATGCATGTGTTCATGGCGCGGTGTGCTTTGGGCTATTCATGCGAGGCCCGGATCGTGACGTTCCGATGACGATTGCCCAGCAGCGTGGCGACCAACGGTCGCCACCCACTACCAACGGTCGTCCCGCACCAACGGTCGTCACCTGCTGATGCCGGAAGGCCCCGGTCAGGGCATGACCGGCGGCACGTACTCCAGGGTCATGCCCAGCAGCCACAGCAGGCCCAGCACCAGCGGGATGTGCACCAGCAGCTGGATGAAAGTGAAGCCCACGATGTCGCGCGCCTTCAAGCCGAGCACGCCCAGCAGCGGCAGCATCCAGAACGGGTTGATCAGGTTCGGCAGCGCTTCGGCTGCGTTGTAGACCTGCACCGCCCAACCCAGGTGCGCCTGCAGTTCGTTCGCTGCCTGCATGACGTACGGCGCTTCGATGATCCACTTGCCGCCACCGGACGGCACGAAGAAGCCGAGCACCGCCGAATAGACGCCCATCACCAGCGCGAAGGTATCCGTGCTGGCGATGTGCACGAACACCGTGGAAAGACGATGCGCCAGGGTCTCCCCGTCGGCGCCGGCGGCATGGGTGAGGATCATCGCGATGCCGCCGTAGAGCGGGAACTGGATCAGCACGCCGGTGGTGCTCGGGACGGCCTTGGCCACCGCGTTGAGGAAGCTGCGCGGGCGCCAGTGCAGCAGCAGGCCCAGCGAGATGAAGAGGAAGTTGTAGGTGTTGAGGTTGGCGATGGCGCTGACCACCGGCTTGCTGGCGAACTCGTTGGCCAGCCAGCCGAAGGCCAGCAGCGAAAGCAGCACGGTCAGCAGCGGGCTGTATTCCAGCCATTCGCCGGGGCGCGTACGCGGCTGCAGCGGTTCGGCCTCGGCCTGGGCGGCGCCCTGGAAATCAGCGGCGACGCGGGCGGTGGCCTCGCGCGGAGCGGTGAACCAGGCCACCAGCAGCGACACCACGATCAACGCGGCGGTCAGCACGATCGACTGCCACAGGAAGATGGTTTCGGTGAAGGGCAGCACGCCGGTGATCTCCACCAGGCCCGGCGGCATGCTGGCCGGGTTCGCCTGCAGCTGCGCGGCCGATGAGCTCAGGCCCATCGCCCACACCGCGCCCAGGCCAAGGTAGGCCGATGCGCCGGCGGCGCGATAATCCATGCGCAGGTCTTCGCGGCGCGCCAGCGCACGCACCAGCAGGCCACCGAACACCAGCGAGAAGCCCCAGCTGAGCAGCGAGGCCAGCATGCTGACCAGGCCTACGTACACCACCGCGCCCCGGCCGGTCTTCGGCGCGCGGGCGAGGAAATCGATGAAGCGCGCCACGATCGGCGCGGTGGCCAGCGCGTAGCCGCCAATGACCACGAAGGCCATCTGCATGGTGAAGGGAATCAGGCTCCAGAAGCCGTTGCCGAAGCTTTCCGCGGTGGCCTGCGGGGTCGCACCGAAGCCGATGGCGGTGACCGCCACGATGACCACGCCCAACACCGCGAACACATAGGCATCCGGGAACCACTTCTCTGCCCAGGCCGCCGAACGCAGCGCCGCGCGCGCCATCCAGCCATCCTGTACCACCGCCGTGCTGGCCATCGCCTTACCCTCCCCAACGTTGATGGAGGGATTGTGCGGGCCCGCGCCGGACCTGTCTGCACCCTATTGGTAGTAACCCCGGTAGTGACGGCCGGCCCTGGTGGGTGACGACCGCTGGCCGTCATGCCGCTGCCCTGGTGGGTGACGACCGTTGGTCGTCACGCTTTTGCAGCGCTACCGCTGCCTCAGCACCTCAGCGCAGCGCCAGCGCCACCGCGATCCCCACGAACAGGGCCGCCCCCACCCAGTTGTTGTGCAGGAACGCCTTGAAGCACGGATCGCGCTCGCGGTTGCGGCACAGCCAGAACTCATACGCCACCAGCCCCGCCGCCACGCCCACCGAAACGAAGTAGTACCCCCCCAGCTCCGCCCGCACGCCCACCAGCGTCATCGCCGCCAGGAACAGCGCATACAACACACCCTGGATCACCAGATCCAGATCACCGAACAGGATGGCCGTGGAGTGCGAGCCCATCTTCAGGTCGTCATCGCGGTCCACCATGGCGTACCAGGTGTCATACGCGGTAGACCACAGGATGTTGCCCACGTACAGCAGCCACGCCAGCGCCGGCACCCCACCCTGCACGGCCGCGAAGGCCATCGGAATACCCCAGCCGAAGGCCATGCCCAGATACACCTGCGGCAGGTGCGTATAGCGCTTCAGGTACGGGTAGCTGGCCGCCAGGAAGATGCCGACGAAGCTCAGCGCCACGGTCAGCCAGTTCAAGGTAAGCACCAGCGCGAACGCCACCAGCATCAGCACCGCGAACAGGAGCAGCGCGTGCCGGCCGCGTACCGCACCGCTGGCCAGCGGACGGTCCTTGGTGCGCTTGACGTGGGGGTCCAGCCAGCGGTCGGCGTAGTCATTGATCACGCAGCCCGCCGAACGGGTCAACCAGACCCCAGCGGTGAACACGAACAGCGTCCACAGCGGCGGCAGCCCGCCCGAGGCCAGCCACAACGCCCACCAGGTGGGCCACAGCAGCAGCAACGTGCCGATCGGGCGATCGGCGCGCATCAGTTTCCAGTAGTGCCGCCAGCGCGGCGTCGCGTCCCCGGAGGGAGCGTGAAGGGGAGCATGTGACATGGGGAAATGATACTCCCGCCGGCCAAAGGCCTTAGTAGTGACGACCGCTGGTCGTCATGCTTCAGCAATCGGTGGGTGACGACCACTTCGGTGGGTGACGACCGTTGGTCGTCACGCCTTGGCCTTCCACCGGGCACCGCCCGGCGCTACGAGAGCCGTCAGTACAACGGCCTTAATCCTTGCCGTCGGACTTGTACTCGTAATACCCGTAGCTGTAATAGCCCGTCGCACGCTTTTCCACCGCGTTGAAGATCGCGCCCTTGATCTGCACGCCGTTCTGTTCGAAGCGCTGCAGGGTGAGCAGGATTTCCTTCGCCTGGTTCACACCAAAGCGGGTGACCAGCAGGCTCGAACCCGCATGCGTAGCGACCAGCGCCGCATCGGTCACGGCCAGGATCGGCGGGGTATCGACGATGACCAGGTCGTACTGCGCCGACAGCGACTCCAGCATCTGCTTGAAGCGCGGGTGCATCAGCAGCTCGGCGGGGTTCGGCGGAATATCACCACGCACCATGTAGTGCATGTTGTCCAGGCCGGGCACCGGGTGGATGGCCGCTTCAACCGCCAGCTTGCCGCCCAGCACGTCCGACAGGCCCTTCTGGTGCGAGATGCCCAGCAACTTGTGCAGAGTGCCCTTGCGCATGTCCGCATCGATCACCAGCACGCGCTGGCCAGCCTGCGCGATGACCGCACCCAGATTGCTGGACACGAACGTCTTGCCGACGCCCGGACGCGGGCCGGAGATGGTCAGGATGTTGTTCTTCGCTTCCAGCATGGCGAAGTGCAGGCTGGTGCGCAGGCTGCGCAGCGCTTCCACGGTGGGATCAGCAGGCGAGCTCACGGCGAGCAGATGCTGGCGACCATCGGCGATGACGCGTGTGCCGTGCTTGCCCTTGCGCAGCTTCGGCAGCGTGGTGGACACGCTGAGCGGGATGGCGGCGTAGACCGGCAGGCCAAGCTCTTCGAGTTCTGCCGGATCTTCGATGCCCGGATTGAGCATGCGCTGCAGGAAGACAAACGCGATGGAGAGGAAGGCGCCAAGGAGCGCGGCGATTGCAATAATCAATGCCTTGCGCGGCTTCACCGGATTTGCGATGTCAACCATGGCGGGATCGACGATTCGAACATTGCCCACGGCACCGGCACGCGCGACGTCCAACTGCTGAGCCTGGTTGAGCAGAGCCGTGTAGAGCTCATTGCTGACCTGCAGATCCCGAGTGAGTCGCAAAAGCTCCTGCTGGGTATCTGGCAGGTTGCTTACCTGGCGCTGGAAGCCTGATTTGCGCGCCTCCAGCTCACCCAACTGGCTCAGCAATGCACGATAAGCCGGATGCTCGCGGGTAAAGCTTCTGTCCATCTCCGCTTGCTTGAGACGCAACTGTTGGATGCTTGCCTCAACTGCCACTTCCTGCTGCAGAAGCCCCTGAGTCTGCATTGTTATGTCGACCGAGTTCGAGCGCGACTGATAGCTACTCATCGCTGCCTGAGCCTGCTCCACCTGACGCCGGATGGTCGGGAGCTGGTCCTTGACAAACTGCAACTGCGACGCGGCCTCGGCAGAGCTACGATCGACGTTCTGACGAACGTAGGCTTCGGCAACCCTCTGCACAACGTCTTGCGCACGCAAAGGCTGCTCATCTTCGTAAGTCAGCGACAAGATGCCTGAATCCTTTCCCTGCTCGCCCGCCTTTATCTGCTCCTGTAGCTCCGACAGCACGTCAAGCCGCCTCGCCTTGACGATATCGAAACGTGTCCCGGCGTTTGCGCTCAGGCCAGCGACATCCAGCGTCACGCCACGACCCGTGGCCGTAGTGCCGGGAACACCCCGCAGCAGCTCAACCCCTTCGTCGTCGTAGAGCACGAAACTCTTTCCATCGTCGGCGACTTCAAGCATGAGTGGCGCGTTGACCAACGTCGCAGGGACGGTCAGGCGATGAACCGAGAGGCTCTCCCCGCCCCAACCGTACCGACTGAGGCCGAACTTAACCGGCGCCACTTCATCAGGAGCAACCGGCTTGAAACGCCGAGCAAAAAAACCTCCCAACAAGGGCATGCGGCGGGGCGAGACCTGGACATCAAGATTGAGCTCGTCAACGGCTGCCCCAAGTACACTTCGCGACGTCAGCAGCGCGACTTCCGTTGTCGCGGCAGCGCCTCCGCCTCCCGACAAGGACGTCAGGTCCGAGAGACCAGGGATGGACGGCAGTTTAGATTCCACCTGCACCATTGCCTGGGCCTGGTACACGGGAGTCGCCAGGAATGCGTAAGCAATGCCGAGGGCCAAAAACAGGCCGGTAGCAGCGAGGATCCACCACTTGCGATCCACAAGGGTTCCGAGCAATTCGCGCAGATCGATCTCATCGTCCCTGACAGCATTAGAGTCCGTCTTGTTTCTCATCGTACCCACTTCGTTCGGGAACAGTCAGCCAATGTGACCGACTGCTCAAAATCAAAAACGCACCTAATTTCACATCCAATCCAACCTACGCTCGCTCATGCTGCACACCCACATTGAGGCCCGCTTGCAAGACCGGGGATGGCGGAGCGTGATTGTCAGCGCCACAGTCTACCCTATCCCCCCCACAGGGGGCTGAGGTTTACGCTTTTGAACCCCAGAGGACAAAAAGAACAGGGCTGACACTGTCACGATCACCACCGGCGCAGCCCATTCTTCAGTAACGCTTCAGCTTTTAAGATAGCGTGCAGTGCATCACATCAAAACAGCTATGACAGTCGATATCGCAGTGCGCAGGAAGTCACGCAATCAGCTATCCTGCTGTGCCACGCCAACGTCGGAACGCGCCGGGGAAGCCTGACGCGCTGCAGCTGATCTCACGCCGTAGGTGGGCTGTAGTAGCATCTCCGCCACCTCTTGAAGATGAGGCCGCCTTGTCTCGTGAATAAACCAGAAGAGCGGCAAAATCACATGGAAGTTGAAGCGCGCTTATAGGAGCGTCGATGGCGCATCCCGCCAGCCTCTGCAGGGCGCCCCCAAGATAATAAGCAACAAGAGGAAACTAGCTATGAAAATTGCCGTGGCAGGCACCGGGTATGTAGGACTGTCAAATGCCGTCCTCTTGTCCCAGCACAATGAAGTGGTGGCACTCGATATTGATGCGCGAAAAGTTTCCATGATCAACGCCGGCAATGCACCCATCGAAGACGTGGATATCGCTGATTTTCTTGCGAACAGGAAGCTTGACCTGAGGGCGACATTGAACGCGCGTGACGCGTACGAAGGCGCCTCATACGTGATAGTTGCCACGCCAACCGACTACGACCCTACGACAAATTTCTTCGACACATCGTCTGTCGAATCGGTTATACGGGACGTGATTTCCGTCAATCCTGACGCGGTGATTGTAATAAAGTCCACGGTCCCAGTCGGCTGCACAGCCAAGCTGCGCGAACAATACAGCACGAGCAATATCATTTTTTCCCCGGAATTCCTCAGGGAAGGTCGCGCCCTGCACGACAACCTTCATCCCAGCAGAATAATTGTTGGCGAGAAGTCTGAGCGAGCCGAAACCTTCGCCGGCCTGCTGAAGAAGGGCGCACTTCTCAGCGACATTCCGACGCTGTTCACGGATTCGACCGAAGCCGAAGCGATCAAGCTCTTTTCAAACACCTATCTTGCGATGCGGGTGGCTTATTTCAATGAGCTGGACACCTACGCAGCGTCCCATGGCTTGGATACCCGGCAGATCATCGAGGGCGTGAGTCTCGATCCACGCATTGGGGGGCACTATAACAATCCTTCTTTTGGATACGGTGGATACTGCCTCCCCAAGGATACGAAGCAATTGCTTGCAAACTACAACCGGGTGCCGCAGAACCTTATTCATGCGATTGTCGAAGCCAACCGCACAAGGAAGGACTTCATAGCTGACGAGATCATCGCGCGCGCTCCGAACGTGGTTGGAATATATCGCCTGGTGATGAAGCAAGGCTCTGACAACTTCCGTGCATCTGCCATTCAAGGCGTAATGAAACGAATCAAAGCGAAGGGCATCAAAGTGATCGTGCATGAACCTGCGCTGCCAGGTGACGCCTTCTTCGGATCACCCGTTGTCAACGAATTGAGTCTGTTCAAGGAACAATGCGATGTCATTGTTGCGAACCGACTCGAGGATGACATCGCCGATGTACGGGACAAGGTGTATACGCGTGACCTCTTTGGCAAGAACTGAGAGGACGGAAGCATGAAAATCGTTGCGATCGCTTCGGGTGGAGGCCACTGGGAGCAGCTGATGTTGATGCGCCCGGCCTTTGCATCAGCAGATGTCCTGTATCTGACTACGCTCGACGGCCTTCCGCAACGAGCGGGAGTTGCGCAATACGGGTTACTCCACGAGTGCAATCGAAACCAGCTGAAACGTATCGGTTCCAATGTCTGGCGGCTGGCCAGGACGTTTCTTGAGTTCAAACCGGACGTTGTGGTCAGTACTGGTGCTCTACCGGGCCTGATTGCTCTGGCGCTAGCCAAGTACGTGTTCGGGGCGCGGACGATTTGGATCGACAGCATTGCCAACGGCGAACAGCTGTCCATGTCTGGCTCCTACGCGAAGAGGTTCGCTGACCTGACCCTGACGCAATGGGAGGAGGTCGCAGAAAAAGAGCGCGTGGAATTCAGGGGAGCTGTGCTTTGATTTTCGCGACCGTTGGAACCCAGATCCCATTCCCCCGCATGATCGAATCGGTTCGCTACGCTGCCGAACGCCTTGACATCGACATCGTTGCTCAGACGATCGATGTGGATTACGTGTATACACCGAAGGGCAGGTTGACCTGCGTAAAAACTGTGCATCCGCGCAAATTTCAGGATTTGGTAGCAGCTGCGGATATCATCGTATCTCACGCTGGTATCGGCTCGATAATCAGTGCCGCCACAGCAAGCAAGCCCATCATTCTGATGCCGCGCCAGTCGCAACTTTCCGAGCATAGAAATGATCATCAGGTGGACACGGCCAAGCGATTCGGATCCAGGCGAGGTATATACATCTTCAATGACGGGCCCGAATTGGTTGATGTCCTAACCGTGCCCTTAGTGCCGCTGGCCCCGATCGAGCCAGACATGTCTCCACTCATTGCAGGCATCAAGAGCTTTATCTGGAATGCGAGTTAACTCTCAACTAACCCATCGGACCGCAAGCTCAGCGATCGGCGTCAGCGCGTTATCTTCCACGACGCTCGGCTGCCTGCTGGTCGCCTCGGGTGTGTTTGCCATCGTCCTGCGCGTGGCAGGTAGCGTAACCGGAATTCCCTTGCTACGGGAGGCGCTGCCAGCCCAGGTCCTTTACCTCCTCCTTAATGGCTGCCTTGCGTTTCTGATGGTGCAGGGGGCGCGAACCCTGACCCGCTCCGGGCTGTTCGCTACGCTTGCCTATATATACCTCTTATCTCTGCTGGCGCTGCATCTGATTGCTTCGCCACCAGCCGGGCCCGAGGCATGGAATACGGGGCCCACTGAGCTGGCACGTGCGTTCGCGCTACATACGATGATGCTCACCGCCGTCCTTGTCAGTTCCAATGGGGCAGTCTCACCGAAGCAGGCCGTTCTCTGCTTCCGTCTCATCATAGCGACGGGCGTGTTCATGGTTGCAATGTCGTGTCTGCAGCTCGCTGGTTTCGCGCCCCACTTCTATTTCCAGTGGTATGGAAGCTCGCATTTGCCGCGGCCTACGGGCGGCTTGGAGCATCCGCACTTCTTCGCAGCCTACCTTGTTCTTGCGATCGCAGCATCGAAGTGGCTGCACATTGCAGGATACATGCGTACCACGTCGTACAGAGTTCTCTTTCTTGTCCTCGCAAGCGGCATCGTAATCTCGACATCGCGCGTAGGCGTACTTGCATTTGCCGCGTATCTCCTTGCGCAAGCTTTAGCTTCCAGCGGCACCATGACTCGGCTTGTGAAGCGAGTGAGCGCATTTTTTGCAGTCGTGGCACTCGCCGCTACCACTGCCGCTGCTATCTGGATGCTGCTACCTGACTCGGCAGCCGCCCATTACATGGAAGTGTTCGCGTCCGCGTTCATCTCATCGTTTTCCGGCGACGTCTCCGATGGCGAGTTCCTTCGAGGACGTGGCAGTAGGTGGAGTCATGAAATGGATCTGATTACTGCTGACCCGATTGCGATGCTGTTCGGCTACGGTCATCAGCCATTTGTCTCTCACAACCTCATCCTCAGACAGCTGCAGGTATCGGGAATTACGGGCACCGTCAGCTACCTCTTTCTATTGGGAGCTTTCCTGGCATCGATCGTCACCAGAGCGGACCAGAAGAGCCGACCGGTGGCCGTTGGCGTCACATCCTCGATGGTTCTTGCGTCATTGACCTTCCCGGTCTTTGTATCAGTAACAATAATTTCCGCTATATCTTTACTAATCGTGGCATCGCGCGCGTTGTATAGCCGTGATCGAATCGCCTAAGAACCAGGAAGGATGCCAGAGTTGAACATCAAGACCAGCCTGATCAAGGTCCTTGGCCCGTTGTCGGATGCAGCCGTTCGCCGTTTCGTTCTGCGTAAGCTGACTGCTGACGATAAGCGCGAGCAATCCAGCCATGTGGTGCTCGCGCCTTCATCCCGGGGAAATCTTGGTGATGAGGCAATGCTCACGTCGACGATAACGACCCTTCGTGCAATGTCCTCGTTACCCGTTACCGTGCTGTGTCACCGGACAGATGATGATTGGAGCCACATCGACCCCTCCATAACTCAAGTTAGTATCGAGGGGTTCTTTTCGCCAGCTCTTTGGGCGCACGCTTCGGACCAGCTCGTTTCCACACTGAAGCGGGCTAGAACATTCAGCGTCTTGGGCGCCGATATTATGGACGGCGCATATTCGAGCAGCCGAACGTTCCGACGCCTGTTGATGCTTGAGGTCGCCCTCAAGCTTGGAGTTGACGCGACAATTCTCGGATTCAGCTATTCGGACAAAGCCAATCCGGACAGCATGGCGTACTTGAGCCGCCTCGGGCCGAACGTGACCAAGTATGCTCGCGATCCACTCTCTTTTGAGAGGCTCCGTCGTATTTGCTCAGACCGACTAGAGCTTGTCGCGGATACCGCCTTCCTGCTCAGGCCCAGCGACTCCCTGTCTGAACAAATGGCAGTGCTCACCGGGAAGATCGCTGAGCTACGCACGCAAGGGAAAAAGATCATCGCGTTCAACGCCAATCCACTCGGCGCTGCGATGAGCGCAGGCGCCAAACGGGGCAACGAGTCGGTTTCCGGCCTCGACAGTCTGGTGCAGCGGAACGTTGAATCGATACTGAGGTCGGACCCGGCGATCCACCTGATAGCCATCTCTCATGACCCGCGCGAGCCCCACAGTGACGCGCGCGTACTGGAGGATGTCGCCGCGTCGTTGCCCGCCGACATCTCGGCGCGCTTCGTATTGGCCACACGTGGCATATCTGCCCGCGACGTTAAGCTGCTCTGTTCCATGACTGACCTGGTTGTGACAGGACGTATGCATATGGGAATCGCGGCCTTGGGCACGGCAACCCCCTGCTACTTCCTCGATTTCCAGGGCAAGGTGCGGGGTCTTCTCAGACACTTTGAAATCGAAGAAATGTGCTGCGACTGGGCAACCTACTCATCGCCAGAACTGTACTCCGAGCAGGTGACCAGGTTCCTGAAGGAATCACCTCATTACAAGGAAAAGCTAGCTGCGCGCTTGCCTAGCATCAAGCAACTGGCAGCCAAGAACTTTGAACGATTCAAGGATCAAGTGTGAAGACCGTCTATATAGCCTGGGCCGGCTTTCAGCGTCGTGCAGTATCAATGCAGGCATTAATGGGATTCAAGCTGTTTCATCTGCCCGCGGCACAGGGCGGCCCTCTGGTGAAGTTGGCTGGCTACATGAGGCAAGGTGCCAGTACGATCCGCATCTTGCGCAAAGAGAGGCCAGACATCGTCTGGATACAAGCTCCACCAAACTTCATCCCGCACCTGTTGATGATCACGCGGATCGTGACAGGAAAAAAATTCAAGATCCTGCTCGATTGTCATAATTCAGCGCTCAGATCACCTTGGATTGATACACCATTTTTTGCGCATAGCGCGAAGAGAGCCGATGCTGTGATCGTCCATAATGATGACATAGCGGCGAAGGCAAGCGATCTGTTGCTCGACGGAACCAATATAGTCGTCCTGGAGGACCCGCCGTCGACACTTCGCGTTGATTCAGCGTCCGGCGCGGTTGGCAACTATATTCTGGTTCCATGCTCGTTCGCTGACGACGAACCAGTTGACATGGTATTGGAAGCCGCCAGGCATGCACCCGGATTGCAATTCAAGATTACGGGAAGGCTTGAGAAAGCACGAGCCAAGGGATTGCTGAGCTCATGCCCGGAGAATGTTCAATTCACGGGATTTGTCTCAGAATCTGATTTTAATGACTTGCTGCGGCACGCGTCGGTAGTTCTCGGAATCACAACTTTCGAGGACATTCAGTTGAGCGTGGCGAACGAAGCAATCGGTGCTGGAAAGGCTCTCGTTCTTTCGGGCACAGGCACGCTGACCAGGATGTTCTCTGACTGTGCTGATTTTTTTGATAATACATCCTCTGACCTGATAACGGTTATGAAAAGCGCGATGGGCAACCGAAAGCGGCTGGAGGAGCGCAGCATCATTTCGGCGTCACAACGCGCCGAGTCATGGAAAGCACGCGTTGCGAGCGCCGGTTTTGTATCACAATGACGCTCGATGCCGTTGACTTGCAGCAGCACCCACTGCCCATTTCCAGAGCCTCTCGGCAGGACCAGCTCTTTCAGCCTGAAAGACGTCGCCCCGGACGCGCGGCCCAAATTTTCGAAGCATCTCCGACCCGGGGATCCATGACAGGTTGCGCGCTCACATGACGCCGCGCGCGGGAAGAATCAGGCAAGCCACGTCCCTGGTTGATCAATGCACCCACGCGGGTATTGCCATGGGGTGCATGGTCGCATTCGGACGTTGGCTGCATGTTGATGACTTCGGGGCCCTCATGGCGGGCTACGCTATCTGGTTCCTGGCCGAGTCCCTGCAACGATCAGCCATCCTGATTCCTGCAATAATCTCAATCTCCAAGCACGTTGACGCTGCCGGCGCGTATGCCACATGGTTCCGCGTCGGATTCATCGCAGTGGCAGCATCATCCGGACTTATGCTGGCCGGCGTGCCAGTCGCGCACTACTTCGGTGCCGAATATTGGCAGACGGCCCTTGTCGCAGGCGCAGTTTTCACCTTTACGGGCGGCATCAACTCGCTGGTGCGGCGCCTGTTTTTCCATTCCGCCGCGTACAAACATATTCTTATCGGTGACGGATTCGCCTTGCTGTTATTTGGCATCATCGCAACAGCGATCGTGTCATCTGCTGAAGGCGCAGGACTATCTGTCGCATCAGCGTTACTGACGTACGGTATTCTCTTCAGTGCCGCGCCCATGTTCTTGGCGCTCGCGGGCTGGAGACTGGTCTTCGCGGCACCTTTGCAGTTCAAGTCAATCCTGGCCGGCAACGGCGCGTTCATCAGGCAACTCTCTGCTGGCTCACTCGCCCAGTATCTATACAATAATGGCGTTCAGTTGTTGCTCGCCATCGTCTCGACCCCCATAGGCGTGGCGGCATTCAGCGCGTCCCGGACGATGGCGCGCCCGCTGTTCATTGTTACGTCTGCTTATTCGGACGCGGAGCGATCGCAGGCAGCGAAGCAGTTCGCTGCATCTGGGGCACCGGGGTTGGACCGCATGTTCTGGCCGATGATGCGTACACTGGCCTTGGTTTTTGGCCCCATCCTGATCATTTTCGCTGCGATCGCGCCATGGATGATGCACGTCGCATTTGACGGGAAGTACGACGACTACGCCATCCATTCAATTTTATGGATCGCTGCCTTGGCGCCGCAGATTTTTTCCTTTCCGTCGGACATCATTCTGACCACGCGCGGTGACTCTAGGCATCTGATGCGGTCGCGCTTTGAAGCAGCTGGTCTCTGCCTTCTCTTCTTCTTCGCTGGCTATCTTGTGATGTCGGACGTGCCGGTCGCCTGGGCTATAATCTCGATCATAGCGGCCCGGCTGTGGCTACTGGCGAGGAACAGTCTCCGCTACGCATCAACGCGCACCTCGAGCCCTTCAAACGAGAGCATGCAATGAAAGTCTGGCTTCAACGGTTGAAACGTCGCGCCCGCCCGGCAAAAAACATGGCCCAGGCCATTTCAGGATCCTGGTACGATTATGTCCGCTTTATCAAATATGGCGGATGGCGGCTCTCGAACAGTGATTCATCGGTCCGGAACTATCTGGCTGTCAAGGTATATCATCGCCTTGAGAAGAGCTTGAGCTTCCGCAACCGACGGGCAGGCTCTGGATGGGACGCCCTGCATGAACTACTCGGGATCGTAAAGGCAGCTGGCGCCGCGGATTCACGTGGTTTTCAAGACAAGGTGGCTGTGAACGTCCTCAGGACATTCGTCGACGAAAGTCCCGCCTTGGCAGCCACCGCCGCAACAGAGTCGGCGCTGAAATACATCGACAGCCTTCCCGCCTACCCCGAAGTTGGCGGTGGCTATCGTGAATTGACTTCCTCATCCCTGCTGAGTGGCCAACTGGACTCCCCTGAGAGCTTTTTCTACAGCAGGCATTCCGTTCGTGATTACTCCAGCCGGCCAGTCGCGCGCGAACAGATACTGCGAGCCGTCGAGTTGGCGAGCAAGAGCCCCTCTGTTTGCAGCCGCCAGGCATGGCATGTCTACGAGATATCAGACAGGGAAAAAATTGATCGCGCCCTGAAGTACCAGAACGGCAACAAAGGCTTTGGTCACGAGGTTCCGTGCCTGCTGATTGTAACTGCCGACCTGCGCGCATTCGATGCTGGCTACGAACGCAACCAGCCCTGGATCGATGGCGGAATGTTCGCTATGTCCCTGGTTTACGCCCTTCATTCTCTTGGCCTGGGCAGTTGTTGCTTGAACTGGAGCAGGACCCCCACTCAGGATCGTGCGTTCAGAAGCGAAGTTCCAATTTCGGCTGAGCATAGCGTGATCATGATGATTGCGTGCGGCTACCCGAATGACGAGTTTCGTGGCTGCGCTTCGGCCCGTCGCCCTGTTTCTGAAATACACACGAGGCTGTGACATTGCCAAAGGGAGCCGCCTTGAGTTTCCTCGCCCGCGTGAGCATGGCTTTGCTCATTGTCGTTTACACGTTCAACGCCAATGCGAATTCGGCGCAATGTGAATCCGTAGCTCCGGGTACTGTCGTAAAAGACGTCGAAACTACATCAGTCTACATGGATCGTCAGTCATCAGTAGTCGACGAAGCACGTAAAAAGCAGAACTCAATCGACGTTGCACCCATTGATCGTGCAGCCTTGCAAATCGCCGAGATGTCAAACAAATACGTGACTGGCGATGATTGCAGCGGAATGCGTGCGCTCCAGCTCCTCAGCCAATGGGCATCGCGCGATGGCTTATCCCATCCTGTCGGGTTTCAGGGCCAAGTGACGTCAATGCTCTATGGGATGTCGTTTGTGTCTTCGTTCGGCCAGAGCGCTGAACTTTGCAGAGATGCAGATTGCGACAGAACAAAGCGCTGGCTCGCGATGCTCGCAGATCAGTCCCTGACCTACTTCTCAGCTTCCGGCCGGAAGAGAAACAACCTCTTTTACTGGAGCTCCGCGTTTGCGGTTTTCGCAGGCCGGTATACAGGACGGAATGCGCTCTATGAACGCGGAAAGGCTGGGATCGCAGAGGGCTTCTCCCACATAGATGCGGATGGTTTTCCGTATGAAAATAGTCGTGGGAAGCGAGCGCTTTTTTACAACGCGTACGCGTTCACCGCTCTCACGTGGGGCGCGGCTGGTGTATCAAGAGACTGGATGCTAGAGCAGGCTGAAGCGAATCCGAACGTTGTGATACTGCAAACGCGATTGGATGACTATCGTGCCGGAAAGTATGATCACAGCTTTTACTCAACGTCCCAAGAGATCGTTCACTTCCCCTACTGGAAATTGCCATGGCAAGTCGCGGGGGCAGCCTCCACATCAGAGGCATGCAAAGCTATGGATAACTCGCTTCGGCACAAGGTACTTGGAGGCTCAACTTCGCTGATGTTGAGCAAGCTCTGGCATTTGCCCCAGTGCGCGACCGGCAATTAAAGCCTGCCGAGATCGCTGAGTTCTCGGGTCGAGCTCCACTCAGGCGCGGAGTGTCATCGGACACCGCGCCGAGGGCCGATGCTGCGCACGATACTCTAGTTTAGGTTACACTACTCGGCCAGCGCGCTCGTAGCTCAGCCGGATAGAGTAGTGGCTTCCGAAGCCATTGGTCGGGGGTTCGAATCCCTCCGGGCGCACCATCTCCCTCGCTTATCCCACCGTCCCAGGCTCACCGCCCGGACGCCGCGAACGGGCCCGCTGAAGGCCTGTTCAGCCACGGCAGCGACGCTTCACACCCCCTCCAACTCCCCTGCGACAGCATCGGCCTCCCACGGGCGCCTGCCCGCCTGCAGAGGAGTGGCATCGATGAACATCCTGCGTACCCCGCTTGCCCGGTCCCTGGCCGTAGCTGTCGCCTTCGCCATGGCCGTCCCCGCTTTCGCCGCACCTGCGGACAAGTGGAACGTCGAGCTCAAGGGCCGTTCCAAGGTCGATGGCGAGATCACCCTTGCGGTGAGGCCGGAAGCCGGTGAAGCCACCAACGTCGCCATCGCCATTCCGGCGGCCACCAATCATGAGGCGGCTGCGGTGTTGATCTCCAACGCGCTGTCGAAGGAGTTCGGCACAGGTGTCTACGCCATCAAGACTGATGACCTGGACGAGGTAGAGATCAAGGCTGTCAACGGCAACCGCGATTTCGATGTGATGGTCATACGTAACACCGCGGATGGTCTGGAGCTCAAGCTCGACCGCGATTGATCCGGGCGGCCCCTGCCTCTTGCGGGGGCCTGCCTTGAACCGCTGGCGCATTCCGCATCACGGCGTACCCGGGCGCGTCGCCTTCAGCTGCCGCCCTGTTCCCGCACTCCGTGTGCTGCACCGACCGTCTGCAACACCCACATGTGCAACTTTGCCCATGTACGCAGGGGCCCGTGACTGATTGGATGAACCTGCTGGCGACGAAGAGCGCCAGCCGGGATTCGCATCCTGATTTGAAGGCGGCATTTGGCTCTGTTTTGCCCTCTGGGCACGGCGGAGAATGCACTGCATCGCGCACCGAAACCATGGTGGGCGATGCGGGGGATCCCAGATCCGCCGGTCATTTTTGCTGCCTTCAACCGGTATGCGAACCCGCATCGCCCGCCACCTGACGCTTCGGCGCAGGTGGCCTCAAGCCTTGCGAGGTTCATCAATGGATACGCCGAATGAATCGCAATACCCCCTGAGCGCGAAGCGTCTGTACACGCTGATGGGCGACAGAATGCTCGATTTCCCGCCGCACTTCATCGAACGCCTGGAGCGGCGGTTGGAAGCGTTCGAAACCTCGCGCACCAACAAGCATCGCGTGGTCCATCTTCGCTTCGTTCCAGACGTCGGGCCCGACGCACCGCTGATCGGCAACAGGCCCCATGCAGATCTCCAACGTACCGCACAGGTCGCCGTGCCCATCCGCACGCTGCAGGGACTCGCGTCGATCTTCGAAATCCTGCATTCCGTGCACCTGGGCCGGCAGGACGGCCAGCCGGATAGCGGCCTGAGCGACCACTTGGTGGAAGGGCTCATCGTCTCTGGCCGCGCATTGGTCCGCTTGTCCGCAGATGCCATGTGGGGTACTGAATGACGCCCTATGAGCAGGCAAGGGCCCATCTGGCCAACCACCGTGCGGCCGATATGGCCGACTACCTGGACACCCGCCTGCACATGAGCCACTACGACGAGAGCACGTTCGCCCGCTCGTTGCTGCTGGTATCCGAGCTGCACGGAATGAGCCTCGTCGCCCACGCGTGCGGCCTCGACAGCGACGCCATGCGCCGGCAGCTGAACGGCACCCGCCCCTTGTATTTCGACAGCGTGCTGGGCGTGACACGTGCGTTGGGCATCCAGCTGCGGCTGGAAGCATCTGCCTGATCGCACCGCGTGCTGGCGGTTTCAATGGGGCTCTGGCCTGTATCCGCAGCTTGCCCATTCAAGTGCTTTCGGCGCGGGTCGTCAGCCCGCGTTGGGCCACATGACGGGCGCATCAAACGCTGCTCACCCGCAGTGGACTCGCACTTGTCCAAGGTGGTCCCCAACGGCACGGCATCTGTCCCGCCGTTCCAAACGACCACTCACACGGAGCACTATCTATGAGCACCCAGTCCAAGATCGAACACAGCCTCAACGACCTGATCGAGATCGCACGTGATGGTCAGAAGTTCTACAGCGAAGCCGCGACCAAGGTGAAGGACGCCGAGCTGGCTGCCCTGTTCACCCGCATCGCCGGCAGCAAGGCCGACATTGTCACCTCGCTGAGCGCCACCGTCGCCGCTACCGGTGGTGAGCCGGCAGAGCACGGCACCTTCGTCGGTTCGGTGCAGAAGATGTACGGCAACATCCGCGCCACCCTGGGCGACACCCAGTACGGCTACGTGGCCGAGCTGGAAGAGTCCGAAGATCGCCTGCTGAAGGCCTTCAAGGGTGTGCTGACCGACAACGACGTGCCGGCCCCGGTGCGCACCGAAGTCACCCGCCTGCTGCCGGAAGTGCAGGAGACCCATGCGGTCATGCGCGCCCGCAAGCATGCAATGAAGTCGTAAGACTTCAGTAAGCAGCTTTCTGAAAGCCGACGCTGCCTGGCAGCGTCGGCTTTTTTGTGGGTGATCTACCGCCCCCGCCCCATCACGGCACCCGCGCGCACACCCAGGCATTGACCTGCTGGCAGCCGGCTTTGCGCAGCGCTTCGGCACACGCATGCAACGTGCTGCCGGTGGTCATCACATCGTCCACCAGCACCACTGCCTGCGGCACCTCCCCCACGACACCGAACGCGCCATCCAGGTTGTGCCGGCGTGCATCGGCATTGCGCTCGGACTGCGGTGCGGTGGCGCGGATCCGTCGCAGGCCTTTCCAGCGCGGTGCGCCGATCAGGCGCGCCAGCTCCGCCGCCTGGTCGTAGCCGCGTTGCCGCAGGCGGCTGGGGTGGAGCGGCACAGCCACCAGCGGCGCCAGTGCCCACGGCGGTGGGTTGAGGGCCATCAGGTTGGCCATCAAACGTCCTGCGGCGAGGTCCGAATGAAATTTGTAGCGCAGCAGCAGCCCGGACACCGGGTCTTCGTAACGCAGGCTGGCCCAGCAGGCATCCAGCGGTGGTGGCGATTCTTCGCAGCGGAAGCAGAGCGCGTCCGCGTCTTCGTGCAAGGGAAGTGCGCAGCGCGCGCAGCCGTCGCTGTGCCAGGGGAGGGTCAGGCTGCAGGCACCGCAGAGTTCGTGGCCGCGTTCGCCGGGGTCGGCGCAGATCTGGCAGACCGGGGGCAGCAGGCTGCACAGCAGGCCGTTGGCGAGGGTGCGGAAGGTGGGCAGCGGCATGATGGGGATCAGGATGCGGCTGGTGGAGGGTGTCTGGTATCGGAGGATGGCGCGGGGTGGCGGGGGGATATGGCGTGCCTGTGACGACCAACGGTCGTCACCCACCGGGGGCGGCTGGATGACGGCCAGCGGCCGTCACTACCGTGCTCGCGACCAGCGGTCGTCACTACCGACCGGCGGTGGGGCGGGCTCACGGACCCGTTGGCGACGGTTTTGCTACGCTAGCCGCCCGTTCATCCGTAGTGCGCCCCGATGGCCCGTCCTGATCTGTTCGAGCGAATCCAGACCCTGCGCAGCAGCGCGGACAGCCTGCGTTCGGTTGCGCCGGTGCAGGCCGTGGGCCGCCGCGATGGCGTCCGCGTGGAGGTCGATGGCCATACGCTGACCAGCTTCCGCGGCAGCGATTACCTCGGCCTGGCGCAGCAGTTCGGCGTGGTCAACGCGCTGCAGGACGCCGTGGCGCGCGAAGGCGTCAACGGCGGCGCCGCGCCGGCCGCCGGTGGCCGCCATGCGCTGCACCAGGCGCTGGAAGCCGAGGCCGCCGAGTGGCTGGGCCATCCGCGCGCGTTGTTGTTCAGCAGTGCCTACCTGGCCAACCTGGCCGTGCAGCAGGTGCTGCTGTGCGAAGACGGCGACGTCTGCGCGCAGGACCAGCTCAACCATCCCAGCCTGCTTGATGCCACGGCATTGGCCGGTGCGCGCCTGCGCCGCTACCCGCACCTGGATACCGAAGGGGCGATGCGCCAGCTCAAGCATGCTGCCGAAGGCGCGGCGATGCTGGCGACCGATGCCGTGTTCTGCATCGATGGCGACAGTGCGCCGCTGCGTTCGTTGACGCTGGTCGCGCGCATGCAGCAGGCGCTGCTGTGCGTGGATGATACACATGGCATCGGCGTGCTCGGCGATGGCGGCCGTGGCAGCGTGTCGGCCGCCGGACTGGGCACCGCCGAGGTGCCGTTGCAGGTGTTCGCGCTGGATGCCGCACTCGGTGGCTCCGGCGCGCTGGTGGTCGGTGATGCCGCACTGCTGGAACATCTGGCCGCCACCGCGCGTCCCTATCTGTATTCCCCCGCGCTGTCGCCGGCATTGGCGGCGGCATCGCTGGAAGCGCTGCGCCTGGCGCGCCGCGATGACTGGCGCCGCGAGAAGCTGGTTGAACTGGTCGGCGTGTTCCGCAGCGCCGCGCGCGGTCACGGCCTGGGCCTGATGGCGGCCGAAACCCCGATCCAGTCGCTGTCCTTCGCCACCGACCAGCAGGCCATGGCGCTGGCGCAGAACCTGCAGCAGGCCGGCATGTGGGTTGGCACCGTTGCGGCCGGACTGACCGGCGATGGTGCCGCGCGCGTACGCGTCAGCCTGTCCGCCCTGCATGTGCCCGCGCAGGTGCAGGCGTTGGTGGATGCGATCGCGCGTGCGCGCGATGGCCTGCATGCCGGCACCTTGCTGCCGGCCGCTGCGCTGGCCTGATCCAGCACATGCATATCGCGGTCAGCGGTAGCGGCTCCGCGCTGGTCCTGATCCATGGCTGGGCGCTGCAGGGTGATGTCTTCGCGCCATTGGTGGAACGCCTTTCCAGCCAGTTCACCGTACACGTGGTGGACCTGCCCGGGCATGGCCGCAGCCGCGACGATGCCACCCCGCTGGAATGCGAACCGGTGGTGGCTGCCATTGCCGCGGCCACGCCGCCGGCGGTGTGGTGCGGGTGGTCGCTGGGCGGCCTGTTCGCGCTGCATGCCGCCGCCACCCGGCCGCAGGTGCAGGGGCTGGTGATGCTGGCCTCGTCGCCCCGCTTCGTGCGTGATGACAGCTGGCCGCATGCGGTGCCGGCACCGGTGTTCGCGCAGTTCGCACGTGACCTGGCCGACGACTTCCCGGCCACCGTGGATCGCTTCCTTGCACTGGACCTGATGAACACAGACCCGGCACGCGCCGATCTGCGCGGCCTGCGCCAACACCTGCTGGACGCCGGCGCGCCGGACCCGCGCGTGCTGGAAGAAGGCGCGCGGCTGCTGCAGTCGGCAGAACTGCGCGCTGTGTTGCCGTCGTTGCGCACGCCCAGCCTGTGGTTGCCCGGCCACCGCGATCGGCTGGTGCCACCGGCCGCCGCACATGCCGCAGCAGCATCGTGCCCGGCCGATTCGGCGAGCGCGCAGACCATCGCCCATGGCGGCCATGCGCCGTTCCTCGGCCAGGCCGACGAGGTTGCCGCGCAGCTGCAACACTTCATCACGGCGCAGGTAGTGACGGCCGCTGGCCGTCAAACCACAATGCCTTAGTGACGGCCGCTGGCCGCCGATCGACACTGCTGGATTGACGGCCAACGCCCCCCGCAACAGAAGGTGGACTGACATGGATCTGGGAATCGCCGGCCGCTGGGCCCTGGTGTGTGGCGCGAGCAAGGGCCTTGGCCTGGGCTGCGCGCGTGCATTGGCGGCCGAAGGCGTGAACGTGGTCATCGTCGCCCGTGGCGAACAGGCCCTGCAGCAGGCCGCCGATGCCCTGCGCACGCTGCCCGGCGCCGGCCAGGTGGTCGCGGTGGCGGCCGATGTCACCACCGATGCCGGCCGTGCCACGGCACTGGCTGCCTGCCCGCAGGTTGACATCCTGGTCACCAACGCTGGCGGCCCGCCGGCCGGGGACTTCCGCCAGTTCGAGCGCGATGACTGGATCGCCGCACTGGATGCCAACATGCTCGCGCCGATCGCGCTGATCCGCGCCACCGTGGACGGCATGATCGCGCGCGGTTTCGGCCGCATCGTCAACATCACCTCCTCGTCGGTGAAGGCGCCGATCGACATCCTGGCGCTGTCCAACGGTGCGCGTTCCGGGCTGACCGGCTTCGTCGCCGGGCTGGCGCGGCGCACGGTGTCGGCCAACGTCACCGTCAACAACCTGCTGCCGGGCCAGTTCGACACCGACCGCCTGCGCGGCAACTTCGCCTTCCTGGCAAAGCAGCAGGAGGCCGATGCGGAGGCCATCGCCGAGCAGAAACGCCGCCACATTCCCGCCGGGCGCTTTGGCCAGCCGGATGAGTTCGGCGCGGCCTGCGCGTTTCTGTGCAGTGCACAGGCCGGCTACCTCACCGGGCAGAACCTGCTGATCGACGGCGGCGCCTACCCGGGCACCTTCTGACGCCGCACCCCGCAGCACCGAGAACCGCATGAACCAGCGTACCGATCCCCGTCCCGATCCCCGCCATGTGCGCCGCGCGTTTTCCCGCGCCGCCGCCACCTACGATGCGGCCGCCGCGCTGCAGCGTGAAGTGCAGCAGCGCCTGATGGAATCGCTGGAGTACCTGGAAGCCCGCGTGCCGGACGTGGTGCTGGATGTGGGCGCGGGCACCGGCCACGCCAGTGCGTTGATGAAGAAGCGCTGGCCGAAGGCGCAGGTGATCGCGCTGGACGTGGCCGAACCGATGCTGGCGCAGGCCAAGCGCCAGGCCGGCTGGTGGAAGCCGTTCCAGCGCGTATGCGCCAGCGCCACCGCGCTGCCGCTGGCCGACAACAGCGTGGATGTGATCTTCAGCAATCTGTGCCTGCAGTACGTGGATGACCTGCCGGCGGTGTTCGCCGGCTTCCGCCGCGTGCTGAAGCCCGGTGGCCTGCTGCTGTGTTCCACCTACGGGCCGGAGACGCTGATCGAACTGGCCGAGGCCTTCCACGCCGCCGACGAGCAGCCGCACGTGAGCCGCTTCGCACCCATCGCCCAGTTCGGCGATGCGTTGATGATGGCCGGCTTCCGCGATCCGGTCCTGGATCGCGATCTGTTCACCCTGACCTACGACGACCTGCCGGCGCTGATGGCCGAGCTGCGGGCGCTGGGCGCGACCAACGCGCGGCTGGATCGCCGTCGTGCGCTGACCGGGCCGGGACGCTTCAAGGCGGCGGCCGCGGCATACGAACCGATGCGGCGCGCCGACGGCAAGCTGCCCAGCAGCTGGGATGTGATCTATGCCCACGCATGGGCGCCGCAGGCCGGCGCGCCGATCCGCGAACAGGGCCAGGACATCGCGGCCGTGCCGCTGTCGGCGATCCCGATCCGCCGCCGGCCGGGGTGAGGGCCTTCTTTGGCGGGTGACGACCGTTCTTGGTGGGTGACAACCGTCCTTGGTGGGTGACGACCGTCCTTTGGTGGGTGACGACCGTTGGTCGTCACGCTCCTGGCATCAGCAAGGATCGAGGCAGAAGCCGTGACGACCAACGGTCGTCACCCACCAGTAGCGGGTCGTCACCCACCAGTAGCGAGTCGTCACCCACCAGAAGCGGGTCGTCACCCACTCGCCTGCATGAACAGGTCGCGGTGGAAGAAATAGATTTCCTGCGCCAGGAAACGCCAGCTGGTGTGGAAACTGCGGAAGCGCGTGCTCGGCGTGGACGAGGCCAGTGCATCGATGCCCATCGCACGGCTCAGCCGCAGCGCGCGTGCCATGTGCAGCGGATCGCTGACGATGATCACCCGGTGCAGCTCGTGCTGGTCCATCAGCCGCTTGGCTTCGACCAGGTTCTGCACGGTGTTGCGTGACTGCGTTTCGATCAGGATCGCCTTCGCCGGTACGCCCTGCTTCAAGGCATAGCGCCGTGCCACCTGCGATTCGGAAAAGCGCGCACCGCTGCCGCCATAGCCGCCGGTGAAGATCAGCAGCGGCGCATAGCCGGCTTCGTACAGGTCAAGTCCGTGGCGGATGCGCTCCTGGAACACCGGCGACGGCTTGGCGTCATAGGCGGCGGCACCGAGCACGATGATCGCATCGGCCTTGGCCGCCTGGTCGCGCTCGCCGATCCACATGATCCAGCCGGTCACGCCCAGCAGCCACACCAGCACCAGCACGAACAGGCGCCACATCCAGCCCAGCAGGCCGACACGGTGGCGGCTCATGCGGCCGACCACGGCAATGCGTCGATATCCACGTTGCCGCCGGACAGCACCAGTCCCACGCGCAGGCCGGCGAAGCGCTGCGGCTGCGCCAGTACCGCGGCCAGGGCAATCGCCGACGACGGTTCCACAGTCTGCTTGAGCACCTGCCACAGCAGGCGCATGGCGGCCACGGTGGCGGCATCGTCAACCACGATCACCTCCGCCCCGGCAGCCTGCAGCAGCTGGAAATTAGGCGCGCCGAGCGTGCCGCGCAGGCCATCGCAGACCGTATCGGGCACGAAGTCGATGCGACGCTCACCCGCCTGCAGCGAGCGCGCGGTGTCGGCGGCACCGGCCGGTTCGGCCAGTACCAGGCGGGTATGCGGGGACACCTGCTGCAGCGCCAGCGCGGTACCAGCGGCGAGCCCACCCCCGCCCACCGGCACCACCACCACGTCGAAGGGACCTTCGGCCTGCAGCAGCTCCAGCACGGCGGTGCCCTGCCCGGCAATCACCGCCGCGTCGGCATACGGGTGCACCAGGGTGGCACCGGTATCGGCCTGGACCTGGGCGCACACCGCCTCACGCGCGGCGATGGTCGGCGCGCAGCGCCACAGCGTGGCGCCGTGGCGGGCGATGTTGGCCAGCTTGGCGGCCACCGCGCCGTCGGGCACCACCACATGGCAGGCGATCCCGCGGGTGCGCGCGGCCAGCGCCAACGCAGCGCCGTGGTTGCCGGAAGAATGGGTCACTACCCCGGCCGGTGCCCGGTCGGCGGACAGCGACCACACCGCGTTGCAGGCGCCGCGGAACTTGAACGCGCCGCTGCGCTGCAGGTGTTCCGCCTTGAAGGCCAGCTGCGCGCCGGCCAGCGCATCGAGCGTCTGCGAGCGCAGTACGGGCGTCACTGCCGCATGCGGCGCGATCCGCGCGGCGGCTTCAAGTACAGCTTGGGCGGGGGGTGGTAGCGCCTCGTTCATCTGCAAAGATTAACGTATGCCCCTACCCGCTCGCAGCGCCTGCAGCTGTCGATATCGGGTCGATTGCCAACCATTCATGCTTGGGGGGTGCGGATTTAGCGGCGATTCAATGCGAAAGGCTAAGCTGGAGTCCTCACCCTAGGGGGCCGTGTCATGAAGATGCGCTTGATGGTTGCCGGAGGCCTGCTGTTGGCTTTGTCCGGCTGCGCCACGTACGACTATGTCGGCGGCGGTGGCGGTGGTGGCGGCAGTGGCTATTACCACGGCGCGCCTTCCACGGAATACCGCTATCCGGCGGGCTATCCGTATGGCTACGGCGGCAGCCCCTATGGTTACGGCAGCGGCTACTACGGCGGTGGCTACTACGGTGGCGGCTATGGCTACGGCTACCCGGTCTATCGTCCCTACCCGAATTACCGGCCGCCGCATCATGGCCACCGTCCGCCAGGCAATCGTCCGCCGCCGGACCGTCCGCGTCCGCCCACTACCCGCCCGCCCGGCAACAACGGCGGCGGCTCACCATGGCGCAACCTGGATGGCAACACGCGTCCATCGCGTCCGCCGCAGGGCATGAACCGTCCGCAGCCGCAGCAGCAGGTACGCCCTTCAGCGCCGCCACGCCCGGCGTCGGCGCCGCGTCCCAGTGGTTCGCCGTGGCGAAACTTGAACCGCTCCACAGAACGACAGCAGGAGCGGTGATCGGCTCTTGAACCTTCTGTCAGGAAGGTTCAAAGTAGGCCCGGATTGACCCGCCGCGTCCAAAAGTGACAAAGTCGACGCAGCCGGTCATACGATCTACGTCGATATCCGCCAGGAACATCTGGATCCCCCCTGTTCCGGCCCTGTCGGATGTCGGCACCTAAAAAGACAAGGCCCCGCGCAAGCGGGGCCTTGTTGTTTCAGCGGTTGTTGCAGGTGGAACGGCCTTGCTCCGGTGTCCCGGAAAAAAACAGGGCCGGACAGTCCCCCGACTGCCGGCCCTACGCTTCCCCAATGTGCATCTGGACCAGCCCCTGTTCCAATTCCGGTCCGTAGCGCCAATGGCGCCGATCACGCTGGGTGCTATGGATATATCTGCAGGTTCCATGCCAACTTTAGGGTCGATTCACGAATCTGCGCGGGTTTCTTTCCGGCAGGCGGCGAAAGGAATCTGACCCCGGCTGCGATTGGCGCTAAAATCGCCACCCTCCAAGGCGCCTGCGCCTTCCCAACCGATGGCTGCGGCCACCCCCTGCGTTCCCCATGACCGACTCCTTCCATCGTTACGACGTCATCGTCATCGGCGGCGGCCACGCCGGCACCGAAGCGGCCCTGGCCGCGGCACGCGGTGGCGCGCGCACCCTGCTGCTCACCCACAACATCGAAACCGTGGGCGCGATGAGCTGCAACCCGGCGATCGGCGGCATCGGCAAGGGCCACCTGGTCAAGGAAATCGATGCGTTGGGCGGGGCGATGGCACATGCCGCCGACCGCGCCGGCATCCAGTGGCGCACCTTGAACGCGTCCAAGGGACCGGCGGTGCGCGCCACCCGCTGCCAGGCCGACCGCAACCTGTATCGGATGGCGATCCGCGCCATCGTGGAAGCGCAGCCGAACCTGACCGTGTTCCAGGCCGCCGTGGATGACCTGGTCATCGAAGGCGACCAGGTGCGTGGCGTGCTCACCCAGACCGGCCTGCGCTTCGACGCGGCGGCGGTGGTGCTGACCGCCGGTACCTTCCTGGCCGGCAAGATCCACGTCGGGCCGACCCAGTACGCCGCCGGCCGCATGGGCGACCCGCCGGCCACCACGCTGGCCGCGCGCCTGCGTGAACGCCCGTTCCAGGTGGACCGGCTGAAGACCGGCACCCCGCCGCGCATCGACGGGCGTTCGCTGGATTACAGCGTGATGGACGAACAGCCTGGTGACGAGCCGCGGCCGGTGATGTCCTTCCTGGGCTCGGTGGATGAGCATCCGCCGCAGGTCAGCTGCTGGATCACCCACACCAGCGCGCGTACCCACGACATCATCCGCGAGTCGCTGCACCGCTCGCCGCTGTACAGCGGGCAGATCGAGGGCATCGGCCCGCGTTACTGCCCGTCCATCGAAGACAAGGTGGTGCGCTTTGCCGAAAAGGAAAGCCACCAGATCTTCGTCGAACCCGAAGGCCTGGGCATCGTGGAGATCTACCCCAACGGCATTTCCACCTCGCTGCCCTTCGATGTGCAGCTGGCGATGGTGCGCAGCATCCGCGGCTTCGAGCACGCGCATATCACCCGTCCCGGCTACGCCATCGAATACGACTACTTCGATCCGCGCGGGCTGAAGGCATCGCTGGAAACCAAGACCGTGGGCGGGCTGTTCTTCGCCGGCCAGATCAACGGCACCACCGGCTACGAAGAGGCGGCCGCGCAGGGCCTGCTGGCCGGCCTGAATGCCGCCCGCCAGGTGCGTGGGCTGGACGGCTGGTGCCCGCGCCGCGATGAGGCCTACCTGGGCGTGCTGGTGGACGACCTGATCACCCACGGCACCACCGAGCCGTACCGCATGTTCACCAGCCGCGCCGAATACCGGCTGCAGCTGCGCGAAGACAACGCCGACCAGCGCCTGACCCCGGTCGGCCGCGAGATGGGCCTGGTGGACGACCGCCGCTGGGCGGCGTTCGAGACCAAGCAGGCCGCGGTGGGCGCTGAAAGTGCCCGCCTGCGCGCGGTCTGGGCCACGCCGGGCAATGCACTGGGGCGCGAAGTGGAACAGGTGCTGGGCGTGGCGGTGAGCCGCGAAACCAACGTGCTGGACCTGATCAAGCGCCCGGAACTGGACTACGCCAAGCTGATGCAGGTGCCCTCGCTGGGCCCGGGCGTGGACGATGCCAAGGTGGCCGAGCAGGTGGAGATCGGCGTCAAGTACGCCGGCTACCTGGACCGCCAGCGCGAGGAGATCGAGCGCCAGCAGCGGCACGAATCCACGCCGATCACCGAGGGCTTCGATTATGCGATCGTGCGCGGGTTGTCGGCCGAGGCGCTGCAGAAACTGGAGCGCGTGCGGCCGCAGACCATCGGCCAGGCGCAGCGCATCCCCGGCATGACCCCGGCGGCGATTTCGCTGCTGCTGGTGCATCTGGAACGTTCGCGCCGCGGCCGCGTGGCCTAGGTCGGCGGGCCTGCGATCCGCTGCGCTCGCCGAGCATGGCTCGGCGCTACCGTTACCAGCCGAGGCTCGCTCGGCGCTACCCTTTCTGCCGGGCAGGGCCCGGCGCTATACCGGAGAAGCCGATGAACCCGCTGCGCCCCTTCCGCGACAAGATGCCGGTGCTCGGCGCGCGTGCCTACGTCGATCCTGCCTGCACGATCATCGGTGATGTGGAAATCGGCGAGGACGCATCGGTCTGGCCGGGCACGGTGATCCGCGGTGACGTCAACTTCGTGCGCATCGGCGCGCGCACCAACGTGCAGGACGGCACCATCATCCACGTCAGCCACCACAGCCCGTTCAACAAGGCCGGCTTTCCCACGCTGATCGGCGAAGGCGTGACGGTCGGCCATGGCTGCATCATCCATGCGTGCAGCATCGGCGACTACAGCCTGATCGGCATGGGCGCCTGCATCCTCGATGGCGCGCGGGTGGAGAAGCATGGCTTCGTCGGTGCCGGTGCGGTGGTGGGCCCGGGCAAAGTGGTGGGTGAAGGCGAACTGTGGCTGGGCAACCCCGCACGCCCGGCACGCATGCTGAAAGACAGCGAGATCGAAGCGCTGCACTATTCTGCCGCCCACTACGTGCGGCTGAAGGACGAGTACCTGGGCTGAGCTCCCAGCTGCAGGCAGCGCCGACGTCAGTCGGCTCGGTGAGCCCGGCAACCTGCTAAAGTCAGGCTCCGACCCAGGACGACGTCGAGACTCACATGCCCGTGGCCGCCTGCCGGAGAGGAATCCGGCACAGATGACCGCAATGCCGATGCTGGACACCTACCGCGAAGTGGTCACGCCCGAAGGCGTGCCGTTGCAGCTGCGTGCCGCCGGCCCACTGCCGCGCGCGCTGGCCTGGCTCATCGATTTTTCGATCCGCGCGGCCGTGCTGATCGTGCTGGCCTTTCCGCTGGCACTGCTGGATGAGTTCGGTCGTGGACTGCACCTGACCCTGATGTTCCTGCTGTACTGGGCCTACACCATCGTGCTCGAAGCGATCTGGGGGCAGACCCTGGGCAAGCGGGCGATGGGCCTGCGGGTGATCGCCCGCGACGGGGCACCGGTGGGCTGGAGTGGGTCGGTCACCCGCAACCTGCTGCGCACCGTGGACATGCTGCCTTTCGGCTACGCGCTGGGGCTGCTCAGCAGCCTGTTCGATCCGCATGGCCGGCGGCTTGGCGATCTGGTCGCCGGCACCCTGGTGGTGCATGCAGAGCCGCGCATCCGTGCGCCGGCGGCCACCATCGACAGTGCGCTGCCGCCACCGGTGCCGCTGCAGCCGCTGGAACAATCGGCGGTGATCGCCTTCGCCGAACGCGCGCCGCTGCTGGTACCGGCACGCCAGCAGGAACTGGCGGCGATCGTCAGCCCGCTGACCGAAGCCAACGGCCAGGTCGGCGTGCTGCGCCTGTATGCCATGGCCAACTGGTTGCTGGGGCGGCGATGAAGCAGGAACAGTTCGTCAGCCGGTACCAACCCGAATGGCAGGCCCTGGAAGCTTGGCTGGAGCAGCGCGCGCACCTGGGCCGCCGCCGCCGCGCGCGTGCGCCGGTGGATCCCGCGCTGCCGGCCGATGCCGAATTCCCGCAGCGCTACCGCCGCCTGTGCCAGCAGCTGGCACTGGCCCGCCAGCGCGGTTACAGCCCGCAGCTGGTGGAGCACCTGCAGCAGTTGATGCAGCGCGGCCACACGCTGCTGTACCGCACGCCGGCGTTCCGCTGGCGTGGCGTGCTGGAGTTTCTGTTCGCCGATTTCCCGCAGCTGGTGCGCAGCCAGTCCACGGTGATGTGGGTGGCGCTGGCTTTGTTCGCGGTGCCGCTGGTGGGCAGCTTCGTGGCCGTGCAGCTGCGGCCTGAGCTGGTCCACCTGCTGATGGACAACGCGCGGCTGGCGCAGGTGGAGCGCATGTATGACCCGTCTTCACCCAACCTGGGCCGCGACAGTGGCACCGACTGGATGATGTTCGGCTACTACATCATGAACAACATCAGCATCGGCCTGCGTACCTTCGCCAGTGGCCTGCTGGCCGGTGTCGGCACGGTGCTGGTGCTGCTGTTCAACGGCATCACCATCGGCACGGTGGCCGGGCACCTGCAGCACGTGGGCCACGGCGATCCGTTCTGGCGCTTCGTGGTCGGCCATGGTGCCTTCGAACTGACTGCCATCGTGATCGCCGGCGGCGCCGGCCTGCAGCTGGGGCTGCGGCTGGTCGCGCCCGGTCGCCTGCGCCGCCTGGATGCGCTGGTGGAAGGCGGCCGCATCGGTGCACGGCTGTGCCTGGGCGTCGCCGCGATGCTGCTGGTGGCGGCCTTCATCGAAGCGTTCTGGTCGTCCATCGCCAGCATCCCGGCGTGGGGCAAGTACAGCGTGGCCGCCGTGCTGTGGACGCTGGTGCTGCTGTGGCTGTGGCGCGGTGGCCGCGGGGATGCACATGCGGATTGACCAGCTCAACGTGGCGCTGCGTGCACGCAGCAGCTGGGAGGCGATGGAGCTGGGCACCGCGCTGGCGCGTCGCCAGCCGCGCGCGGCATGGGGTGCCTGGCTGCTGGCCAGTGCGCCGCTGTTCCTGCTGTTCAATGCACTGGCGTGGTGGCACGGCGATGCCTTCGGCTGGGCGTGGCTGCTGCTGTGGTGGTGCAAGCCGCTGTTCGAGCGCGTGGTGCTGTACGTGCTGTCACGCGATGTATTCGGCGAACCGGTCAGCGCATGGCAGGCACTGCGTGCGCAACGCGGGTGGGGCGTCAGCGGGTTCTGGGGTTACCTGGGCTGGCGGCGCTTCAGCCCGGTACGCAACGTGTGCCTGCCGGTGAACCTGCTGGAGGGCGCCGATGCATCACTGCGCAGCCTGCGCCGTCGTGCGGTACTGAGCGCGGCGGCGGGTCCGTCGATGCTGCTCACGCTGCTGTGCCTCGGCTTTGAAGCCGTGCTGGTGATCGGCGCGCTGTCGGCGATCTTCCTGTTCGTACCGGTGGAACTGTTGAGCGATTCCTGGCGCGCGGCGTGGGAACTGGTGCGGCAGGACACCCCGGCGTGGGCGAAGTTCGGATTGAATGGCGTGTTCTGGCTGGCCGCCAGCGTGATCGGGCCGTTCCATGTGGGCGCAGGCTTCGGCCTGTACCTCAACCGCCGCACGCAGATGGAAGCATGGGACGTGGAAATCAGCTTCCGCCGCCTGCGCGAGCGCCTGCAGCAGGCAGCGCCGTTGCTGCTGCTGGTGGTGCTGTTCGCGCTGCCGGCCGCGTACGCGCCGGTGCAGGCGCAGGACACGGCACAGGACGCGACCGCCGCTGCCGACGATGAGGACAGCGAGACCGAAGAGGCGAGCGGGGAAGAGGCGCCGGCGCTGTCTCCGATAGACCCCGACGACACCCCAGTGGGCATCTTCGGCGACGCTCCGGTGGATACCGCCGGCTTCCGCCAGGCGGTGCAGCGCGCGTATGAAGATCCGCTGCAGCGCCCCACCCGGACGGTGACCGAATGGAAAACGCGTGAACCCGAGGACGAAGCCGAGCGCAGGCAACGCGAGCGGCTCAAGCGCGAAGCCGACGCGGGCAAATCCAGGGAGCTTGCCGGATCGGCCGCCAAGATGGTCGCGCTGGCGATGGAATGGGGGCTGTGGCTGCTGCTCGGCGTGTTGCTGCTGGTGCTGCTGCTGACCGCGCGGCGCTGGCTGCCGTGGCTGCGTGGCTCCGGCCGGCGCAAGGCTGTCAGCGCCAGCGCGGTGACCGAAGACTCCATCACCCTGCCCGAGGTGGTGCCGCCCGACGTGGCGACCCGCGCGCGCGAACTGTGGGATCGCGGGCTGCCGCGCCAGGCCTTGGCCCTGCTGTACCGCGCCAGCGTGGGCACGGTGGTGGAACGCAGTGGCGTGGTGCTGCCGCCCGGCGCCACCGAAGCGCAGGTGCTGCGTGCTTCGCGCCGCATGCCCGATGCGCGTGACCGCGAACTGTTCGGCGCCATCGTGCGCATGTGGCAGTACGCCGCCTACGGCAACCGCCTGCCCTCGCGCGATGCGTTTGCAGCGCTGGCCGATGCCCTGCAGGCGCAGTACCGGTGGCCGGCATGAAGGCGCGCGTGCTGTGGCCGGTGGTGATCGCACTGGCGGTGCTGGTCAGCGTGCCGCTGGGAGTGTGGTTCCTGCGCACCCATGAGCAGGTGACCCGGACCGAAACGCTGCCGCCGCAGGGCGAAGCCAGTTACAACCCGCTGTACGTGCTGGGCCAGGCACTGCGCGCCGATGGCCTGCAGGTGCAGGCACGCGCGCGGCTGGACATGGCGGTGATGTCACCGGCCGCCGGCGACACCGTGGTGCTGCTGCAGGACAGTGGCGAACTGCCCGCGCCGGAAGTGGCCGCGCTGCTGGCCTGGGTGCAGCGTGGCGGGCACCTGCTGGTGCGCACACCGCCAACCGGCAACGATGACGAACGCCGGGAGCCCGCGTTGCTGCAGGCGCTGGGCATCGGCAGCCTGGGCTTCGGCAGCAACTGCCAACCCTTCCAGGTCGAAGGCGAAGACCGCCACCAGGAGTTCTGCGGCGGCCGCCGTTTCGATCTCAGCGATGCCGCCCAGGCCAACGTGCAGCGGCAGTGGGGCAACGAAAGCGGCCTGGTGTTCGCGCGCCTGCGCCACGGCAAGGGCAGCGTGGATGTACTGGCCGACATGGACTTCATGCGCGGCCAGCCGGAAGCCCCATCGTTCATCGTTGCCCAGTACCGACCCAAGCGCGATCTGGACAACCCCCGCGATGGCCTGTACGACGGGCCGCACCGCGACCTTGCGCGCTACCTGCTGCAGCCGAACTACGGCAAGGGCACGATGTGGCTGGTGTATGCCAGCCGGCCGCCGTCGCTGTGGGCGCGGATGTTCTTCGAGGGATGGCCGCTTTGGCTGCCCCTGCTGCTGTCCCTGTTGGGCTGGCTGTGGATGCGCTCGCAGCGCTTCGGCAGTGAACTGCCCTCGCCACTGGCCGAACGCCGTTCGCTGCTGGAACACGTGCGCGCCAGCGGTGAGCTGCTGCTGCGCCAGCGCCAGGGCGCCCGCCTGCATGCCGCGGTGCGTGCACTGTTCCTGCGCCGGCTGCAGGCGCGCGCGCCGATCGCCGCCGCGTTGGAAGGCGCCGCCCAGGAACAGGCCATCGCCACCCTGCTGCAGTGGCCGGAAAGCCGGGTACGCACCGCGCTGGCCGCGCCCGCCGCCAACGACCTTACCGCCCTGAAAGAGCGGATTGCCCTCCTGCTGCAGATGAGACGCCTGCTATGACCGAACTGGAAAACACCCCTTCGTCCCCGCCGCCGCTGGGTGGGCCTTCGCCGGTTGCCGGTGACCTGGTCGAACGCGTGGACGCGATCCGCGAAGCGGTCGGCCATGCCTTCATCGGCCAGCAGGAGGTGCTGGACCAGATCCTGATCGCGCTGTTGGCCGGCGGCCACGTGCTGATCGAAGGCGTGCCGGGACTGGGCAAGACGCTGCTGGTGCGCGCCTTGGCGCAGGCCCTGGAACTGGACCACGGCCGGGTGCAGTTCACCCCGGACCTGATGCCCAGCGATGTCAGCGGCCACGCGGTGTACGACCCCAAGAGCGAGAGCTTCAAGATCCGTCGCGGGCCGGTGTTCACCAACCTGCTGCTGGCCGATGAGATCAACCGCGCACCGGCCAAGACCCAGTCCGCGCTGCTGGAAGTGATGCAGGAGGGGCAGGTCACCATCGAAGGCAAATCGTTCCCGCTGGCGCCGCCGTTCATGGCCCTGGCCACGCAGAACCCGGTTGAACAGGAAGGGACCTACCCGCTTCCCGAAGCGCAGCTGGATCGCTTCCTGCTGAAGATCATCATCGATTACCCGGCGCTGGAAGAAGAGAAGCGCATGGTCGATGCGGTCACCACCGGGCGCAGCGCCAGCGACTTCGACCTGCAACGCGTGCCGCGCGTGCTGAGCGCCGGCGAGGTGGTCGCGCTGCAGCAGGCGACCGCCGCCATCACCGTGGATGCCGAAGTGATCGACTACGCGGTGCGCATCGTTGCCGCCACCCGCAAATGGCCGGGGATCGCACTCGGTGCGGGGCCGCGCGGCAGCATCGCGCTGGTGCGTGCCGCGCGTGCGCAGGCGTTGCTGTCCGGCCGTGATTTCGTCACCCCGGACGACGTGCGCGATATCGCACGCCCGGCCTTGCGCCACCGCATCGCGCTGGCCCCGGAGCTGCAGATCGAAGGCCAGGGTGCGGACGACGTGCTGTCGGCGCTGCTGGCCAAGGTGGACGCACCGCGCCGATGAGGCCTGCCCTGCCCCTGCTGTGGCTGTTGCTGGCGTGGGCCGGCGTGGGCGGCGTGGTGCTGGCCGGCGGCCTGCCGCGCTGGAGTTGGTGGGCGCTGCTGGCGACGCTGCTGCTGATCGGGCTGGTCGACCTGCTGCGCGTGCGCCGGCTGCCGTCGCCCCGCGTGCAGCGGCACATGCCGGAGTCGTTGGCGCTGGACGTGCGCCGCGCGGTGCAGCTGAGCCTGCAGGCCGAGCAACCGATGCGGCTGGAGGTGTTCGACCTGGTGCCGGGTGCATGGCATAGCGAAGGCCTGCCGCGACGGCTGCGCCTGCGTGCCGGCTTTGCGACCACGCTGGAGTACCACGTGCAGCCGCCGCAGCGGGGCGCGTTCCGCTTCGAAGGTGTGCAACTGCGCCTGCAGTCGCCGTGGCGGCTGTGGACGCAGCGACGCAGCGTGCCGCCTGCCCTCGAGGTGCGGGTGTTCCCGAACTTCGTGCCGTTGACCCGCTTTGCCTTGTTCAGTGCCGAACAGGCTTCGCGCATGGTGGGCGCACACCTCAAGCGCCGGCGCGGCGAAGGCACCGATTTCCACCAGATGCGCGAGTACCGCATCGGTGACAGCCTGCGCCAGATCGACTGGAAGGCCACCTCGCGCGCGCGCCGGCTGGTATCGCGCGAGTACCAGGATGAAAAGAACCAGCAGATGCTGCTGATGCTCGACACCGGTCGCCGGATGATGGCCAGCGACGGCGGGCTTTCGCACTTCGACCAGGTACTGAACGCCGCGCTGGTGCTGTCCTACCTGGCGCTGCGCCAGGGCGACGGTGTCGGCCTGCATGCCATTGGTGGCGAGCCGCGCTGGGTGGCGCCCAAGCGCGGCATGGGCACCATCGACGACCTGCTGCGCGCCAGCCATGACCTGCAGCCACAGCCGGTGGCGACCGACTACCTGGCCGCGGCTACCCGGCTTTCGGTCCTGCAGCGGCGGCGGGCGCTGGTGATGCTGGTGACCAACGTGCGCGACGAGGACATCGAAGACCTGCTGGCCGCGGTGAAGCTGCTGCAGCGGCGCCACCTGGTGTGCGTGGCCAGCCTGCGCGAACAGGTGCTGGACCAGGCACTGCAGCAGCCGGTGCTGGAGCCCACCGATGCCGCCCACGCCGGTGCCGCGGCGATGTACCTGGAACAGCGTGCGCAGGCGCACGATGCGCTGCGCAGCCATGGCGTGATGGTGCTGGATGTCACCGCCGACGCGCTGCCCGGCGCGCTGGTGGAGCGCTACCTGTCGGTGAAGCGCGACGGCCTGCTGTAACCGGGTCGTGACGGCCGCTGGCCGCCCGTACGGTAGTGACGGCCGCTGGCCGTCCATCACGCAATGCCGACCCAAAGCCGCCGGGCATGGCACGGCGCCACCGGATGCCCGCCCGGCCTTGGCAGGTGACGACCGTTGGTCGTCACCGCGTGGGGTCAGACGTAGATCTGCGTCGGCGCTTCGTCGATGATCGCGTGCGGCACGAAACGCGCACTGTCACGGGTGATCGCACTGTCATCTTCGCGGATGCCGATACCGCAGGCCTGGTCGCCGATCACCCAGCTGCCGATCAGCGGATAACCGCCTTCGAAACGGGTCAACGGATGCGCTTTCTGCAGGATCGCCGGGCCATCGTAGGGCCCGTCGCTGCGCTGCACGCTGCCATCGGCCAGGTGCATTTCGATGTTGGCGCCTTCGCGCGAGAACAGCGGCTTGCGGACCCAGCCGGCACCCAGCGTGCGGCCATCATCGAAGTGCGATTCCAGCAGGTTCGGATGCCCGCGATGGCGCTCCCACAGCAACGGCAGGATGCCCTTGTTGCTCAGCACCGCCTTCCATGCCGGTTCCAGCAACTGCACCCCGGACGCCGGCAGCGCGCGGCCGAATTCCTCAGCCATCAGGTCTTCCAGGGGATACAGCTTGAACAGCGTGCCGATCACCGTGTCGTCCAGCGCGGTGAAGCGGCCATCTTCGGAAAGCCCGATGTCTTCGATGGCGATGCCCTCCCCGTGCAGGTTGGCCTGGGCGGCGCAGTCCCGCAGGTAGTCCACCGTGCCCACGTCTTCCTGCGAACTGCCCACGGCGCTGAAGAACAGCGGCGGCGGCAGCCTGGCGGCGAGCTCACCGAAACGCTCCACCAGTGCTTCATGCAGGGCGTTGAACTGGTCGGCGTGCTGCGGCAGGCGACCGGCGTTGCGCTGGTCTTCCAGCCATTGCCACTGGAAGAAGCTGGCTTCGAACAGCGAGGTCGGGGTGTCGTAGTTCAGTTCGTACAGCTTGGCCGGGCCGCTACCGTCATAGGCCAGGTCCAGGCGGCCGTACAGGTGCGGCTGGCGCTGGCGCCAGCTGTCGGCGATCCAGTCGCGGTAATGCGCCGGGATCGCCAGCTTGTCCATCAGCGCATCGGAGGCCACGACGTCGTCGACCAGGGACAGCGCCATCTGGTGCAGTTCGGCACTGGGGTCTTCGATGTCCTGCTCGATCTGGCGCAGGGTGAAGGCGTAGTACGCCGTTTCATCCCAGTACGGCTGGCCATCGATGGTGTGGAAGCGGAAGCCGGCTTCTTCGGCACGAGCGCGCCACTGGGCGCGCTCGGCAATGCGGACACGCTGCATCGATCAGCCGCCGAAGCTGCCGCCGCTACGGCGCGCGCTGGTGCTGCCGAAGCCGGCGCGGCTGGCGGTGGTGGCGCGGTTCGGCACGTTGCTGACCGGGGCCAGGCCGGCCTTGCCGGCGCCGATGCCGCTGGCGGTGTTCAGGCCACCGCTGCCACCCGGGGCCGAGCGCGCCCAACCGGCGTTCTTGTCCTGGTAGGCCGGGCTGGCGGCCGGCGGCTGCTGGGCCAGGCCCGCACGTCCGCTGTTCATCATCTGCGACATGAAGAAGCCCATCATCATCGGCCCGATGAACGAGGTGCCTGCCGAGGTGCGCTGTTCCACGCATTCTTCCGGCTTGTAATCGGCTTCGCAGGCCGCCTTGTCGGCGTACTTCGGCGCGGCATCGGCAGACTGCCGCTGCGCTTCGGCAAAGGCATTGCGGCACGACGACGGATCGCCGGTGGCCTCGGTGCAGGCCTGCACGGAGGTATACAGCCCTTCCTGCACCTGCACCTGTTCGTCCTTCTGGCAGGCGGTGAACAGCAGCGGTGCGGCGCTCATCAACAGCAGCGCGGTGGTGCGGGAACGTTTCATGGCCTCATGCCTCATGCGGATCAACCCACCAATAATGCCGCATCAGCGCCTGCAACCAAAGTCGGCAAAGCAACAACATGAACGATGGGGTCAGGTTCCAGCCATCGGGAAAAATGCGCGGCCCCCCCGGCCCGACGGTCCGGGTGGTTGCAGCAGCAACCGAGATCTTCCGGCATGATCGCCAGACACCCACGTCGTACGGCCCGCCCGTTCCTGCCAGCCCATGCCTGAGTACCGTTCCCGCACCTCCACCGCCGGCCGCAACATGGCCGGCGCCCGCGCCCTGTGGCGTGCCACCGGCATGAAGGACGGCGACTTCCACAAGCCGATCATCGCCATCGCCAACTCCTTCACCCAGTTCGTGCCCGGGCACGTGCACCTGAAGGACCTTGGCCAGCTGGTTGCACGCGAAATCGAACAGGCCGGCGGCGTGGCCAAGGAGTTCAACACCATCGCGGTGGATGACGGCATCGCCATGGGCCACGACGGCATGCTGTATTCACTGCCGAGCCGCGAAATCATCGCCGACTCGGTGGAGTACATGGTCAACGCGCACTGCGCCGATGCCATCGTCTGCATTTCAAACTGCGACAAGATCACCCCCGGCATGCTGATGGCCGCATTGCGCCTGGACATCCCGGTGATCTTCGTGTCGGGCGGCCCGATGGAAGCGGGCAAGACCAAGCTGTCCGAGCACAAGCTGGACCTGGTGGATGCGATGGTGATCGCCGCCGATGACAGCGCCTCCGATGAAAAGGTCGCCGAGTACGAGCGCAGCGCCTGCCCCACCTGTGGTTCGTGTTCGGGCATGTTCACCGCCAATTCGATGAACTGTCTGACCGAAGCGCTGGGTTTGTCACTGCCGGGCAACGGCACCACGCTGGCAACCCACGCCGACCGCGAGATGTTGTTCCGCCGCGCCGGCCGGGTGATCGTGGAGCTGTGCCACCGCTGGTATGGCGGCGAAGACCCGCGCGCCTTGCCGAGCGGCATCGCCACCGCGGCCGCGTTCGGCAACGCGATGACGCTGGATATCGCCATGGGCGGCTCGACCAACACCATCCTGCACCTGCTGGCGGCCGCGCAGGAAGGCGGCGTGGACTTCGACCTGACCCACATCGATGCGCTGTCGCGGCGCGTGCCGCAGCTGTGCAAAGTGGCGCCGAACACGCCGCAATACCACATCGAAGACGTGCACCGTGCCGGCGGGGTGTTCGGCATCCTCGGCGAACTGGACCGTGCCGGGCTGCTGGATACCTCGGTGCCGACCGTGCACAGCCCGTCGCTGGCCGACGCGTTGAAGCGCTGGGATGCCACGCTCACCGATGATGCGAAGGTGCATGAGTTCTTTGCCGCCGGCCCGGCCGGCATCCCCACCCAGGTGGCTTTCAGCCAGGCCACGCGGTGGCCGTCGCTGGACCTGGACCGTGCCGAAGGCTGCATCCGTTCGCTGCAGCATGCCTATTCGCTGGAAGGCGGGCTGGCGGTGCTGCGCGGCAACCTGGCGGTGGACGGCTGCGTGGTGAAGACCGCCGGCGTGGACGAGTCCATCCATGTGTTCGAGGGCAATGCGCGCGTATTCGAAAGCCAGGACGCGGCGGTGGCCGGCATCCTTGCCGATCAGGTGAAGCCGGGCGACGTGGTGGTGATCCGCTACGAAGGGCCGAAGGGCGGGCCGGGCATGCAGGAGATGCTGTACCCGACCAGCTACCTGAAGTCCAAGGGACTGGGCAAGCAATGCGCGCTGCTTACCGACGGCCGTTTCTCCGGCGGCACCTCAGGGCTGTCGATCGGCCACGTGTCGCCTGAAGCCGCCAGCGGCGGCGTGATCGGCCTGGTCCACGACGGCGACCGCATCCGCATCGACATCCCCGCCCGCGGCATCACCCTGCTGGTGGACGACGCCACCCTGGCCGAGCGTCGCGCCGCCGCCGATGCACGCGGCTGGAAGCCGCTGGAAGCACGCCCGCGCAAGGTCACCAGCGCGCTGAAGGCCTACGCCCTGCTGGCGACCAGCGCCGACAAGGGCGCCGTCCGCAACACCGCCCTGCTCGACTGACGAAGAGGGGTCTGCACGGTAGCGCCGAAGGCAGCGGCAGGCACAAGCGTGACGGTCAGCGGCCGTCACTACCGATACCCGCGGTAGCGCCGAGCCTTGGGGCATTTCGCCCCCCTTCTACCGCCCCTGCCTGGCACCACGCCAGGCAGGAACAAATGCCGCGATCTGCCCAAGCAGAACAACCGCAAGTGCTGCCGCCAGCAGATAGGCCGGACCCAGTCGTGCCACCTCGTAGTGTCTGGCAACCAGCAGGTTGATGCCCATGGCTGCGGTCGTCCCGATCAACGTGCTTACCGCCGCCAGCATCAGGTTTTCGACCAGGAAATACACCATGACATCCACCCTTCGCGCCCCAAGTGCACGCCTTATGGCTATCTGCGCATAGCGTCGGCGAACCCAGAAGCTGGACAGCCCATAGACGCCGATGGCGGTCACCAGGAGCAGGGCGAGCGTGGCACTCAGGAAAACGACGGCCATGATCTGGTCATGGCGGAGGTAGTCCGAACGCAGCTCCCCGAAGGTGGTGCTGCTCACGATGCTGCGCGTAGGATCGAGCTGGAACAACACCTCCCGCGCTTTGTTCACGCCAATGCCCGCTACGCCCGTCGACTCGCGGATCGCGTACATGACCCGGTTCGTATCAGGAACAAGCGGCAGCATCAGGGACAGGCCGTCATCTTCGTGATTGCGGAGCACAGGCCTGGACAGCCTTCTGACAACGCCGACCACGCGCACCGGGTACCGTGCGTCGGCATAGATGAACCTGCCGATCGCACTACTGCCAGGAAAAATGCGCCTCGCCACTGCTTCGGACAAAACAGCTTCGCCTGCGCTGTGCAGCCCTGCATAGCCATCTTTGGAACGCATGGCGACAAACGCATCAGGCGAAAGATCCCGTCCGGCGATCAGTTCCAGCCCCAGTAGACGCACCGCTGGAGCAGAGACCGCATACACCGAAGGCTCCACCTCGGTTATGCCTTCGATCTGGTCCCCTTCAATGGGTCTGTCCGTGAAGCCAGCTGTCCAGTTCCGTCCTGACAACGGAAGCGACCCAACTGCCACGACATCGCTCACACCGGGCGTACGGTGCAGGGTTTCAACGTCCGTCGCTATGGCGGCGGAGGGGTTCCTGGCGGGATCTCCAATGAACTCCGCCTCGACGACCAGCAGGCCGTTCTCCTGCATTCCCGTATCCAGACCCAACGTGGACAGTCTGTCCATCAGAAGAGACGTCAGGTTGGCCACGCACGCCGTGGCAACCATCATCTGCATGGAGAGGACAAGCGCCGTGATCCGGTTGCGCCTCAGCGATCTTGCGATCAACGGAATCTGACTGAATATCATTCGGCGACACTTATCTGCATGGCCACGCGTCCGGAAAGCGTACGCAGCGCGGGGGGCAGTGCCGCCACTAGACTTGAGACCAGCGCGAGCACCAACGTGGCCATCATCAGGCCGGGATGCAGATGCACGAGGGCCGCGTAGTCTTCGGGCTGGCGGCGAACCAGCGCAGTACCCAATTGGGCGACAAGCAACCCGATGAGTCCACCGCAGGCCCCAATGATCGCCGCCTCGCTCAGTAGTTGGCCGATGATGTCGATTCGCCGCGCGCCCAAGGCGCGGCGAATGGCAATTTCATGGCTCCTGCCAAGGAAGCGGGCGAGAATCAGGGCGCTCATGTTGAGCAGACACACCGCAAGGAACGCGATGCATAGCGCAAGCTGCAACCTGACCTCATCCGGCACGATCTGCTGTTCGTTGAGGTACTCGTGCAGGCTCGGCAGACGCGGCGTGACGTATCGTTCAAAGCGACCCACGTCAACCTGGGCTTGCACGTAGTGCTCCAGGAAGCGCATGTATGCCGCTTTCTGGGTACCGTCGCCAAGCTCGACCCAGTATTGGAGCCACGAGGATCGGGGATCCTCCAGCCTGTTTCCCGTGCCCGCGTCCGACCAGGAAAACAGGCTGCTTGTAACCTCCAGGTCGAGGTCCATCGTCAAACCCAGAGGAATGAAGAACTCCTCTGAGCCTTTGAAGACCTCCTGCTGGAGATCGGTGTGAAAACGGGGCCCCGGCTTCCAGTCCTCGGCGATACCAATCACCGTAAACGAGCGCCCGCCCAGCCTGACGGTGTTACCCACCTGTCTCTCACCAAGACCGACCCGCGCGGCCAACGAGCGGCTCAGCACCACCACGCGCGCGCGACGCTCCTGTTCGCCTTGAGTCCACGGGCGGCCGGCCACCATGGCTATCCCGAACATCTCGAAAACGCTGGCAGTGGCGTACTGCCCTCTCGCGTGAAAGGGTCGGGGTACACCCATCTGGCTGTCGACGAGCAGCTTGCCGGAGGCAAGCGCCACCTGTTGGGAAGCGGGGCCCAGCTTGAGCAACGCTTGTGCATCCGGCCATGCCATGGCCATTCGTGGATCGCGTCCAGCGCGGACAGGATATGACGCCGGCAGAGGATCCAGGACTGGATGGAAAAGATGGTTGCTACGCCCTGGCAACGGATCCCATGTCATTGCGTCGACGACGGTCAGCATCGTCATGCTGGCCCCGACACCCAGGCCCAGTGCGAGCATCAACGCAATGCTCATGCCTTTGGTTGCCAGCAGGCGCCTGTACGCCAAGCTGAAGTAGTAAGCGATCACGATTGCCGCCAGTAGGTCAGTGAAGAAGGGTCGCAGCCGCAGGCACCACGTCCACCGGTTCCACTGAGAGCCAAGCGGTACTGTTTTGTACCCGGTCCCGGGCTTCAATGAGGTGCATCAAACCCAGAATCCATGGCTTCCCCGATCCATGCCGTGGTGACACCAGATACGCTCCTGCTCAACGTCCGCGGCCATTAATCCCCGCTCCTCGAGACAATCGCAAGCGTGTTGCTGTGGATCACACAGCAAGGCATTTTCGGCTTTGATTTCGCTGTCTTGATCCACACCGGGATGCGGCGAAAGGTCGCCGTCGACCTTTGACTGGCGGGGCTCCATCTCGAACACTAGGACCCTGCTCGAGACCACTTCGCGGAGACTGCTTTGGATCTGGACGCAGGAACGACACTGGCTGCACGATTACGCAGAGCGAGAGTGGACCGTGGGCTCTCACAGACCGATCTTGCCGCTGCCTTGAACGTCAACCGTTCGACAGTCGGTCATTGGGAACGTGAGCACGGCTTCTCGCCGTCCATCGCACATCTCCAGCGCCTGAGCGAAGTGATGAACATCAGCCTTTCGTGGCTGGCACAGGGTAGAGGGATCGAGGCACGTGCAGCAGCAGGAGGTGCGAGGGCGTCGCTGGAATCCAGGATGATCGCCTCGTCAAGGAATCTCCCGGTGTCGGTTGTAGCCAGCGTTGTAGCATTGATGGAAAGTGCCGAAGTCCATCTTTAGACGGATCAGGCCAGTGCGAATCGCGCTGTGGTGCCCAGCTTGGTTGTGAGCGTCCGCTCGCGCACCACTCGGCCGGACCCGACGGGCCGTTGAGGGGAACAGATACTGGAAGGGGGAAGCCGCCGAGCATGTCTCGGCGCTACCCGGGGCGATACGCCGATCACGTGTGATCCAGGGGCGGGGGCAATCAGCCGATCACGCGTTTGAACGGAGGGAGCGCATCGATGATGCGCTTGCCGTAGCGGCGGCTGAGCAGGCGCGAATCGAGGATGATCACGCGGCCGGTATCGGTGGAGGTGCGGATCAGGCGGCCGGCGAACTGGGTCAGCGTGCGCAGCGCGTGCGGCACGGCGATCAGGTTGAAGGCATTCAACCCGCGGGCTTCGAACCACTCGCTGAGGGTGGCGGTCTGCGGATCGGTCGGCACCGCGAACGGTACCTGGGTGATCACCACCGTGGTGCAGGCTTCGCCGGGCAGGTCCAGGCCTTCGCCGAACGAGTTCAGGCCGAACAGCACCGAGCCTTCGCCGGCGGCAACCCGGCGCAGGTGTTCGTCGATCAGCCGGGTCTTGGACATTTCACCCTGCACCAGCACCTGCTTGCGCTTGGCGGCAGGCATCAGCCCGGCCACTTTTTCCATCTTCCAGCGCGAGGTGAACAGCACCATCGAGCCTTTCTTCCAGTCCAGTTCCTTGCCGAGGTAACGCGCCACTTCGCGCGGGTGGCCTTCGCGGTCGTCCGGCGTGACCGGGAACGGCGGCACGATCAGCTCGGCCTGGTTGGGCAGGTCGAACGGCGAAGAGAGCGACACCATTTCGGCGTCCTCCGGAATGCCGTTGTCGATGGCCAGCGACTGGAAATCGCCGCCCCCGGTCAACGTGGCGGAGGTCATCACCACCGAATCCACTTCATCCCACAGCAGCTTGCGCAGCACGTGCGCGGCCGACACCGGCGAGCCGTGCAGTACCAGGTCGCCTTCGCGCGTGGCGGTGATCCAGCGCGCCATCGGCGGCGCGCCGTCCTTGTCTTCGCGGCGCCAGGCCTGCCACAGGTTGTACTGGCCTTCGATCATTTCCAGCGCCATGCCGAGGTTGCGCTGCAGGCGCTCGCGGGCGGGGTCATCCTGCTTGCCCTTGGCGACCTGGGCGTTGGCCGCGTGCGCCCAGTTGAACAGGCTGCGGGTGTCGTCGGCCAGCGCTTCGATCGGCTCGCGCCAGGCCTCGGGCAGCCGCCCGTTGGCCGCGCGCCACATCGGTTCTTCGTCCGCCGGGGCCGGCATCCACAAGGCTTCGACGTGGTCGCGGAAGGCGCGCAGCTGCTTGGCCACGTTGCTGGCGACCTCGATGGCCTCGTTCGGCAGCAGGTTGCCCAGGCGGTCCTTGTCCACCGCACGGTATGCACCGGCGATCAGGATCTGCAGCCGCCCGACGCGCTTGGCCATGTCATCCAGCGCCAGGCTGGCCGCGCCCTGGTCGATGGCCACGTTGCCGATGTGGTGGCCCTCGTCGAGCACCAGCAGCATCTCCGACGGCGCGGCGATCAGCGGCTGGTTGTTCTCGCTTTCGCCGATGGACAGCGCTGACAGCAGTAGTGCGTGGTTGGTGACCACGATCTGCGCATCACGCACGGTATTGCGCGAACGCAGCACCGCGCACTGCGCCGAATACGCGCAGCGCCGTCCGGCACACGCGGAGGCCGGCGTGGTGATGCGGCCGCGCAGTCCCGGGCTGATGGTTTCCGGTGCGTTGTCGATGTCACCGTCCCAGCTGCCGGAAGTGAAGGCCACCGTCAGCCGCGCGGCGATGTCCATTTCAATCGGGGCCAGCGGACGGTCGTACAGCGGCTGCTCGTCTTCGAACATGCCGCCCTGCGAGGCCTCGCCCTGCGCTTCGGCGGCGTTGCGCGTGCACAGGTAACGGGTGCGGCCCTTGGCCAGCGCCACGGTGGCTTCCAGCCCGGTGGCCTTGAGGAAGTTCGGGATATCGCGCTCGACCAGCTGCGACTGCAACGCCACGGTGCCGGTGCTGATCACCAGCTTCTTCTTGGTGGCGATGGCGATCGGCACGCCGGCGGTGAGGTAACCCAGGCTCTTGCCGACGCCGGTCGGTGCCTCCACCACGCCCACGCCACCGCTCTTGGCCAGCGCACGCGACACCACGCCGATCATCTGGCTCTGCGAGCGGCGGGTGGCAAAGCCGGGGGTGTTGGCCTGCAGCGTGGTGTACGCCTTGCGGATTGCATCCTTCAAGGCGTCATCAAGCATGCGCGGCACGGCGACAGGTTCAGTCACGCCAGGATTACCGGTACGGGATCAGGCTGCGTATTGTCGCATGCCGGGCCGGTCCGCCCGGGCCGCGACGCTGAACCTGTCAGCCCGCTGCGGAGCGGTCCCTGCGCTGCCGCAGGGACCCGTGCAGGGTCAGGCCGGGCGCGGCACGCCACCGCGCAGGGCACGGGTCAGCGCCCAGACCACCAGCACCAGCCCGAATGCTTCGATCAGCGACAGCACGAAGTGGACGACACCGAAGATCATGTTCATCCCGGAAATGGACTCGTAGCGGCCCATGCTGACCAGCACCATCGGCAGCATCGAGGCCAGCAGGCCGACCACGGTGGTCACCGCCAGCAGCAGCAGCCCGGCCAGCGCACCGCTGCGCACCGGCCCGCGCGGAACGTCCATCACCCAGACCACGCCGATGGTCAGCGCGATCAACACCGGCAGGCGCACGCCTACCAGGCTCAACACGGTCATCAACAGGTCGGTGCCCTGCATGCTCATTCCTCTCCGGTGAGGCGGTGGTTGCCACGCAGCCCGGCGTACACCGCATCGGTGTCCGGGCGCACTTCGTGCCACTGCTGGAAGCTTTCGGCGGCCTGTTCGACCAGCATGCCCAGGCCATCGACGGTGTTGCGGCATTCGGCTGCACGCGCCCACGCCAGGAAAGCGATGGCGGCGTCGCCGTAGTTGAGGTCCACCGCGGTGGTCATGCTGTTGACCAGCGACAGCGGCAGCTTGAACGATGCGCTGGGGTCGCGGCCGGCCGAGGTCGCGTTGACGATCAGTTCGAAGTCACCCAGGTCGTGCAGGTCATCCCAGTAGCGGCTCAGCGCGCGGCCGGGTTCGCCCATCGCATCGATCAGTTCATCGGCGCGTTCCGGCGTGCGGTTGACCACGACCAGTTCGCGGATGCCGGCATCCAGCAGCGACGGGGCCACCGAGCGGGCCGAACCGCCGGCGCCCAGCAGCAGCACGCGGCGACCACGCAGGTCCTGGCCGTGGCGATCGGTGAGGTCACGCACCAGCCCGGCGCCGTCGGTGGTGTCGCCGTGCCAGCGGTCGCCCTTGCGCAGCAGCGTGTTGACCGAGCCGGCACGGGTGGCGCGCGCGGTGCGCGTGGTGCACAGCGCGAAGGCGGCTTCCTTGTGCGGCAGGGTGACATTGGCACCCCGGCCGCCTTCGGCAGCGAAGGCTTCCAATGCGGCGAGGAAGCCGTCCGGCGTGGCGTCGATGGCACGGTAGTCCACCGCGATGCCTTCCTGCCGGCCGAATGCGGCGTGGATGTCCGGCGACAGGGAGTGGGCGATGGGGTGGCCAAAGACAGCGTAGCGATCGGTCATGGAATCCTCGGATGGTTCGAAGGGGACGCCCTACACTGGACGTCCCTGTACTGCCTGGACCTGGACGATGCGATCTTCCCTGCCCCTGCTGGTTGTGGCCGCCAGTTTACTCTGCGCCCCCGTGGCGATGGCGTTGAATGAATTCGGCATCGAAGGCATGGGCGTGGTCTCGACCAAGGCCGGGGAAGGCCGCGCCAGCCTGCGCCCGGATGGCCAACGCATCGTGTTCGCCAGTGACCGCGGCGGCGGCAGCGGAGGCTGGGACCTGTGGCAGGCCGAGCTGCGCGACGGCCGCTGGCAGGCACCGCAGCCGCTGGCACTGAACAGCGCGGCCGATGACCTGGACCCGTACTTCAGCCACGACGGGCGCTGGCTGCTGTTCGCCTCCGACCGCGATGGCACGATGGCGCTGTATCGGGTGGCCATCGACGCGGACGGGCGGTTCGGCGCAGCCGAGCGCTGGCAGGAAACCGGCGTGCAGGCGGCCGAGCGCGGCGCGGCGCTGAGCGCGGACGGGCAGCGCTTGCTGTTCGCGCGACAGGCCGGCAAGGGGCGCGGCTGGGACCTGCAGGTGGCGACGTTACGCGCCGATGCGCGCGGCCCGGCGGTCGCGCTGGACGCGTTGAACAGTGCGGCCGACGAAACCGACGGCGATTGGCTGGGGAATGAAGGTGCGGTGGTGTTCACCCGTGCCGGCGAGGGCACGGCCCAGCTGTGGCGCAGCGACTGCGCGTGGACCGCGGGCGGCCTGCAGCCGGTGGCACTGTCGTTCAACACGGCCGACGGGATGACCCGTGCGCCGGTGATCGACGCGGCCAAGCCGGGTGAACTGCTGTTGGCCAGCAGCAGCGCGCGCGCGCCCCGGGCGGGGGGTAGCGATGTGTACCGGATGATGGCGCCACGTGGGGTGGCGGTAGCCGGGTGTGGGGGCTGACGGCGGACGCGGAAGCGTGACGACCAACGGTCGTCACCCACCAACGGCGGACGGCCAGCGGCCGTCCCTACCAGGTGATGCGGACGGCCAGCGGCCGTCCCTACCGGTCGAGCAGTCTGGCGCGCGCCTGTTCGTACTCTGCTTCGCTGATGCGGCCGTCGTCCTTGCGCTGGTTCAACGCCGCCAGTTCGGCCTGCACCGCTTCAGGCTGCTGCAGTTCGCGTGACACGCGTGCGGCGGCCGACGGCAGTTCCGGTGCACGCCGTTTTTCGCGGAACGCTGCCAGCGCCAGCCAGACGATCAGCGCGCCGAACACCACCACCCCGATGATCCAGATCATCCAGTGGCCAACGCCCAGGATTTCCATGGTTCCGTTCTCCTCGTGCACAAGCCGCTATTGTCAGCGCTCGTGCAGCCAGCGCGCCACCTGCGGCGCGAAATAGGTCAGCACGCCGTCGGCGCCAGCGCGCTTGAAGCACATCAGCGACTCCATCACGCAGGCACGTTCGTCCAGCCAGCCATTGGCCGCGGCTGCCTTCAGCATCGCGTACTCGCCGCTCACCTGGTAGGCGAAGGTCGGGACGCCGAAGGTTTCCTTGACCCGTCGCACCACGTCCAGGTACGGCATGCCCGGCTTGACCATCACCATGTCCGCGCCTTCTTCCAGGTCCAGTGCGATCTCGCGCAGGGCCTCGTCACCGTTGGCCGGATCCATCTGGTAGGTCTTCTTGTCGGCCTTGCCGAGGCTGCCGGCACTGCCCACCGCATCGCGGAATGGGCCGTAGAAGGCCGAAGCGTACTTCGCCGAGTACGCCATGATGCGGGTGTTGATGAAGCCGGCCTCGTCCAGCCCGCGGCGGATGGCACCGATGCGCCCGTCCATCATGTCCGACGGCGAAATGACATCCACGCCGGCCCGTGCGTGCGACACCGACTGCTTCACCAGCGCTGCGACGGTGATGTCGTTGAGCACGTACCCGGTGTCGTCGATGATGCCGTCCTGGCCGTGGGTGGTGTACGGATCCAGCGCCACGTCGGTCATCACGCCCAGCGTCGGGAAGCGTTCCTTCAACGCGCGCACCGCACGCTGCGCCAGGCCATCGTCGGCCCAGGCGGCTTCGGCATCCAGCGACTTCAATGCCGGGTCGATCACCGGGAAGATGTCGATGACCGGGATGCCCAGCTCCACCGCCGCCTCGCCGACCTTCAGCAGTTCTTCGATGGACAGGCGCTCCACGCCCGGCATCGAGGGAATCGCGGTGCGGCCGGCATGTTCGTGCACGAACACCGGATGGATCAGGTCGTCCACGGTCAGCGTGTTTTCGCGCATCATCCGGCGCGAGAAGTCATCGCGGCGCATGCGGCGGGGGCGGTACAGGGGGTGCGACATGGGGGGCTCCGTCAAGGCATCGGGTCACTGCAGGCGATAGTCGCGCGGCAGCAGGGGGTCGGGTAGCGGGCGCTGGCCCAGCGCGTCCAGCTGGTCGATTTCAATCGTCCGCACCATCGCATCCAGCGGCAGGTCGTTGGGTTCGGTGCCGAAGGGGTCTTCCATCTCTTCGCCCAGCTGGTCCAGGCCGAAGAAGGCATACGCCAGCACCGCCGACAGCACCGGCGTGGCCCAGCCCAGTGAACTGGCCAGGCCGAACGGCAGCAGCACGCAGAACAGCCATGCACAGCGGTGCAGCAGCAGGGTGTAGGCGAACGGCAGCGGGGTGGCGAGGATGCGCTCGCAGCCGGCCTGGATGGACGACAGCGCATGCAGGCGCTCTTCGAACTGCGCATAAAGGATCGGCGCGAGGCGGCCGTCGCGCAGCGGCACCGCCAGTTCGGCGGCGATCATCGACAGCAGCGCATCCAGCGCATTGCGGCGGTCGTCGAGCAGGACACGCTGATCGGCCTCCAGCCATTCCCGTGCCACCTGCGCTTCATCCGCGCCGCGCAGGCGTGCGGCCAGGCCGTGGGCGAAGGCAATGGCGAGGTGCCCGATACGCGCGCGCCGCGGTGCATCGTCGGGCAGCAGCTGCTGCACCTGGCGCGCCAGCGAGCGCGATTCGAAAATGAGCTGGCCCCACAGCTTGCGGCCTTCCCACCAGCGTTCGTGGCAGGCGTTGTTGCGGAAACTGAGGAAGATCGACAACACCAGGCCGAGCAGCGCGAACGGCGCGGAAGACACCCGTTCGATGCCCGGCACGTTGCCCAGTTCCACCACCGCGGACACGGCGATGGCCAGCAGCAGGATCGCCAGCACCTTGGGCGCCACCGCCGGAACGATGGAACCGCGCAGGATGTACAGCAGCTGCCAGCCGTGCGGGCGTGGGCGGATGATCATGGGGCGTCGGGAGCGTTGCGCGCCGGTCTGGCGCTGGGCAGGGCCGGACGGCCCTCGGGCTGGTCATTGTACGCCCGCGCCAGCGGCCTCCCGGCCCGCCTGCGACCGACGGTCGCACCGCGACCTCAGACGATGCCGCCGCCCAGCCCCAGGCGGAAGATGCCGACCACGATGACGATGCCGTTGAGGATCAGTCCGGTCCAGGCCCGGCCGCGCTTGCTGGGATGGGTGAACAGGATGCCGATCGCTGCGATCAGCGCGCCCACCGCGGCGAACGGGATAAGGAACCAGTTGCCCCAGCCGAGCAGCGGCACCAGCGCGACCACCATCCATACCAGTGCCACGATGCCCCACAACAGACTGATCAGTCCCATACGCCCTCCTCGCCGATGGATTGGGGCCCACCATAGCCGTTCGCGTGGGCGTCGGATAGGCCCGCATGGGCTTGCCGCCGCGCTCACCGCCGCAGTGCTAGCGTGCCTGCAGGGTCCCGGCGTTGGGGCCGATTCAGATCGATGGACCGATGATCCGCTACCTACCTACAGGGGTTCGAGCCATGAAGACGACCACCACATTCCGCTGGACCGCCGCTGCCGCCGTGCTGCTGCTGGTGGCCGGCTGTGCCAGCACCTCACGGGTGATGCTGGGCCAGGCCCGCGCGCCCATCGACCCGGCGCAGGTACAGGTGTATTCCACCCCGCCGGCCGGTTCGGTGGAGATCGCCCAGCTGGAATCGTCCAGCGCGGTGGGCTTCGGTACGCAGGGCCAGACCGATGCGGCCGTGGCCCGCCTCAAGCGTGATGCCGCCGCGCTGGGCGCCAACGGCGTGATCCTGATGGGCGTGGGCTCCAGCGGCTCGCCGGTGGGCATGTCGGTGGGTGCCGGCAGTTACGGTTCGCACGTCGGCGGGGGCCTTGGCATCGGCATCCCGACCACCCAGCGCAAGGCGGCCGGCGTGGCGATCTGGGTGCCCAACCCGCAGCCCGTCCCGCGCCTGCCGGCCCAGCAGATCCCCGCACGCTGAACAAAAAAAGGGGACGGGGGGAATTAAGTCGTTTTCAGCCGTAAACGGGCCAGAACCGACTTAATCCCCTCCGTCCCCTTTTTAGTGGGTCAGCGATACTTCGGAATGAAGACTTCGTTGACTGCCTTGGCCAGCTGGTCCGGCGGCAGCAGGCCCTGGTCCAGCAGGAAGTTGTTGAAGGCCTTGCGGTCGAACTTCGCGCCCAGTGCGAGTTCGGTCTGCATGCGCAGTTCGAGGATGCGGGTGTAGCCGTAGAAGTAGCTGCCGGCCTGGCCGGGCATGCGCACGGTGTAGCGGTCCAGTTCCTGGGTGGCCATCGCCTTGGACAGGCTCACTTCGTCGATCAGCACGCGTTCGGCGTCGGCGCGTTCGATCAGCCCCAGGTTGAGCATCGGGTCGAGCATCGCGCGCGCGGCACGCAGCAGGCGGAACTGCAGCGCGATCAGCTGGCCGTCCAGCGGCTCGTAGGGCACCATTTCCGCTTCGGCATACAGCGCCCAGCCTTCGACGTTGACCGAATTGAACGCGAACATCGTGCGCGCCAGCGAGACGCCGCGCTCGACCATCGCGGTGAACTGCAGTTCGTGGCCGGGACGGCCTTCGTGCGCGCTCAGCGTCCACGCCGCCGAACCAAAGTTGAAGTCGTCGTACTGCGCGCCTTCGCCGGCGGCCGGGTTGCCCAGCGGCAGCACGAAGGTGCCCTGCTGCCCGGTGTTGTTGACCAGCGGCGCCGGCAGGAAATGCGGCGCCGGACTGGCCGCGCTTTCCGCTGCCGAACCCAGCCGCATCTGCATCGCACGCTGCGGCACGTCGACGATCTGGTGTTCGTGGATCAGCGGGTCGATCGCATCGATGACCTTGCGGTAGTGGCCTTCCAGCTGGTCGTTGGCGATGGTTTCCTTCTTCAGCGCGCGGATCACCGCGACCGGATCGGTCGGATCGCTGACCTTCAGGCCCTTGGCCTGCACCACCAGCGGCGCCAGCTGGCGCATCGCCGAACGGGTTTCCATGAACTCCAGCTGGGCGCGCTGCATCAGCAGCTTCGGGTCGATGTCGATGCCGACCTGCTTGAGCTGGTAGGCATACACCGGCGCCGGCAGGCGGGTGTCTTCGCGCGCTTTCGGCAGCACCGTGCTGCGCGTCCATGCGGCGTAGTCCTTCAGCTGCCCGGCGAGGGTCTTCATGGCCTCGTCCGCACCGGTCACCTTGTACTTCTGCAGCAGCGATTCGATGCCGCTGATGTAGGTCTCCACATTGTCCAGCGACTGCTGCACTTCGATTTTGGTCGGCTGCAGCAGCGCGCTGTTGGACAGGCGTTCTTCATAACGCTGGCGGGCCAGCGTGGTCAGCGGCGTACCACCCGGCTGCAGGCCCGCATAGGCCTTCAGGCGATCCACAGCCTTGGCGCGGCGCTCTGCCGGCACCTGGTCGGACAGCAGCAGGTTGAGGCCGCTGAAGACGGTCTGCGGCGCATCGCTCCACGGCAGGAAGTACTGCTCGCCCAGCGTGCTGCCTTCGATGCTTTCGGTGGCCGCGCCGATCATGATCTCCAGGTCCTGGCGGACGTTGGGATCCTTCTCGCTGGCCAGCTTGGCCTGCAGCTCACCGCGTGCCTTGGTCATCGCCTCGCGGTAGCGCCTGGCATTGTCCGGGCCGAGGTCGGCGACCTTGTCGTCGTAGCCGGGAACGCCGAAGAAGCCGGTGCTTTCCGGCTGGAACGGGCCCTGTGCATCCAGCAGGATCTGCGCCAGCTGGTTGCTGCGCGCCACCCAGGCCGGGGCGGCGACGGGCTTCTTGGACGCCGCGGCCGGGGCCGCATGGGCCGGGGCGGTGGACAGCAGCGGGGCGGCGCCCAAAGCGAGGGCAATGGCAAGGACAAGCGGCTTCATCACACACTCCAGGATGCGGGCAATGCCAGCACCCTACGCATTCACGACCGGGGCGGCAATGCGCCGGAGGTCACGGCCGCAAGCACCGGCTCATACCCGCAGCGCGGGCGGCGCGTCCTCGCAGGCATCGTCGCCTGCCTCGGTACGACACTGTTGCAGCGCGCATTCGCCAGCGGCCTCGGCATCGTCCAGCGCGCTCAGGTCGAAGGTCGCCTCGTCCTCGCCCAGCACATACATCACCGGGTAGTCCCAGGCATCGTCCACGCGCACGCCCCGCACGAACAGGGTGCCTACGCCGCGCGGGCCCTGCACGCCGACCACCAGCCCGACTTCATGCCGCCCGTCGACGTGGGTCCGCATGCTGCCGTAAGGCAGGCGCTCGGGCTGCAGGGGCTCGCCGAAGGCGCTGGCCACCTCGATGCTGCAGCCGGCCCGGCGCAGCGCTTCGCGCATCGGCGCGCTGTCATGTGCCCTCTCGCTCCAGCGCAGCAGGGCCCAGCCGATGCAGCCCCCCATCACGGCCAGGGCAGCCAGCACGCCCAGCGGGAGTGCCCAGCGCCAGTGGCGAGACCACCCGCCACGTGCAGCGTGCGGAGGAAGCGGCGGCGGTGGTTGCATCAACGGGCTCCTTGCCAACAGCGGGGTCACGCGATCAGGGCTTCAGGCAGCGACCCAGGAAGTCTTCTGCTACACGATAACGATGCAGTGCATCGGCGCCGGACAGACCATGCTTGGCACCCGGATAGGTCATCAGCTCGAATGGCTGGCCGCGCTTCTGCAGCGCGCTCATCAGCACCGTGGAATTGCTGAACAGCACGTTGTCGTCGGCCATGCCGTGGATCAGCAGCAGCCGCGAACGCAGGCCGTCGATGTGGGTCAGCACGCGTGCTTCGGTGTAGCCGGCTTCGTTGCGCGCCGGCAGGTCCATGTAGCGTTCGGTGTAGTGGGTGTCATACAGGCCCCAGTCGGTCACCGGCGCCCCGGCCACGCCGCAGGCATAGCGGTTGGAGGCCTTGGCCAGCAGCATCAGGGTCATGTAGCCGCCGTTGGACCAGCCCTGCACCCCGATCCGCGCCGGGTCCACCCACGGCTGCTTCTGCAGCCACTCCACGCCGCGCAGCTGGTCGGCCACTTCCACGGTGCCCTGCTTGCCATACAGCGCGCCGCCGAAGTCGCGGCCGCGACGCGGGGTGCCGCGGTTGTCCAGCGAAAACACCACGTAGCCCTGCTGCGCAAGGTACTGGTTGAACAGATGGTCGCCGCGGCCCGGCCAGGCGTTGGTGACCGTCTGGGAGGCAGGACCGCCGTAGACGTACACCGCGACCGGATAGCGCTTGCCGGCATCGAAGCCGGCCGGCTTGATCACGCTGTAGTTCAGCGGCGTGCGGCCGTCGGCGGCGGTCAGCGTGCCGAACTCCACCGGCAGCTGCGCGTCTTTGTAGCGTGCGTAGGGATGGGCCGGATCGGCCAGGTTGTTCTCTACCAGGGTGGCGATCTTCTCGCCGCTGGCGCGGAACAGTTCGATCTGCGGCGGCGTGCTGGTGTTGGACCAGCTGTCGACGTAGACGCTGGCGTTGCGCGCGAAACTGGCGCTGTGCATGCCCGGGGCCTGCGACAGTCGCTTCGGCGCGCCGCCCTGCAGCGGCACGCTGTAGATCTGGCTTTCGCGCGCCGATTCCATGCCCGCGCGGAAGAACACCAGCCCGGCTTTTTCATCCACCGCCAGCAGCTCATCCACCGGCCACTCGCCGTGGGTCAATGCGTGCGCCTTGCCGGCCTTGTCGATGCGGTACAGATGTTCGAAGCCGCTGCGTTCGGAGGACCACAGCAGGCTGCCGTCATCGAGGAAACGCAGGCTGTTGTGCAGTGGTACCCAGGTGCTGCTGGTTTCGCGGGCGAGCACGCGCTGGCGGCCGTCGGCCAGCGTGGTTTCCACCAGCTCCAGCTGGCGCTGGTCGCGGCTCTGGCGCTGGAAGCTGAGGTGCTGCGGATCGCGCCAGTCGACGCGCGCCAGGTAGATGTCCGCCTCCTTGCCGAGGTCGATCCAGCGCGGCTGTGCATCCAGCGCCGGCGCGATCACGCCCAGTTGCACGCGCACGTTGGCATCGCCGGCGGCCGGGTAGCGCTGTTCGATCACATCGGTGCGATCCGGGTAGACCTCGTAACGCTTCTGCACCGGCACCGGGCTTTCGTCGATGCGGGCAAAGGCGATAGCCGAATCATCCGGCGCCCACCAGTAACCGGTATGGCGGTCCATTTCCTCGTCCGCCACGAACTCGGCCACGCCGTTGCCGATGGTCGCGCTGCCGTCGCCGGTCAGCTGGCGTTGCTGGCCGCTGGCCAGGTCGATCACCCACAGGTTGCGGGCGCGGATGAAGCTGACGAAGCCGCCGCGCGGGGACAGCTTGGCATCGGTGGCGAAGCCCTCGCCATGGGTGAGCTGGCGCACGGCGGCCGCGCCCTGCTTGCCCAGGTCGTACAGATACAGTTCCCCACCGAGCGGGAACAGCAAGGTGCGCGCATCCGGCGACCACTGGTAATCCACGATGCCGGTCATGGCCGCGATGCGCTGGCGCTCGCGGCGTGCCTTTTCTTCATCGCTCAGCGTTTCGGTGCCGGGCAGCACCACCTTGGAATCCACCAGCAGGCGGGTCTGCGCGCTGGCGATATCGTAGGTCCACAGGTCCAGCTGGTTGCGGTCGCTGTCCTTGCCGCGCAGGAAACTGACCTGCGATCCATCGGGCGCCACCTTGGGTTTCATCAGCGTCGGGCCGGACAGCGGCAACGCGCCGGTGATGGCTTCCAAGGTGAGTTTTTCAGCGTGGGCAGTGGTGGTGGTGGCGAGCATCAGGGCAAGGGCAGCAAACAGGTGGCGCATGAAAGGTTCCGGTATACGGCTGCCCCAATCCTAACCCGGCGCCGCCGCATGCGCGGAAGCACCGGCCAGGGTTCGCCGTCAGCGCTTGCCGAACAGGTGTTTGCGCTCCTCTTCGCTGAGCGGCTTGCCGGCATCCGGATTGACCTGCTGGCGCAGCGCGTAGGCGCGTTGGGTGGCCGGCCGCGCAGCGATTGCCTGGTGCCAGCGCTGCAGGTTCGGGAAGGCGGCGAAGTCCGGCGGCAGCTTGTCGTAGGCCCCGATCCACGGGTAGCTCGCCATGTCGGCGATGCTGTACGCGCTGCCGGCCAGCCATTCGTGTTCGGCCAGGCGCTTGTCCATCACCCCGTGCAGGCGGGTCACTTCATTGCCGTAGCGTTCGATGGCATACGGAAGCTTCTCCGGCGCATACACGTTGAAATGGCCCATCTGCCCGCTCATCGGGCCCAGCCCGGCCATCTGCCAGAACAGCCACTCCAGGGTTTCCACGCGCTCGCGCGGGTCGCTGGACAGGAACTTTCCGGTTTTTTCGGCCAGGTACAACAGGATCGCACCGGACTCGAACACGCTCAGCGGCGCGCCACCACCGGCCGGGGTCGGGTCGACGATCGCCGGCATCTTGTTGTTGGGCGATATGGCCAGGAACTCCGGCTTGAACTGGTCGCCGGTGCCGATGTTGACCGGATGGATGCGGTACTCCAGCCCGGCTTCTTCCAGGAACAGGGTTACCTTGTGGCCATTCGGGGTGGGCCAGTAATACAGATCGATCATGGCGGGTCACTCAGCGGGGATGTGCTGCGAGTGTAGTAGGTGGACCGGCTTGGCACTGTCTCATTGGACCAGTACTCTGCGCCCTCTCCTGCAACGCAGCATGCCGTCCATGACCCCTCAGCACCGCCCCAATCCCCTGTCCACCCTGATCTTCGCCTCGCGCTGGCTGCAGCTGCCGCTGTACCTGGGCCTGATCGTCGCCCAGGGCGTCTACGTCTACCTGTTCGGCAAGGAGCTGTGGCACCTGATCATGGACGCCAGCAGCCTGGGCGAACAGCAGATCATGCTGATCGTGCTGGGGCTGATCGACGTGGTGATGATCTCCAACCTGCTGGTGATGGTGATCGTCGGTGGCTATGAAACCTTCGTCTCGCGGCTGCGCCTGGAAGGCCACCCGGACCAGCCGGAATGGCTGAGCCACGTCAACGCCAGCGTGTTGAAGGTGAAGCTGGCGTTGTCGATCATCGGCATTTCCTCGATCCACCTGCTGAAGACCTTCATCGCCGCCGGGGCGCTGGATGGCCTGCCGCTGTGCCCGCCGGAACTGATGAACGCCGCTGCCTCGGCCGCCAATGCCGGCGCCGCCAAGTGCGCCACGCTGACCTCCACCGGAGTGTTGTGGCAGACCATCATCCACGCCGTATTCATCCTGTCGGCGATCGGCATCGCCTGGACCGACAAGCTGATGAACAGCGGCAGCGGTGGGTCCCGCGACGCGCATTGACTGATCGGCAGGGGCGGCGCGGCTGCCCCTGCCCCTTCACCCGCGCGGGATGCTAGATTGCACTGCTGACAGTATCTGCCTACGGCGTCGGGAAACGCCGCAGGCTCGTGCCTGGGACCATTGCCAGGTCTTTCGTATCGTCGTATTCAAGGGGGAAACAGGATGTCGTACGTCAGGAAATCCGTCATTGTCCGTGCGCGCCTGCTGGCGCCCGCCGTCCTGCTGATCGGCCTTGCCGCCTGTTCAGGCAAGGACGAAACCGCCGCACCCGCCGCCGATGCAAAGCCTGCCGCCGCCTCGCCGGCCGCCACCGCGCCTGCCGCCGAACCGGCCGTGTCCAGCAAGGTGCAGGCCATGGGCAGCGAAGAGCTGCGCGAATCGGCCAGCCAGGCGCTGCGCGACAACCGCATGTACGCCCCCGCCGGCGACAACGCCATCGAGTACTACCTGGCCCTGCGTGACAAGACGCCGGACGATGCGTCGGTGAAGAGCGCGCTGACCGACCTGCTGCCGTACACGCTGATCGCCGCCGAGCAGAACATGGCGCGCGAGGATTTCGAGGAAGGCCAGCGCCTGATCGCGCTGATCGAAAAAGTGGACCCGAAGGCGCCGGCGCTGCCGCGCCTGAAGCAGGGCATCACCCGCGGCGTGGAAGTGGCCGCGCTGCGTACCACCGAAGAGACCGAGCGGGTCAAGCGCGAAGCCGAAGCCAAGACCAAGCAGCTGGCCGAACAGCAGAAGCTGGCCGAACAGCGCACCCGCGAAGCCGCCGCGGCCCAGCAGATCGCCGCGCAGCAGGCAGCTGCCGCGCCCGCAGCCGCCGCGCCCGCCCCGGCCGCGCAGGATGCCGAACGCCAGGCCGCCGCCCGCCGTGAAGCCGAACAGCGCCAGCAGCAGGCCGCCGCACAGGCCGCCGCGGCTGCCGCCGCACGCCAGACCGCAGCGCCGAGCCTGCGTCCGGTCAGCACGCCGGCCCCGCGCTACCCGGCCGACGCGCTGCGTTCGAATACCTCCGGGGAAGTGCTGGTGGAAATCACCGTCGGTACCGACGGTTCAGTCACCAACGCCCGCGTGCTGCGCGCCACGCCGGCCCGCACCTTCGACCGCGAAGCGCTGGCCGCCGTGAAGCGCTGGCGCTTCGAGCCGGTCGCCGCACCGGTCACCACCCGCCGCACGCTGGCCTTCAGCCCCGGCGGCTGAAAAAAGGGGACGGAGGGGATTAAGTCGTAATCCCCCCCTTCTGGTGCAGCGCGTGCCATGCCGCGATGGCGTGGTACGCGTTGGCCTGATGGCATCAGGCAGCAGCGACCCGCACGCTGGATTTCCACCCTGCCGTGGAGACCCGCGCCATGCCCCGCCGCGCCCGCCTGCTGTTGCCCGGCCTGCCTTTCCACGTCGTCCAGCGCGGCGTCAACAAAGGCGCGATCTTTGCCGATGACGTCGATCGCGACCACTTCCTGCGCGTGCTGCACAAGGCATTCGTCAAACATGACGTCGCCCTGCATGCCTATGTGCTGATGGACAACCACGTGCATCTGCTGGCCACGCCGGTGGTCCCCTGCGGGCTGGCATCTGCGATGCGTGCGCTCGGGACCGCGTATGTTCAGGCGTTCAACCAGCGCCACGGGCGCTCCGGCCCGCTCTGGCAGGGCCGCTACCATTCCAGCCTGGTCGACAACGACGCCTATCTGCTGGCGGTTCACCGCTACATCGAGCTCAACCCGGTGCGTGCCGGCCTGGTGTCCCCTCCGGAGCAGGCACGGTGGTCCAGCGTGCACGGCACCCTTGGCCTGCGTCGGGATCCCCTGCTGACCCCGCATGCCGCACTGCTGATGCTGGGCACGACGCCCGCCAGACGCAGCGCCCGCTACCGCGCCTTCCTGCAGGATCGCCGTGCTGCCGACAGGGAGTCCGCAGGCATCAGGGAACACGGCAGGACGCAGTGCCCGCTTGGCGGCGCCCGGTTCCTGCAGATGCTGGCCGAGACACTGGGGCGTCCGGTGACCCCACGTGCGCGGGGGCGTCCGCGCAAGACGGGCGAAGAGACGTCATGAGGGGACGGGGGGGCAAGCCGAAAACGACTTAATCCCCTCCGTCCCCTTTTTTGTCAGCCGGAGATCGCGAGGCGTTCCTGGCGGTAGCGGTGGATCGCGGCGTACCACAGCAGGGCGGCCAGGCCGAGGTTGGCGCCGAGGTAGATCACCCAGATGGTCGGGCTGATGTGCTCGTGGCGGATCACCTTCAACAGCATCTGGTTCTGCGACAGGAACGGGATGGCGTACTGCCACACCACGCTCTTCAGCGGATACACCAGCAGCGCGTAGCTGGGCAGCATCGGCAGCAGCATCAGCCAGGTCATGTGGCTCTGGGCCTCCTTCATGCTCTTGGACGCGGCCGACAGGAAGGTCAGCAGCGAAGTGCCGATCAGCAGCATCGGCAGCATCACCAGCAGCATCTGCAGCATCGAACCCAGGCCCATGTTGAGCTGGCGGCCGACGCTGCTGTCCGACAGCTGCGCGCTGATCTTGAACGCCACCAGGGTCAGCACCAGCGAGGCGATGCCCACCGCGCAGGCAGCGGCGATCTTGCCGCTGACGATCGCGCTGCGCTTGGCCGGGGTAGCCAGCAGCGGTTCCAGCGACTGCCGTTCGCGCTCGCCGGCGGTGGTGTCCATCACCAGGTAGGCACCGCCCAGGAACGAGGTGATGGTCAGCAGCAGCGGCAGCAGCATCGACAGCATCATGCCCTGCTTGGCCTCGGCCGAGGCCAGGTCCTGGGTCGCCACGTCCAGCGGACGGGCGACCTGCGCATCAATGCCGCGTGCCATCAACCGCAACGAACCGACCTGGCCGTTGTAGGTCTGCAGGGCCGCCTTCAACCGTGCGGTGGGCACGTCGGCGGCGCGCCGGGTGCTGTCCTGCAGGATCTCCACCAGCGCCGGCCGGCCGTCGCGCCAGCGTTCGTCGAAGGCCTCGCTGATGCGCAGTGCCACGTCGATGCGCTGGTCACTGATCGCCTGGTTGAGGTCCTTCGGGGCGGTGGTCGCGTTGAGGCCCTGCGCGGCCAGAAAGCGCACCAGGTTGGGTGCGTTTTCCGCGCCGATGGTCGGGATTTCCAGCGGCTGTTCGATCTGTGACTTGACCCGGCTTTCGGCCAGCTTGCCCATGCCCAGGATCAGGATCGGATACAGCAGCGGCCCCATCAGCAGGGTCAGCGCCAGGGTGCGGCGGTCACGCGAGAGGTCGCGCAGTTCCTTGCGCATCACGGTGAACAACGTGGACATGATGCTCATGCGTGCAGGCCCTCTTCGGTGCCGATCAGTTTGACGAAGGCGTCTTCGAGGTTGTTCTCACCGGCCTGCTCGCGCAGTTCATCGGCGCTGCCGGCGGCCATCACCGTGCCCTTGGCGACGATCACGATGTGGTCACACAGCGCGGCGACCTCCTGCATGATGTGGCTGGAGAAGATCACGCAGCGGCCTTCGTCACGCAGGCCATGCAGGAAGCGGCGCATGGCGCGGGTGGTCATCACGTCCAGGCCGTTGGTCGGCTCGTCCAGGATCACGTTGCGCGGGTCATGTACCAGCGCGCGGGCGATGGCAGTCTTGGTGCGCTGGCCCTGCGAAAAGCCATCGGTCTGCCGGTCCAGGATGTCGGCCATGTCCAGCGCGCGCGACAGTGCCTCGGTGCGCTGGGCGATGGTCCCGGCGTCCAGCCCGTGCAGTTCGCCGAAGTAGGCGATGTTCTCGCGCGCGGTAAGCCGCTTGTAGACACCACGCGCATCAGGCAGCACGCCCAGCCGGCGGCGTACTTCGGTGGCGTCGACGTTCGCGTCGATGCCATCCACGGTGACCCGACCCTGGTCCGGGCTCATCAGCGTGTACAGCATGCGCATGGTGGTGGTCTTGCCGGCCCCGTTCGGTCCGAGCAGGCCGGTGATGCGACCATCCTCGGCACGGAAGCTGACGTCCTGCACCGCCTGGATGCGGCCGGTCTTGGTGTTGAATGCCTTGTGCAGGCCCTCTGCGACGATCATGGTTCCCATCCGTTGAACGAGGTGAACGCCGGCACGTGGCTCAGCGAATCCAGGCAGCTGGCATCCACTGCCTTGGCGTCTGCGGTGTCGATGTACTGGCCCAGCACGCGCGGCATGCAGCCGGCGTTGATGCTGCCGTGGCCCTGCCCGCGGGTGACGATGTGGCGACCATTGGGCAGGCCCTTCAGCACCTGCTCGGCGTAGCGCGGCGGGGTCACCGGATCCAGTTCACCGGACAGCAGCAATACCGGCAAGTCGCTCTTCAGCGGCGTGGCGGCGTCGGCGGCGGCCGTGTCGTGCGGCCACACCGCGCAGGCGGAAAAGAACATCTGCGCCACGTGCGGGCCCAGCAGGCGGTCGCTCTGCGGGGCCGGCTGGAAGCGCGGTGCATCTTCGCTGCAGATCACCGACCACTGCATGCCCCGGCTGATCTGCAGGTCCATCGCACGCGATGCGTTGCGGGTCAGCGCCGCGAGCGGACCGTAGCGTCCCTGCGCGGCTTCATCCAGCACCACCGGCAGCAGCGAGGACAACTCGGGAATGTAGGAGAAGGCAAAGATCAGCCCCAGCACGTCGTCCGGCTTGAGCACGTCCTGGCGGGCCTGCGCGGTGGCCGGATCGCGGTAGTCGACCGTCACCGGCGCGGCGGCCAGGGTGTCCAGCACGCTGCGCAGCTGGGTACGGGTGTTGACCGGGAACCGCTTGGCGCAGGCCGCATCCTTGATGCACTGCGCGGACTGCAGGATGATCGCGTCTTCGAAGGTGTTGGCGAAGTCACCGCCGACCACCAGATCGTTCGGCACCACCCCGTCGATCACCACGCTGCGCACGTGCTGCGGATAGCGCGCGACATAGCGCTGGGCGACGCGGGTTCCGTAGGAACCGCCGACCAGGTTGAGCTGCCCGGCACCGAGCGCCTTGCGCACGGCGTCCAGGTCATCGATGGCCTGCGAGGTGGTGTAGAAGCGCGGATCCGCACGGCCTTCCAGCGACTTGGCGCACTGGGCGGCGTAGCCCTGGACATACGCTTCGGTCGGATCGGCGTGCTCGTCCATCGGCAGCTCCTTGCCGTCCGGGCTGAGGCAGCTCAGCGGATTGGAACCGCCGGTGCCACGCTGGTCGATCAGGAAGATGTCGCGCTGCTTGCGCACCTGGCGCAGCGCGGTGCTGACCTGCAGCGCCACGTCGCTGGCCGCCTGGCCGGGACCGCCGGCCAGGAAGAACACCGGGTCCGGCAGGCCCGTGCCCCCGTTGTCCGCATCCAGCCAGGCAATGCGCAGGTCGATCTTCCGGCCTTCCGGCGCGGCGGGGTTTTCCGGCACGCTGAAGGTGCCGCACAACGCTTCGACATTCGCCGCAGCGACCGCGCCGGTCAGCGTGCAGGGCTTGAATTCGATCTGCCCGTAGTGGCGCCCGCTGACCCCGCCTTCGCTTGCCGAAGGTGGCGCACTGCACGCAGCACACAGGACACTGGCCAACAGCCCGGCCAGTTTCAGGTGGTTTCTGGACATCTTCCTTGCTTCCCCTTGCTGATGGTCATGCGACAAGGACGAAGCCCCCGCGCGGATGTGACCAACGGTACACCGAAGAAAGGCAGCCGTGCGATCCGTCCTCCGGCCATCGCCGCACCGGCTCGGCCAGCACAGGGGCCGGTGCAGAGGCAGACCAGGGACGAACGGACACGATTGAACCAAGGCTACGTGACGCGCTGTCGCACGTAACCCTGCCCGATGAACCACTGCACGATGGCATCTTCGGTGTAGCGGCCAAGCCGGTTGAAGCCATTCAACAGCACGAATTCCTGGTCTTCAGCGCGTTCGATATCGCCCAGCAGATACTGTTGCCGATGACCTGGTACTGCATCGAATCGCAATATTCCCTGACGACCATGAGGGTCCTTGTAGTCCAGGATTCCCTGCTTGAACGTAAAGCATGCGGCGCAGCGTAGAGCGCTTTCAGGCGAGGTGTCCGGGGGCGTGGTCGTGGTGGTCAGCGCCGTGTCGCCCGTGTCCTCCGTCTCGGCGTCCGGATCCGGCACCCGCACCATGCCGCCAGCTACCAGCTGCCGGGCCAGCGACTCAAGGTTATAGACGTAACCGTGTTGCAGGCCGAACCGGGCGGCGAAGTCCGCATCGGCACCCGGCGGGCAGTGGCGTATGGCCGCGCTGCTGTGCTGGATGGTCGGACAGCCAAAGCGCAGCACACCGGTCGAGCGGTTATCTTCGGCGTAGACAAGGCTGTTTCCCCTCACGCTGAAGCTGTTGGCGTACAACTCCACCGCAGGGTGATGCGCGCTTTCCGGGATCACAACGGGCGTGATGAAGCCAAGGCTACGGTCATAGGGAAGCCGCGCATGTGGCGGCGTCCATGACAGCCGTTCTTCCTCGGTTACCCACAGGTTGCTTGCCGGCTCTGGAATGATGGGACGCGGCATGTCGGCGTCCGCATGCCGACGGTCCGGGCCCGGGTCGAAGACCAGCCCACTCATGTCTTCCAGGCTGGTCACAAGCGCTTCCAGGTCAGGCGCGCCAATGATCCAGTTGCGTCGTGGATCCTTCAGGCTGGCGCGGCCCGAATCATCAACCTCAACGTCCACGATGCCTGCGGCGACACCCTGTTTTCCGGATTCATCCTGAGCCACGAGGTAGGCGATGAACAGATGCCGCATTCCGCCGATATCGACATATTCCATCAAACGGAAGGTGTTGCGCAGGAGGGACATGGGGTCGTCGGTCAGCAGCGTTTCAACCGAGGCATCGACCGGCGAATCGAGCAGCGCGATCGTGACCACGGCATACAGCCGATGATGCCCGACCACGCTGGGCCGGGACAGATGGGCCGGACCGGGATGCAACTGCCGCCCGAGGACCTGGATGGCCGAGGAGCGAAGCACCTCTGGAATGTCTTCGAGGATGGGATGGGCGATGGTGCGCGCACCCAGGCCCGGAAGCTCGGCGCCTGGAAAGCGGAACATCGTGATGAAGGGCTCATCGTCGCGCGGATGGGCACAGTACCTGATCACATCAGGCTGCTCGCGCAGTGCGCGCAGTTGGGCGCAGGTCTGACGGACATCGTGGAAGCGCAGGCAGACAGGCAGGGCGGTGGCGGCAGCCGTCGTTGAAGGAACCGTAGCCGACGCCAGCGGTATCGCTGGCGGGCCCAGTGGTGTCGGTGGTGCCGGCGGTTGCTTTTCAGGTCGCCTGCGGCGGGGATCAAGGGTGGGAGGGGAAGGCGTGGAAATGACGGCACCTGCCGCCTTCCGCCGGTCTTCGGCCTCGGACAATCCCAGGGCCACACGCGAGGAGTGGGACAGAGGGCCCATCATCGAATCCCGATTCCCGTCCCCGTTGGCGGCCTGCGCATGAGCGGCCATGGCCGCATTGTTTCTGGCAGCGCCGCGCATGGGGACGACGTGGTTCTTTTCTTCGAGCACGTTGTTGAGTCCCTCCGACGCGGCAGGATGCCGCTTGCGATTCCGGGTGACCTTGACGCCCTTGTCGACTCGCCTCATGGATGAGCGCGCGGGTGCCTTGGGGCGTGCCGGCCGCGGTGGCGCCCCCCGTCCGCTGGAACGCTTGGCCGTTACAACGGGGAGCACGGTGAAGCCACACGCGAAAGGAAACGCGCATCCCGTCGCTGGCGCCACGCTTTGCTGGGGGATCGGGTTCGGCTGCAGTAGGCCCCGCGCCGTCAGCGACGCGGTCTGGTTGCCCGTGACCGGCGATCCGGCGGGCACCGGCGTTGTGCCCACGCAGTACCCGCCATCGCAGACATCGGGCGGGCTGAAGGGTGGGTGGCGGCCGCTGGCGCCCATCATGCCTGACACGGTCCGCAGGATCCTCAATGATCCCAGCAGCGCACGCTGCGCAAGGCCAGGCGGTGCGCTGGGCAGTTCTTCCTTTTGCCCGGTGGCCCACACGGCGGCCGCAACGGCCAGCACCGCCGCTTCATGCCGCGCATGGTGCCCACCGGATCCGGGCCACGCCTCCAGCAGTGCCCCGCCCAGGCCGCTGAGCGCGAGCGCGGCAGGCGCCCCCCGCACTACCGCATCAGCCAGATGGCCACGACGCAGATCGGCCACGACCTGCCGTAGCTGCCAGGCGCCGTGCATCCATGCCAAGCCCGGCAGGTGCACGTTGGTCAGGCGTACCAGATGCGTGGTCAGGATCTGTCCGCCCCAGTCGATGAATTCCTGCACTACCGCGGCCGGCACCCGCACCGGAATGAACCCGCACGCCGGCGGCGCATTGCTGACCGTGTTCAGGCGCAGGCTGGGTATCACTTGCCGCACCTGCGCGACGGCATTCACGCTCGCTTCCGTGCCGCAGGGTCCACAGGTCCACGTATGCATGAGGAAGCGTCCAGTCCGGGTTCGCATTTTCCTTCGCCACGCGACACGGAAACTTGCAGAATCAGCGCAGGCCTGCGGAGAAAACGGGATGGGTCGTAGAATGCGGACTCCTCACATCACGGTCCGCCGCCATCAGCCAGCCGATGTCCATCGACCGGATCAGCCTGACCACGCTGCGGCTGTTCGTGGCCGTGGCCGAGGAAGGCTCGCTGACCCGTGCGGCCGAGCGCGAAGCGATTGCCACCTCCGCCGCGAGCCGTCGCCTGAATGACCTGGAAAGCGGGCTGGATGTCGCGCTGTTCACCCGCAACTCGCGCGGCATGCAGCTGACCCTCGCCGGCGAGAGTCTGCTGCAGCACGCGCGGCGCATGCTGCTGGCCGCTTCGGCGCTGTCATCGGAACTGCTGGAATACCGTCGCGGCATCCGCGGGCACATCCGCATGCTGGCCAACCTGTCGGCCATCGTGGCCTACCTCCCCGAAGAACTGGAGCAGTTCTTCCTGACCCATCCGGACCTGCGCATCGAGCTGGAAGAACGCCCCACCGGCGGCGTGGTGCGCGGCATCCAGGAAGGCTGGGCGGAAATCGGCGTGTGTTCCGGCGATGGCGAACTGGGCGAACTGACCGCCGTGACCTTCCGCCGCGACCGGCTGGTGATGCTGATGCGGCCGGACCATCCGCTGGCCGGCAGCGGACCGCTGGCGTTCGCCGATACGCTGCCCTTCGACCAGATCGCGCTGCATGCGGAGAGCTCGATCTTCACCCGTTCGCAGATGGCCGCGCGCGATGCCGGCCGGCCGCTGCGGCGGCGCATCCACGTCCCCGGCTTCGATGCGATCTGCCGCACCGTGCAGGCCGGGCTGGGCATCGGCGTGGTGCCGGAGCCGGTGTTCGCGCTCTTCGGGCGGGCCATGCAACTGCATGTGGAGGCGCTGACCGACGCCTGGGCCCAGCGCGAGCTGAAACTGGTCTGGCGCGGTGACCGGCCGTTGTCCACCGCCGCCCAGCAGCTGGTCGACCACCTTCGACTAAAGGCGTAGGCGTTCGCGTTTCGCGAACGGTTTTTCGTCAGAAAGGCATGGCGTTACCTGATGATTGCGACCTACCCTGCCGATCTAGTCCTGGGAGGGTAGAAGATGTCCGGTCCATTGCACGGCATCCGCGTTGTTGAATTCGGAACACTGATCGCGGCCCCGTTTGCCGCGCGGCTGTTCGCCGAGTTCGGCGCCGAGGTGATCAAGATCGAATCGCCCGAGGGCGGCGACCCGCTGCGCAAGTGGCGCCAGCTGCATGGCGACACGTCGCTGTGGTGGTCGCTGCAGGCGCGCAACAAGAAGTCGGTGGCGTTGGACCTGAAATCCGCCGAGGGCGCCGAGGCGGCGCGCCAACTGGCCGCCAGCGCCGATGTGGTGATCGAGAATTTCCGTCCCGGCGGCCTGGAAAAGCTGGGCCTGGGCTGGGACGTGCTGTCCGCGATGAATCCGGATCTGGTCATGGTGCGCATCTCCGGCTACGGCCAGGATGGCCCGTACCGCGACCGCCCCGGCTTCGGTGCGATCGGCGAGGCGATGGGCGGCATCCGCTACACCACCGGTGACCCGAGCACGCCGCCGGCACGCGTGGGCATCAGCCTGGGTGACTCGCTGGCCTCGCTGCATGGGGTGATGGGCGCGCTGATGGCGCTGCTGCGGGTCAAGACCGGCCAGGGCGGCGGCCAGGTAGTGGACGTGTCGCTGGTGGAGAGCGTGTTCAACCTGATGGAAAGCCTGGTGCCCGAACACGCGATGTTCGGCACGGTGCGCGAACGTACCGGCGGCGCGCTGCCGGGGATCAGCCCCTCCAACACCTACCCCACCGCCGATGGCGGCTTCGTGGTGATCGCCGGCAACAGTGATCCGATCTTCCGGCGCCTGATGCGCGCGATCGGCCGCGTCGACCTCGCCGACGATGCCGCGCTGGCGACCAATCCGGGCCGGGTGCTGCGCAATGCCGAACTGGACGCGGCCATTACCCACTGGACCAGCGGGCTGCACATCGATGCGGTGCTGGCCGCGCTGGATGCCGCCGACGTGCCCGCCGGGCGCATCTACTCGGCCGCCGACATCGTCGCCGATCCCCACTACCGGGCACGCGGCATGCTGCTGGAAACCACCCTGCCCGACGGCCAGCCGATCACCCTGCCGGGCATCGTGCCGAAGCTGTCGGCCACCCCGGGCCAGATGCACTGGACCGGTCCGGCCCTGGGCGAACACACCGACCAGGTGCTGGCCACGCTGGGCATGACCGCAGCGGCCATCGCCACCGCCAGCGGTCGCACCGGAGACGCCGCATGAACACCGTCCGTCCCTTGATCGTGCAGGAAGTCTGCCTGCGTGATGGCCTGCAGATCGAACCGGTCTTCGTTGCCACCGCCGACAAGATCCGCCTGGCCGATGCGTTCAGCGCACTCGGCTTTGCGCGGATCGAAGTCAGCAGCTTCGTCTCACCCAAGGCAGTGCCGGCGCTGGCCGATGCCGCCGAGGTGTTCGCCGGCATGCAGCGCGCGCCGGGCACGGTATACGTAGCGCTGGTGCCGAACCTGAAAGGCGCCGAGCGTGCGCTGGCCGCCGGTGCGGGGGAACTGAACCTGGTGATGTCGGCCGGGCAGACCCACAACCTGGCCAACATGCGCATGACCACCGACGAAAGCTTCGAGGGCTTTGCGCGGATCGCCGCGCTGCCGCGTGGCAACGTGCTGCTCAACGGCAGCGTGGCGACCGCGTTTGGCTGCCCCTTCGAGGGGGCGCAGCCGGTCGCCAAGGTGCTCGACCTGGTCCGCCGTTACCTGGACCTGGGCTGCACCGGGATCACCCTGGCCGACACCACCGGCATGGCCAATCCGCGCCAGGTCGCCGCGCTGGTGGAGCAGGCGTTGCCGCTGGTCGGCGCCGATGCGCTGACCCTGCATTTCCACAACACGCGCGGGCTGGGCCTGGCCAACGTGGTGGCTGCCTATGATGCCGGGGCGCAGCGTTTCGATGCAGCGCTGGGCGGCCTCGGCGGGTGCCCGTTCGCTCCCGGTGCCTCCGGCAACATCTGCACCGAAGACCTGGTGGCGATGTGCGAAGAGATGGGCATCCCGACCGGGTTGGACCTGCCTGCGCTGATCGCCCTGTCGCGCGGACTGCCGGCGCTGGTCGGCCATGAGACCGCCGGCCAGGTCGCCAAGGCCGGCCGGGTCGCCGACCTGCATCCCGCACCGCCCGGGCTGCGCGCCGCGTAAGCCTTTCGTCCTTCATCGCGCAGGGCATCGCCCTGCGAAATCAACAACGCTTCATTCCTGGGAGGGAATCATGCACGAGTGGTTTGTGCTGGCGAACGCTCTGTTCGCCATTCTGTTGATCGTCCTGTTGATCATCTATTTCAAGGTCAACCCGATGATCGCGCTGATCGCCGGCCCGCTGTACCTGGGGCTGTCGTCCGGGCTCGGCTTCGGCCCCACCATCGAGGCCATCACCGATGGCTTCGGCGACCTGATGGGGAAGATCGGCCTGCTGATCGGCTTCGGCGTGATGATCGGTGCGTTCCTGCACCGCATGGGCGCCTTCCAGCAGGTGGTGCGCCTGCTGGTGCGCACGTTCAAGCCGACGCAGATGCCATATGCGTTCGCCACCATCCTGACCTCGATCTTCCCGCCCATCTATACCGATGTGCTGCTGCTGATGTCCGCGCCGCTGGCCCGTGCCACGGCCAAGCGCATCGGTGGCGACGCACTGCCGAAGATGGCCGGTGCGGTGGGCGTGGGCATCTACCTGGCACTGACCATGGTGGTGCCGGGCGTGGCGGCGCTGGCGCTGTCGGCGGTGCTGGACGTGGAGCTGGGCACGATGCTGCTGGTCGGCCTGGCGATCGCCGTCCCCACCGTGTTCCTGACCCTGTGGGGCTTCCATTTCCTGCTGCGTCGCGGCTTCTGGAATCCGGAAACCGACGAACTGCCTGATGATCAGGCTCCAGCGGTGGTTGCCGCCGAGATCAAGGACGAGGACAACGCGGTGCCGCTGAAGCTGTCGCTGCTGCCGATCATCGTGCCGCTGCTGATGATCGCCACCGGCGCGCTGGACCGCGCACTGGGGCTGGACATCCCGGCGCTGGCCGCGGTGGGCAACTCGACCTTCGCGCTGTTCTGCGGCCTGGTACTGGCCTTCGTGATCGCCCGCTTCACCGTGCCCGCGCACGACCGCAGTGGCGCGGTGACCGATGCGTTCAAGGAAAGCGGACAGATCCTGCTGCTGACCGGCGTGGCCGGTTCGCTGTCGGCGGTGGTCGCCACCACCGGGCTGGGCGACATCCTGTCCGGTTACTTCAGCGCCAATGCGGCCGCGCCGCTGCTGCTTGTGTGGGTCGTGGCCGCCATCCTGCACATCGCCATCGGCTCGGTGTCGGCCTCGGCGATCACCGCCGCCAGCATGCTGGCCCCGGCGCTGCATTCGCTGGATGTGCCGCCGGTGCTGGTGGCGTTGGCCGCAGGCTCCGGCTCGCTGTTCCTGGTGCATGTCACCAGCAACACGTTCTGGCTGATGCAGACCACCTTCGGCATGACCCTGCGCGGCACGCTGAAGACGCTGAGCCTGCCGGTGTCGCTGGCCTCGGTGGTGTCGCTGCTGCTGATCCTGGTCGCCAGCGCGATCTTCTGACCGATCCTTTTTCCTACTTGTGTACGGCGGAGGGGCCGGACTCATGAACATCACACGCAATGCGATCCTGATCGCCTTCGGACTGGCCAGTGCCCCTGCACTGGCCGCCGATGGCGAAGGCTTCCTGGCCGGTGCCAGCGCGGACCTGACCGCGACCAACTTCTACTACAACCGGGATTTCCGCAGCGGCAGCGGCCAGGGCAAGCGCGAGGAATGGGCGCAGGGCTTCGTGCTGGATGCACGCAGCGGCTATACGCCGGGCGTGGTCGGCTTTGGCATCGATGTACTGGGATTGGCCGACTTCAAGCTGGATGGCCTGCAATCGGAAGTGGGCACCGGCATCCTGCCTTATGACGAGGACGGTGCGCGCTCGGCTTTCGGCCGCATCGCGCTGACCGGCAAGGCCAAGGCGGGTCCTGCTGAACTGCGCGTAGGCAGCCACATCGCCTCGGACCTGGTGCTGAAATCCAACACCAGCCGGCTGCTGCCGCAGACCTTCGAAGGCGCGTCGCTGGGTGCGGCATGGGATAACGGCGTGGAGCTCGGCTATGCGCGCTACGACCGTTCCTGGTACCGCGACGGCACCGAGCGGGTGTACCTGACCATCACCAACAAGGACCGCCGTTTCAGTGGCACACCCGATGCCGATGGCTTCGAGCTGGTCACCGCGTCATGGGCGCCGGATGACCGTTTCACGTTGCATTACGAGCACGGCGAACTGCGTGACCTGTATCGCCAGCAGGTGGCGTCGGTGGCGTTCAAGCAGCCGCTGGAACGCGGCAAGCTGAGTACGGAAGTGCGCTATTACGTGTCCGATGACGTGGGCCCCGCGCTGGCCGGGGTGGTCGACAACCGGGCGTTGAATGCCCTGGTGGCCTGGCAGGTCGCCGGGCAGGAATTCGCGGTGATGTGGCAGGACATGAACGGTGACACCGCGATGCCGTTCGTCGGTGGCACGGACGGGAATGTCTTCAACTGGACGTTCATCAACGACTTCATGGAACGCGATGAGCGCAGCTGGCAGCTCCGTTACCAGCTGGACGGCAAGCAGATCAATCTGCCGGGCCTGAAGTTCCTGGTGCGTTACGTGAAGGGTGACAACGCGCGCCCGGCCACGTTCAGCGGCGAGGGCCGGCAGTGGCAGCGGGATGTTGAAGTCGGCTACACGTTCCAGAGCGAAGCGTTGAAGTACTTGTCGGTGCGCTGGCGCAACGGCTTCTTCCGTTCCAACTACCAGCGCGATGCCGAAGAGAACCGCGTGATGGTGGTGTATGACGTACCGCTGTGGGCAGGCCAGGGCTGAAAGCGCGGAGCAACGTCAACGTCAACGT
>NZ_LDJK01000044.1 GCF_001431535.1 Stenotrophomonas chelatiphaga
TGTAGTTGTGGCGTCTGTTGTTTACCGTCCGTGCTATCGCCGAGAGCTTAAGGTGAGGATTCGTGGGCGGCGCCGGATGTGTAGAAGGTGCAAGACGCTTGGTCGTCACGCTTCTGCCTGCCGCTGCGCTCGCCGAGCACGGCTCGGCGCTACCCCGCTCCGTTCCGGTAGTGACGGCCGCTGGCCGTCTGCTTGCGCTCCTGGTGGGTGACGACCGTTGGTCGTCACGCTTCCCGGGGCTACCGGAATTTCCGCGCCACGGCCTACAGCTTGAACTCGCGCGCCGCGTTGCCGTAATAGACCTTGTCGATCACCGCGCGCGGCAGCGACAGTCCTGCCACGTCAGCCTCCAGCACCTCGATCCGCTGGCTCTCCCCGGTCGCCAGATAGCGCCAGTCCGACTGCCATACCGCGTGCGTTTCCGCCTTGAACTGCGCCGGATCCGCGCCGGGCGACTGGGTCAGGTCGGTCCCGTACAGCAGCCGGTCCTGGTAGCGGATGAAGAAATCACGCACCTTCCTGCGATCGGCACTGGACTGGTACTGCACCTGGCTCATGCGCGCAGCCAGGTCCACCGTGGCCTGCGGAAAACGATCCAGGAACGCAGCCAGCACGTCCACGTCGTACTCCAGGCTGGCCATGTGCGCACCCACCACGCGCAGCTGCGGATGGGCGGCGACGAAACGGTCGCGCACCGCCATCAGCTGGGCATGCGAGGGCTGCTCGGGGTGCAGGTACATGTGGTACTGCGGATGCTTTGCGAAGTACTCGCGATCGTTGTTGGTGGTCATCTTGTCCAGCGGCAGCCAGCAGTTGTACGGCTCGCCCTGGTGCGCGATCAGCGGCACCCCCAGCGCGCGCACGTGTTCGGCCACCGCGGACAGGCCCGGATCATCCAGCATGATCGCCCTGCCCTGCGCATCCTTTTCCACCATGCCGATGTTCTTCCACACCTTCACCGCACGCGCGCCGTCTGCCACGTCACGATCCAGTGCCGCGGTGACCTGGCCGGGCCAGCCTTCGCTGCCATAGCCCTTCATCGAGAACGTGGTGGCCCAGTAGAAGCGCCCGGGATCCTGCTGCGCCTGGGCCAGCGCGATCGCGTGCTGGTCCTGCAGGCTGGGGAAATCGGGGTAATCCACGTTGATCGAGAGCAGCCCGAAGTTGTCCGCGCGCGCCTGCTGCAGCAGCGCGGTGTCGCGGTCGTTGGCATGCACATGCGCATCGAATTTACGCACCTTGGCGAAGTCCGCCATGGCATAGGAGGGCTCAGCCGGCGCTGCTGCCGTTGTCGCATCCGGCTGTTCCAGAGGCGTCTTTTCCGGCGTGCAGGCGGTCAGGATGACCATTCCCATCACAGCACTTCCGGCCCAGCTACGCAGGTTCCACCGCATGACGCCCTCGCTGTTAGATAACGAAACTTAATCGAACCATATCGCAACAAAACGCTTGCATCAATCCAGAGCGCGTGCGCAGAATGCTAGCCATCTCCACCGGGTTGACGCTTATGCCACCGATCGGACGCCGTACCGCCCTGAAGCTGATTGCCGGAAGCGTGGCAGGCAGCATGGCCTGGAGTGCAGCCCCTTGGGTGCGCGCGGCCACTGCTGCACCCGCACCCGATGGCCGCGCAGGCGATGCCGTGCTCTCCATCGCCTTCGACAAGCGCATGCATACGCGCGTATGGCGCCACGGCAAGCCGCTCACCGGTTGGCAGCCCAGCGAAGCCCTGCTGCTGGCCAGCGGTGATGTCACCGATTTTGCGCTGGTCGAGCAGACCGCGCATGTGCTGGATGACCCCCGCCATGGGGCCGGCCGGCAGGTGGTGTTCACCGGTCGCTCGCGCGCGGCGGGCGTGGAAAAACAGGTCGCCATCAGCAGCTTCGACGCCCAGCCCGGATTGGCCCTGCTGCAGGTGCGTTACCGCAACCTCGGCGATGCGCCGCTCGAAGTGACCGGCTGGCGCAGCAGCGCGTACCAACTGGACGACGCGCCCGGTGGCTTCTGGAGCTTCTCCGGCGCCACCCACACGGATCGCCGCGACTGGGTGCAGCCACTGGCGCCGGACTTCGACCAGCGCAACACGCTGGCGATGGATTCATCCGATTATGGTGGTGGCACGCCGGTCGCCAATATCTGGCGTCGTGACGGCGGCCTGGCGGTAGGCCATGTCGAGCCAGTGCCGCGTCCGCTGGACATGCCGGTCAAGCGCACTGCAGAAGGCGCGGCCATCGCCATTGAATCGGCCACGGCGCAGACCCTCGCGCCGGGACAGGAACTGGTCACCGAACGCACCCTGCTGGCCGTGCATGAAGGCGATTTCTACGCGCCGCTGCAGCAGTACCAGGTGTTCATGCGCGGCGAAGGCATCGAAGGCCCGCGCCCGCCGGATTCGGCGTTCGCTCCCATCTGGTGCGCGTGGGGCTATGAACGTGATTTCCGCGTCGAGCAGATCTACGCCACCCTGCCCAAGGCCAGGGAACTGGGGTTTGAATGGGCCGTGCTGGATGATGGCTGGCAGACCAACGAAGGCGACTGGAAGATCGACCTGCGCAAATTCCCGCGCGGCGATGCGGACATGCGCGCGTTCACCGCCGAAGTGCGCCGGCACGGCATGCGCCCCCGCCTGTGGCTGGCACCGCTCGCAGCCGACCCCGGCAGCGACGTGCTGCACGACCACGTCGACATGCTGCTGCTGGACAAGGAAGGCGCCTTCCAGACCGTGACCTGGTGGAACGCGCTGACCCAGTGTCCGGCCTACCAGCCGACCATCGATTTCTACGTCAACCTGGTCAGGAAGGCGATCGGCGACTGGGGATTTGAAGGCATCAAACTGGATGGCCAGCACCTCAACGCCGTGGCGCCCTGCCACAACCCGGCGCACAAGCACGCCAGCCCGGACGACTCGGTCACCGGCCTGGCCACGTTCTGGAATGCGATCTACCGCGCCGCCCATGACGCCAATCCCGAGGCGGTGGTGGAGCTGTGCCCGTGCGGCACCGCCTTCGCCTTCCACAACCTGCCGGCCACCGACCAGTTCCCGTCGTCGGACCCGTTGTCATCGTGGCAGGTACGCAGCAAGGGCAAGTCGATCAAGGCGCTGATCGGCGAGCGCAGCAGCTACGCCGGCGACCACGTGGAGCTGTCCGACAACCGCGATGACTTCGCCTCGAGCGTGGGCATCGGCGCGGTGATTTCCAGCAAGTTCACCTGGCCCAAGGATACCGATCGTCCTTCGGTACCGCTGCCGCCGGGCGGCTTCGTGCTGACCGACGAACGCGAAGCCCTGTGGCGCCGCTGGGTAGGCCTGTACAACACGCACATGCTGCCCAAGGGCGAGTATCTCGGCACGTTGTATGACATCGGCTTCGACAAGCCCGAAGCCCACGCCATCCGCAAGGACGGCGCGCAGTACTACACCTTCTATGCCCCGCGCTGGGACGGCAAGGTGGAGCTGCGCGGCCTGCCCGCCGGCCGCTGGCAGGTCCGCGACCTGTTCAACGAAACCGACCTGGGCGTAGTGAATGGCGGTGCGGTCGCCAGCCTGCCCGCCCGCTTCGAACGCTTCCTGTTCCTGCAGGCCACCCGCGCCGGGAGCGCGGCATGAGCGCCGACGCGGTGTCCGTGCCGGTGGCACCGCGGCGGCGCCCGTGGCTCGGCTATGCGCTGGCTACCGTCGCGTTGTGGGGTGTCTGGGGCGCGCTGTCACCGCTGTCGGCCGCGCATGGCTTCCCGGACACGCTGGTGTACTGCGTGTGGGCGCTGACCATGCTGCCGCCGGCGCTGTACATCCTGTGGCGCGGCGGCTGGCAGCTGGAGCGTTCGCCGCGCGCGATCGGCTACGGGCTGATCATCGGCCTGCTCGGCGCGGGCGGACAGATGCTGCTGTTCCACACCCTGACCATCGGCCCGGCGTACTTCGTGTTCCCGGTGATCTCACTGTCGCCGGTGGTCACCATCGCCCTGTCCTTCCTGCTGCTGCGCGAACGCACCGGCTGGCAGGGCACGCTGGGCATCGTACTGGCACTGGTCGCGCTGCCGCTGCTGGACTTCTCCTTCGGCAGCGGTGACGCCGGCCTGGGCTGGTTCCTGCAGTCGCTGCTGATCATGCTGGCCTGGGGCCTGCAGGCTTACTTCATGAAGCTGGCCAACGACAGCGTGCGGGCCGAAAGCATCTTCGCCTACATGACCGTCGGGGCCTTGCTGCTGGCGCCGGTCGCGCTGGCGATGACCGACTTCAGCCAGCCGATCAACTGGGGACTGGATGGCCCGTGGATGACCGCCGGCATCCAGATCCTCAACGCGGTCGGCGCACTGACCCTGGTGTATGCGTTCCGCCACGGCAAGGCGATGGTGGTGGCACCGCTGAGCAATGCCGGCGCGCCGCTGGTCACCGCCGTACTGTCGCTGCTGTTTGCCAGCGTGGTGCCCGGTCCGCTGAAGACCGTCGGCCTGGTGCTGGCGCTGGTCGCCTCGCTGCTGCTGGTGCTCGAACCCGAGCGCGAACCCACGCACCGCCCCCTTTCCTGAAGGACTCCCCATGCACGCACTGCTCGACCTGGTCGCGCGGCATCGGCAGGGCCACGCCATCGGCGTGACCTCGATCTGCTCGGCCCATCCCCTCGTCATCGAAGCCAGCCTGCGCCACGCGCAGCGCAGCGGGCAGGCGCTGCTGCTGTTCGAAGCGACCTGCAACCAGGTCAACCAGGACGGTGGTTACACCGGGATGCGCCCGGCTGACTTCGTGCGCTTCGTGCACGGCATCGCCGCGCGGGTGGGTTTCGATACCGGGCGGATCCTGCTTGGCGGCGACCACCTGGGCCCGAATCCTTGGACGTCACTGGATGCCGCCGCGGCGATGGACAAGGCCGAGGTGATGGTCGGCGCGTACGTGGCAGCCGGCTTCCGCAAGATCCACCTCGACTGTTCAATGGCCTGCAAGGGCGATCCGGAACCGTTGCCCGAAGCGGAGATCGTCCGCCGCGCCGTGCGCCTGTGCCGCGCCGCCGAAGCCGCATGGGCCAGCGCAGGCGGGGAGGCACCGGTGTATGTGATCGGCACCGAGGTACCGGTCCCGGGCGGTGCGACCGAAGCCATCGAAGGCCTCGCCCTGACCACCCCGGCAGCGGCGCTGACCACCATCGAGGCGCACCGCGTGGCCTTCGCCGAAGCCGGCCTGGACGCGGCCTGGCAGCGCGTGCTGGCCTCGGTCGTGCAGCCGGGCGTGGAGTTCGACCACCACGATGTCATCGACTACGACAGCGACAAGGCGCAGCCGCTCAGCCAGGCGGTCACCGGCGTGCCGCAGCTGGTGTTCGAAGCGCATTCGACCGACTACCAGACGCGCGACGCGCTGGCGGCGCTGGTGCGCGACCACTTCGCCATCCTCAAGGTCGGCCCGGGCCTGACCTTCGCCCTGCGCGAAGCGTTGTGGGCCCTGGATGCGATCGAAGCGGAGTGGATCGACGACGACCGCCGCGCGCGCCTGCGCGAGGTGACCCTGCGCCGCATGCAGGAGTCGCCGGGCTACTGGCAGCGCTATTACCACGGCACCGGGCGGGCGCTGACCACCGACCTGCAGTACAGCCTGAGCGACCGCATCCGCTACTACTGGCCGGACCCTGCCATCGAAGCCGCGCGCGCCCGGTTGTTCGACAACCTGCGCGCCGATCCACCGCCGCTGCCGCTCGTCAGCCAATACCTTCCCCATGCCCTGCACGCAGTGCGCAACGGGACTGCCACGTTCGACCCGCAGTCCCTGGCCATGGCCCACATCAGCGCTGTCCTCGATGACTATCACCATGCATGCCAAGACCATGACCTCTCCTGACGTCCTCGGATTCCCCGAACCCCTGCTGGAGGCGAAGGGCGCGCTGTGGACGGCGCGCGAGATCGCCCAGCAGCCGGCCATGCTGCAGGCGACCCATGCGCTGGTGGCGTCGCTGGCCGAGCAGCTGCGCGCGTTCGTCGCGCCGCTGGTGGATGATCCCGGTGCACGGGTGATCCTGACCGGCGCCGGCACGTCGGCCTATATCGGCCAATGCCTGGCACCGCTGCTGGACCGCCAGCTCGCCGCCCGCGTGGACGCGGTCCCCACCACCGACATCGTGTGTGCGCCGCAGCTGTACCTGGATCCGGGCCAGCCGCTGCTGCTGGTGTCCTTCGGGCGCTCCGGCAACAGCCCGGAAAGCCTGGCCGCGGTCGAACTGGCCGAAGCGCTGGTGGGCGACATCCGCCACCTGGTGGTGACCTGCAACCCGGCCGGTGCGCTGGCACGGATCCCGGTCGCGCAGGCGATGACCCTGCTGCTGCCCGAGCAGACCCACGACACCAGCTTTGCGATGACCTCCAGCTTCAGCTGCATGATGTACGCAACGCTCGCCGCACTGTCGCCTGCGGCGGCACTGGACGCCCGCATCGCGCCGATCGCGCGTGCGACCGAAGCGGTGATCGACGGTGCCCTGCCGCTGCTGCGCACGCTGGCCGCGGCACGGAACGACCGGGTGGTGTACCTCGGCAGCGGGCTGTTGCAGGGACTGGCGCGCGAAGCGTCGCTGAAGCTGGGCGAGCTGACCAATGGCGCGGTGGTGACCTGCTTCGATTCGCCGCTGGGCTTCCGCCACGGGCCGAAGACCTTCGTCACCGACGACACGCTGGTGATCGTGTTCGTCTCCAACGATCCGTATACCCGCCGCTACGACCACGACCTGATCGACGAACTGCGCCGCGATGGCTGTGCAGCGCGGGTGGTCGAAATCAGCGCCCAGCCACGCGCCGGCGCGCTGGATGACACCCTGGCCGTGCCCGGACTGGAACGCGCCGAAGACGTGGACCTGTTGTGGCCGTACGTGGCCGCCGCACAGATCTACGCGTTGCTGCATTCACTGGAGCGCGGGGTGACCCCGGACAATCCGAACCCGGCCGGCATCGTCAACCGCGTGGTACAGGGCGTGCAGCTGTACGCGCTGGACGCATGACCGCCGCGCTCTACCTGGGCGTGGACGGCGGTGGCACCAAGACCCGGTTCGCGCTGATCGATGCCCAGGCCGGACTGCTTGCCGAAGCGCAGCTGGGCACCACCTACCATCCCCAGGTCGGACTGGACGGGGTGCGCGAGATTCTGCGTGCAGGCATCGACACGGCGCTGGCGCAGGTGCAGGCGCGCGCGAGCGACATCCGCCACGCCTTCTTCGGCCTGCCTGCGTACGGCGAAGACAGCCGCGCCACCGCCCTGCTGCAGGCGATTCCCGGACAGGTACTGGGGCACGCGCGCTATGCCTGCGACAACGACATGGTGTGCGGCTGGGCCGGTTCGCTGGCCTGCGCCGATGGCATCAACATCATCGCCGGTACCGGTTCGATGGGCTACGGCCGACGCGCTGATGCGTCGGCGCGTGCGGGTGGCTGGGGCGAGGCGTTTTCCGATGAAGGGTCGGCGTACTGGATTGCCGTGCAGGGCTTGAACGCGTTCTCGCGGATGAGCGATGGACGGCTGCCGCGCGGTCCGCTGCACGCGATCCTGCGCGAACACTTCACGCTGGGCGAGCACGACCTGGACATCTGCGCGCATGTGTATGGCGAAGGCCATGGCTCGCGCGGCGAACTGGCCCAGCTGTCACCGCTGGTATCGCAGGCCGCGCTGGCAGGCGATACGGTGGCGGCGTCGATCTTCGAGCGTGCGGGGCAGGAACTGGCGGCCATCGGCGAGGCCTTGCGGGTCACGCTGGGCTTCCAGCCCGGTGAGCCGGTGCCGCTGTCATGGTCCGGCGGGGCCTTCAGCGCAGGCGACGCGTTGATGCGCCCCTTCGCCGCCGCGCTGCACGCGGCGAGCCCGGACTTCGTGCTGCGCGCGCCCCTGCATGCGCCGCATTACGGCGCCGCGTTGTACGCGCGCCTGCTGGCGCGCTGACGCCGCAGACGGACACTGGTAGCGCCGAGCCATGCCCGGCGAGCGCAGCGGAAGGCAACAGCGTGACGACCAACGGTCGTCACCCACCAACGGTTGGGCATCACCCACCAACGGTTGGGCGTCGCCTACCAACGGTTGGGCATCACCCGCCAACGGCAGGAGCTGACGGCCAGCGGCCGTCACTACCCAGCCCTGCGCGATCCCATTCCCACTGCGTTGACACGACCCCACGTTATGGTCGAATGGCTTGCGAGCGCCCTGAACGCCTTCCCCCACAGGAGACACCAGTGAACTCACGTCGTCAGTTTCTTTCCCTCGCCGCGGCCAGCGCCGCAATGATGGCCGCGTCCCCGCTGTTTGCCCAGTCGCCCGCACCGGGCAGCGTGCTGCCGACCCGCGGCACGCCGCGCACCGGCAAAAAACCGGCTACCCAGACACCGCCCAAGGGCAGCCGCTACCGTCCGCCGACCCGGCTGGGACTGGGCGGCGCACCGCTCGGCGGCAGCCTGGGACCGACCACCCGCGAAGCGGCCGATGCCACCATGGCCGCAGCGTGGGCGGCAGGCGTGCGGCTGTTCGACACCTCACCCTGGTACGGGCTGGGACTCAGCGAACGCCGGATGGGCCACGAACTGCATACCCATCCGGCCGATGCCTACACGCTGAGCACCAAGGTGGGTCGCCTGCTGACCGGTACCGCCGGTCCGCTGCAGAAAACCAATTGGCACGACCCCGCGCCGTTCCGCTATCGCTACGACTATTCCGCCGACGGGGCGCGGCGCTCGGTCGAAGACAGCCTGAACCGGCTGGGTGTCTCGCAACTGGACATCGTCTACATCCACGACCTGTCCCCGGAAAACGAAAAAGATCTCGGCATGCCATGGGAGCAGCGTTTTGCCGAAGCCCTGCGTGGCGCCATGCCCGAACTGACCAGGATGCGTGAAGAAGGCCTGATCAAGGGCTGGGGATTTGGCGTGAACCGGCCGCAGCCGGCGCTGCGTGCAGTGGCCGAAGCCGATCCGGACATCATGCTGCTGGCCTGCCAGTACTCGCTGCTGGATCACGAAACCGCCCTGCACGACACCTTCCCCAAGCTGGCGGAAAAAGGCGTGTCGGTGATGGTCGGCTCGCCGCTGCTGGCCGGTTACCTCACCGGCCGCGAGCGCTATCTGTATGGCAGTCCGATCCCGGAATGGGCGCCGGCCAAACGGGCGAAGATCGCCGAAGTCTGCCAGCGCCATGGCATCGATATCCGCACCGCCGCACTGCAGTTCGCCGATGCCCCGGACGTGGTGTCGTCGATCATCCCCGGCGCGCGTACACCAGAGCAGGTACGCGCGAACGTGGAGTCGATGGCCATCGCGATACCGGCCGACTTCTGGGCTGAGCTGAAGCAGCTCAAGCTGATCGCGGCGGACGCCCCGGTACCGGCCTGAGCGGCGCTTCGTTCAGTGCGGGCTGGCCGTGGGCCGGATGACGATCTCGCTGGTGTCCACATCAGCCGGCTGCGCGATGGCGAACGCGATCGCACGCGCCACCGCCTCCGCTGGAATGGCGGTGGCGCGGAAGCTGCGCATCGCTTCGCGCCCCTGCGTATCGGAAATGCTCTCGGCCAGTTCGGAGGTCGTGACGCCCGGGCTGATGGTGGTCACGCGGATCGATGGACTCTCCTGGCGCAGGCCCTCGGAGATCGCCCATACCGCGTACTTGGTGGCGCAGTAGACCGCCGCGGTAGGTGACACTGCATGCGCGCCGATCGAGGCGAGGTTGATCACCTGACCGTGGCCCTGCGCCTGCATCTGCGGCAGCACCGCGGCGATACCGTGCAGCACGCCACGGATATTGACGTCGATCATCCGGTCCCACTCGTCTACTTTCAACGCGGCCAGCGGCGACAGCGGCATCACGCCCGCATTGTTGATGATCACGTCGACCCGTCCGTACGCGGCCACGGTGCGATCGATGAGGTCCTGGACCTGTTCGCGCACGCTGACATCCAGCGCGTGCGCGACGGCAGCGCCGCCGTCGGCCTGGATGTCGGCAACCAGCTGCTGCAGGCGGTCGATGCGGCGTGCGCCCAGCACCACGGTGGCGCCACTACGCGCGAGCAGGCGTGCGGTGGCTGCGCCGATGCCACTGCTGGCACCGGTGATGACGATGATCTTGTCCTGGATGAGGCTCATGGCAGGCTCCTGGAAGCGGTCTGTTCGAAGGAGCTGCCAGCCTACGAAGGTGCCGCTGTCCGCGGTATTACCCGCCCGCTGGACAGAATGGTTACCATCCCTAACCAATGGACACCGACCTCAACCTGCTGCGTCTGTTCCTGGCCGTGGCCGAAGGCCACAACTTCCGCGTGGCGGCTGATCGCCTGGGGGTGACCCGCTCTGCGGTAAGCCAGGGCATCCGACGCCTGGAAGACAGCCTGGGCATCGCGCTGGTGCAGCGCTCCACCCGCAGCGTGCGCTTGACCGAAGCCGGCGAACAGCTGCACCGCCAGATTGCCGGCCCGCTGCGCGTGGTCAGCGCGGCCATCGAAGACACCGCCAGCGACGGCCAGCCGCACGGCCTGCTGCGGGTCGCGGTGACCTCCATCGCCGAGCGCTTCCTGTCCGGCCCGTTGATCGCCACCTTCCTGCATCAGTACCCGGGCATCACCCTGGATGTCACCGTCACCGATGACGAGTCGGACATCGTGGCGGCCGGCTTCGATGCCGGCGTGCGGCTGGGACAGGTGATAGAACAGGACATGGTGGCGATTGCGCTGACCGGACCGCAGCGCGAAGTGGTGGTGGCCACGCCGGCCTACCTGGCCGAGCACGGCATTCCGGCCCATCCGCGTGAGCTTGCAGCGCACCGCTGCATCGGCTGGCGCCCCTCGCCGGAGGTGGCACCGTATCGCTGGGAATTCGTTGAAGACGGACGCGGATTCGACGTGACCGTGGCACCGCAGCTGACCACCAATGACATGCTGCTGATGGTGCGCTCCGCGCTGGCCGGCGGCGGCATCACCTTCGGCATGCAGGAAACCTTCGCCCCCTACCTGGAACGGGGCGAACTGGTCACGATGCTGGACGCGTTCCTGCCGCCCTTCCCGGGCTTTTTCCTTTACTTCCCCAACCGGCACAACCAGCCGGCCAAGCTGCGCGCACTGATCGAGCACGTGCGCGCGCACGCGCCATGATCAGCGGAAGAACTGGCTCGGGCTGAGCCCGAAGCGCTTCTTGAACATGCTGGAAAACGCGCTGGGGCTGTCATAACCGAGTGCCAGCGCCACGTCGATGACCTTGCGCCCCTGTGCCAGTTGTTCCAGTGCATGCAGCAGGCGGGTCTGCTGCCGCCACTGGCCGAACGTCATCCCGAGTTCGCGCGCGCACAGGCGCTGGAGGGTCTTGACGTCCACCTGCAGCCGGGTGGCCCAGTCGTGCAGGGTCGAGCCATCGTGTGGACGCCGCTGCCATTGCCGCGCGATCCGTCGCAGTCGCGGATCGCTCGGGTCAGGCAGGTGCAGCGGCAACACCGGCAGTGCCTGCAGTTCATCCAGGATGAGGTGCATCAGCCGGCCATCGCGCGATCGGGGATCGTAAGGCTGTGGCACTTCGACCGCTGCATGGATCAGCGCGGCCAGCAACGGCGTTATGGACACGGTGGACGCCTCGGCGGGCGCGGTTGGCATCGACTGCGGCGCGATGTACAGGCTGCGCATGCGCACTGTGCCCAGGCAGTCCACGCGGTGGCCCATGCCGGCCGGCATCCAGATGGCGCGCGTGCTCGGCACCACCCAGCGGCCGCTGCCGGCGTGCACCACCAGCACGCCGCTTTCGGCGTAGACCAGCTGGTGCCGGTCGGGATGGTGATGCAATGGAATGACGGTATCGGTCGGGTAGTCGCGCGCGCGGCAGTACACCGCCGTGGCGGGGCTTGCCGGCAGCGGTCGACCCTGGCCTGCGGGGCCAGGCATGTCCTTTTCTCGATGATGCGTGACCATATCGCGCGGGATGGACTCTGCGGGCGACTTTACCATGCGCCTCTCTTCGGCCACCGCTGTGCGAATCCCCATGTCCAGCACCACTCCTGACCTGTCTCCCACTGCAGGCGCAGCGCGCCGTCCGCTGGTCGGCGGCGTGCTCGCCGCAATCACCGGCTCACACCTGGTCAATGACATGATGCAGTCGCTGATCCTGGCGCTGTATCCGATCCTGAAGGGCCAGTTCCAGCTCAGCTTCACCCAGATCGGCCTGATCACGCTGACCTACCAGCTCACCGCTTCGCTGTTCCAGCCGCTGATCGGCCTGCGCACCGATCGCCGCCCCGCCCCTTACTCGCTGCCCTTCGGCATGGGCTCCACGCTGTGCGGCCTGTTGCTGCTCGCCTATGCCCCCACTTTCGGCCTGGTACTGGTGGCGGCAATGCTGGTGGGCATCGGTTCGGCGATCTTCCATCCCGAATCCTCGCGCATCGCGCGGCTGGCCTCGGGGGGCCGGCATGGCCTCTCGCAGTCGGTGTTCCAGGTCGGCGGCAACACCGGTACCGCGATCGGCCCGCTGCTGGCTGCAGCGGTGATCGTACCCAACGGCCGCACCAGCGTGGCCTGGTTTGCCGGCGCGGCGCTGATCGGCATCGCCCTGCTGACCTATGTCAGCCGCTGGTACCGGGCGCACCTGGCCCACGTGGCGGTCTCCAGGGCGTCACCTGCGCCGGTGCGCCCGGCAACAGCCTCGGCGGACTGCGTGGCAGTGCCCGGGAAAGTGGGTTGGATCATCGCGGTGCTGCTGGTCCTGATCTTCAGCAAGTACTTCTACATTGCCGGGCTGAGCAGCTACTACACCTTCTTCCTGATCCAGAAATTCGGCGTGTCCGTGCAGAGCGCGCAGATGCACCTGTTTGCCTTCCTGCTCGCCTCCGCGGCGGGCACGTTGATCGGCGGTCCGGTCGGCGACCGCATCGGCCGCAAGCCGGTGATCTGGGCGTCGATCCTGGGCGTGGCGCCGTTTGCGCTCGCACTGCCCTACGTGGACCTGGCGTGGACCGGGCTGCTCGCGGTGATCATCGGCTTCGTGCTGTCCTCGGCGTTCTCGGCCATCCTGGTGTATGCGCAGGAACTGATGCCGCACCGCATCGGCACGGTGTCCGGACTGTTCTTCGGCTTCGCCTTCGGCATGGGCGGACTGGGTGCGGCGGTACTGGGGGTGTTGGCCGACCACAGCAGCATCGTGCAGGTTTACCAGCTGGTTTCCTTCCTGCCACTGCTGGGCATCGTGGCAGCGCTGCTACCGAACCGGCGATAGCGCCGACCCATGGTCGGCGAGCGCAGCGGGCCGTGCACGGACGGATCCCGCCGAGCGTGGCTCGGCGCTACCAGGTTCATCCCTGCGCATCGGGGTCACGGTAGCGCCGACCCATGGTCGGCGAGGGCAGCGGGCCGTGCGCGGTGGGATTCCGCCGAGCGTGGCTCGGCGCTACCAGGCTCATCCCTGCGCATCGGGGTCACGGCAGCGGGCCGCGTAGGCTCACCCCTGCGGTACGCGGACCATCTTCGTCAGCAGGTGCTCCACCACACCCGCCGGGTCTGCCGTGCGACCAACATGCGTGCTCGACATCTGCACCACCGAACTGCGTTTGGCGGTGAGGAAATGGAAGCGCGCACGCGCCGGCAACTGTGCGATCGGGCCGGCGCCGGCGTCCCCGCGGCAGATCGCCACGATGGCATCCAGCCACGGCCGCAATGCGTCCAGGTCCAGGCTGGGGGCAAACGCGTGCAGGCGCGCCGGATCGATTTCGATCGCCGCTTCCAGGTGCCTGGCACCCGGGCAGGAAACGATGACCCCGACGTTGATGAACTCTTCGCGCTCGACCCGGGGAACGACCCGGATCACCGCGTAGTCATACGTATGCAGCGTGGGCACGGACGGCCTCCTGGACGAAGGCCGCGCGCACGCGCAGGCGATGGATGAAGTAGTCGACATAGGCCTGACGGTAGGCGGCCGGCGTTTCAAACGCAGGCTCGCCGACCAGCCAGGCGTCCGGCACCAGGCCGACGATGCGTTCGATTTCGTGATCCGGCAGGCGCGCTGCCAGTTCGGCATCGACCTCGGCGATCCGGCTGGCGAACGGCAGCAGGACGTGGTCGCGTATCAGCACGAACGGCCTCTCGCAGGCCTGCCCGGCCGTAGCCCAGTCGTGATGGAAGTACATCGCCGCACCGTGGTCGATCAGGTACAGCCTGCGGTGCCAGACCATCAGGTTGGGGTTGCGCGCGGTACGGTCCACGTTGCTGGTCAGCGCATCGAACCAGACGATGCGCGAGGCCAGCTCTGCATCCACCGGCATCGCGGCCGGGTCGTAGTTGATCGCGCCGGGCAGGTAATCACTGCCCAGGTTGAGGCCTTCGCTGGCGCGGATGAGTTCCTGGATCTCCGGATCAGGCTCGGTACGCGCGAACTCGGCATCCAGTTCGACGAACACGATATCCGGCAGCGGCAACTGCAGCGTGCGCGCCATTTCCCCGGCGATCAGCTCGGCGATCAGCGCCTTCGGCCCCTGCCCCGCACCCCGGAACTTGAGCACGACCATGCCGTCATCGTCGGTTTCGACGATGGCCGGCAACGACCCTCCTTCGCGGAGCGGAGTGACATAGCGCAGAGCGTGCACGGTACGCACAGGGAATTCCTTCAACAGCGGATCGCAAGATTACCGCGTCGCGCAGCGCGCTGCGCATGCACGGCCGTCCTGCCCGGGCCCCCCGCTGTCCGCGTCGAGCAAGCTCGACACTACCGCTCGCTCTTGTCGGGCAACGCGTACGCCAGCAGGTAATCGCCCTTCGGGGTCTGCAGGCGATGGTCGCCGCCGGCCATGACCACCAGGTAGTGCCGACCCTGGTGCGCATGGACCATCGGAGTGGCCTGTCCGCCGGCCGGCAGTTCCGCGCGCCACAGCTCCCTGCCGGTTTCCAGATCGATCGCGCGCAGCAGGTCGTCGGTGGTGGCAGCAATGAACACCAGTCCGCTGGCGGTGATGACAGCCCCGCCTTGGTTGGGCACACCGATTTCAACCGGCAGGCCGGCCCGCAACCCGAAGGGCGCGAGGCCGCGCGCGCGTCCAAACGGACGATCCCACAGGGTCGCGCCGGTGCGCAGATCGATTGCGCGGATACCGCCGTACGGGGGCTGCCTGCAAGGAAGGCGGGTCAGTGGCAGGCGCCAGCCGTCGGCCGGGTTGATCGGATGCAGCGAGGCCAACAGCCCCTCGCCACCGGCAGCGTAATCGGGCATGTCGTTGTAGTTGGCCACGATCACCCCGCGCCGGGGGTCCACCGCCACCCCGCCCCAGTCCCAACCGCCGTTGTGGCCTGGATACTGGATGGACGCATGGCCATTGCCCGGCGGCGTGGACGCGCCATCCTGCTGGGCCAGGCGGAACTGGATCCGGCACGCCAGCTGGTCGATGGGCGTGATGCCCCACATGTCGCGCTCGGTGAGCGTCGCCCGACGCAGCGAATGCAACCGCGCGCGCAGGGCGCCGCCCGCTTCCGCGGCAACCAGCGGCGCGCCGCTGCGGCGGTCCAGCACATACAGATCGCCCTGCCGCGTGGGCAGCAGGATCGCCGGGACCTTGCCGGCCGGCGTGGGGTAATCCACCAGCGTGAGCTGCGCACGGAGGTCGTCGTCGGCCCCGTCGTTGTGCACGGGTTGAAAACTCCAGGCCGGCTTGCCGGTGGTCACGTCGATGGCCACCAATGCGTTGGCGTGACGTTGCCGGGCGGCGTCGTGCAGCCCGTTCCCCTGGCCTGGGGCCGCGCTGCCCAGCGGCACGTAGACCAGCCCCAGCGCATCGTCTGCGGTCGGGGTGGTCAGCAGGGTCGGCGTGCCACGCGTGTAGGCCTGCCCCAGTGGCGGCGCACCCGCGCGATCCGGCTGCTGCATGTCCCAGGCCCAGCGCAGCTTGCCGGTGATGACATCGAAGCCCTGGATCACCCCGGACGCTGCCTCCTGCCGTTGCGCGCTCCGCACCTGGTGCCCGGTCACGATGACGCCGCGCACGATCGCCGGGGGCGCGCTGATCGACACGTCGCCGGCCACAACGGCGCCCATGCCGACCGTGATGTCGACCTGGCCGTTGTTGCCGAAGCCACGGCACGCCGCGCCGCTCGCTGCATCCACCGCGATCAACCGTCCATCCAGGGTGCCTTCGATGATGCGTGCCGCACACGCAGCGCGCGCGGTCCGCGCCGCGGCAGCGGCAGGCCCGGCAGTGCCGAGGGCAAGGCAAGGTCGGCCGCTACATCGGCCAGCAGCGGATCCAGCGACGGCTCGTCCGGGGTCTCGTAATAAGCCACACCGCGACAGGCCGCGGTGTGCGTGATGGCGGCCTCCCTGACCTTCGGATCGAAGCGCCAGCGTGCAGTGCCGGTCGCTGCATCCAGGGCGATCAACTGGTTGCGCGCACTACAAAGGTAAAGGCTGTCGCCGATCTTCAACGGCGTGGTCTGCGCGCCCCAGCGCCGCCGCGGCAGGTCGCCGGTGCGGAACACCCAGGCCGGCTGCAGCGTTGCGACATTGTCTGCGGTGATCCCCCGCGACGGACTGAAGCGCGTGCCTGCATTGCTGCGCCCCCATGCCGGCCAGTCCCCGTCGGCGGGGCGATCGGCGGCCTGCAGCGGCGCCTCTTCGGTCGGTGCCAGGCCGGCGGCGACCAGCGGCTGCGGGAAACCCGGCCGCGCGCGGGTCACCCCGTGCGGAACGAAGGCGAGGCTGAAAGCCGCAACGAAAAGCAGGGCCAGTGCCGCCGCGGTACTGCGTGCAATGCGCTTTGGCACGGGGCGCTGCAGGGTTGATGAAAGCAACGCGACCAGTACCGCCAGCGCGCTCACCAGCCCCAGCCGCGGCACCCAGCGCCAGTAGCTGCCGCCGGACTCCCACCAGGTCCACGCCACGGTGCCGATGTATACCAGCGCGAACAGCTGCGCGCCGCTGCGGAGGTTGCGCCACAGCAGTGCACCACTGGCCAGCAGGCCCACTCCGGCGAGCACGTAATACCAGGAACCGCCGAGCTGCAGCAGCCAGCCGCCGCCTGCTGCCAGCACCGCGCCGAGCGCGATCAGCAGCAGGGCCAGCACGCTGACCAGCGGATGCCGCGCAGGCGCTGGCGCCGGTGCGACTTCGGAATCGGAAGATGCGGACATCGACGGCTCCCAGGCTGACGCGCGTGCCCCCCAGCCGCCTTATCCCATCGTTGACGTGAACGTCATGCGATCTTTGCACCCGCCTAACGAAAAACGCCGGCATGGGGCCGGCGTCTTCCGTTGACCACACAGAGCGCGATCAGTCCTGCGACGGCGTGTCGTCCGTTGCGGCCGGGGCAGCAGCGGCCGGCTCGATCGCCGCGGCGTCGACCACCACGTCCTGCTCCTCATCGGCTTCGATGAAGGCATCCATCCGCTCCACCGCCTGCAGCTTCTCTTCCTTGGACAGGCGGATCAGGGTGACACCCTGGGTGTTGCGGCCGACCCGGCTGATTTCCGATCCACGGGTGCGCACCAGGGTGCCACCGTCGGAGATCAGCAGCACTTCGTCGGCCGGTCCCATCAGCACCGCAGCGACCAGCTTGCCGTTGCGCTCGGTGGTCTGGATGCCGATCACGCCCTGCGTGCCACGTCCCTTGCGCGGATACTCCGGCAGCGGGGTGCGCTTGCCGTAGCCGTTCTCGGTCGCGGTCAGGATGAACTTCATGCCCGCCTCGTCACCGACGTCGACCACGGCATCGCCGTTCTCCACGCTGGTGTCGTCGACGCTCGCATCATCCTCGTTCTCGTCCTCGATCCCGCCGGCGCTTTCGGCGACGATCAGGCTGACCACTTCTTCGCCCTTGGCCATCTTGATGCCGCGCACGCCAGTGGCGGTACGGCCCATCGAACGGACCTTGTCTTCGCCGAAGCGCACGGTCTTGCCGTTGGAGGCGAACAGCAGGATGTCCTGCGCACCGTCGGTCAGGCCGACGCCCACCAGGGCATCGCCATCGTCCAGGTTGATGGCGATCTTGCCTCGCGCCAGGCGGAAGGCGAACTCACCCAGCGGGGTCTTCTTGACCGTGCCGTTGCGGGTGGCGAAGAACACGAACTGCCCTTCTGCATACTCGCGCACCGGCAGCACCGCCTGCACCCGCTCGCCCGGTTCCAGCGGAATCCAGTTGATGATCGGGCGCCCGCGCGCATTGGAACCGGCTTCGGGCAACTGGTGCACCGGCAGCCAGAACACCTTGCCGGCACTGGTGAAGGTCAGCAGCGTGTCATGCGTGTTGACCAGCCACAGCTGCTCGATGAAATCCTCTTCCTTGGTCGATGCCGCACTGCGGCCACGACCGCCCCGACGCTGCGCGCGGTACGCGCTGACCGGCTGGCGCTTGGCATAGCCGGAATGCGAAAGGGTGACCACCACGTCTTCCGGGGCGATCAGGTCGAGGATGTCCAGGTCTTCTTCGCTGTGGCGGATTTCGGTGCGACGTGCATCGCCGAATTCCTCACGGACGTTGATCAGCTCCTCGCGGATCACTTCGAGCAGGCGGTCCGGGTTTTCCAGGATATGGATCAGCCCGGCGATGACTTCCAGCAGCTGCTTGTATTCGTCGGTCAGCCTGTCCTGCTCCAGCCCGGTCAGGCGGTGCAGGCGCATTTCCAGGATCTGCGTGGCCTGCACTTCGGTCAGCTGGTAGCCGCCTTCGACCAGGCCCACGCCCTTGGGCAGGTCTTCCGGACGCGACGCTTCGGCACCGGCGGCACCGAGCAGCGAACCGACCAGGCCCGGATCCCACACGCGCGTCAGCATGCGCTCGCGGGCTTCGTTCGGGTTGGCCGAGCTCTTGATCAGCTCGATCATCTCATCGATGTTGGCCAGCGCGACGGTCAGGCCTTCCAGCACGTGGGCACGGGCGCGCGCCTTGCGCAGCTCGAACACGGTGCGGCGGGTGACCACTTCGCGACGGTGGCGGACGAAGGCCTCCAGCATCTGCTTGAGGTTCAACAACTGCGGGCGGCCATCGACCAGCGCCACCATGTTGATGCCGAACACCGACTCCATCTGGGTCTGCTGGTAGAGGTTGTTGAGCACAACTTCCGCCGACTCGCCGCGCTTGATTTCGATGTAGATGCGCATGCCGTCCTTGTCGGACTCATCGCGCAGTTCGCTGATGCCCTCGAGCTTCTTTTCCTTGACCAGCTCGGCGATCTTCTCGATCAGGCGCGCCTTGTTCACCTGGTACGGAATTTCGGTGACGATGATCGACTCGCGGCCGTTGTCGGCCACTTCAACGTCCGCCTTGGCACGGATGCGCACGCGGCCACGGCCGGTACGGTAACCGGCGATGATGCCGGCGGTGCCGTTGATGATGCCCGCGGTCGGGAAATCAGGACCCGGGATGTACTCCATCAGGCCATCGACATCGATCTGCGGATTATCGATCAGCGCGATGCAGGCGTTGATCGATTCGGTCAGGTTGTGCGGCGGGATGTTGGTCGCCATGCCCACCGCGATACCGGCCGAACCGTTGACCAGCAGGTTCGGGAACCGGGTCGGCATGACCGTCGGCTCGCTTTCCTTTTCGTCATAGTTCAGCTGGAAATCGACGGTTTCCTTGTCGATGTCGGCCATCAGCTCATGCGCGAGGCGCGACATGCGCGCTTCGGTGTAACGCATGGCCGCAGCGGAGTCGCCATCGACGGAACCGAAGTTACCCTGGCCATCGACCAGCATGTAGCGCAGCGCGAAGGGCTGCGCCAGACGGACCAGGGTGTCATACACCGACTGATCGCCATGCGGGTGGTACTTGCCGATGACGTCGCCGACGATACGCGCCGACTTGAAATAAGGCTTGTTGGCATGTGCATTGAGCTCGCTCATCGCGAACAGCACACGGCGATGCACAGGCTTGAGGCCGTCGCGCGCATCAGGCAACGCGCGTCCCACGATCACGCTCATCGCGTAATCGAGGTAACTCTTGCGCATCTCGTCTTCCAGGTTGACCTGGATGATTTCCTTGGCGGATTCTGCCATTCGGGTTCCGTTGTCTGGTAGCGGTCCAGTCCGTCGCGCCACTCCCCTTTCAGGGCGGCAGCGGCGGAATCTCGATTAACTGACCGAGTCTACCACAACAGGGGAATTTTCTCCCCTGTTCAGCGGGTTTTTACCGGAAGAAATCAGCAACTTAGGGGCCCGTTACCGGCCTGTTGGCCGATTGCCCCGGCTGGCTGGCAGATCCGCTTCGCCGCCCGCTGCAGGATCAGCCGAAGGCGGCCCGCATGTTGGCCACGGTCGGCGCCAGGATCACCCCGCGCTCGGTCACGATGGCGTCGATCAGCTCGCCGGGGGTGACGTCGAACACCGGGTTCCAGGCGGCGATGCCGTCGGCCACGGTGCGGCTGCCGCCGACCCCGTACAACTCGCCGGGATCACGCTGTTCGATCTCGATCTCGCTGCCATCGGCGGTGTCCATGTCCACGGTCGAGGACGGCGCCACCACCATGAACTTCACCCCATGGTGGCGTGCGGCGATGGCCAGCTGGTAGGTGCCGATCTTGTTGGCGGTGTCCCCGTTGGCGCAGATCCGGTCGGCGCCGACGATCACCCACTGCACCGCACCGGTCTTCATCAGATGCGAAGCGGCCGAATCGGCGATCAGCGTGGCATCGATGCCGTCCTGCTGCAGCTCCCACACGGTCAGGCGCGCGCCCTGCAGCCACGGCCGGGTCTCCCCGGCGAACACCTTGGCGATGCGCTGCTGGGCCATGCCGGCGCGGATGACACCCAGTGCGGTGCCGAAGCCAGCGGTGGCCAGCGACCCGGTGTTGCAGTGGGTCAGCACGCCGCTGCCAGCGTCGATCAGGCCGGCACCCAGGGCGCCCATGTGGCGATTGGCCGCCAGGTCTTCGGTGGCGATGGCTTCGGCTTCACGTTCCAGCACCGCGCTCCAGTCCGCGCCCGCCGCTGCCAGCACCCGGCGCATGCGCGCCAGCGCCCAGGCCAGGTTCACCGCCGTCGGCCGCGAGGCATTCAGGCGCTGCAGTGCCGGTTCCAGCTTCTGCAGGGCCTGCGGGCCGTCTTCGGCCTGCACGTCGCGGGCGGCCAACACCACGCCCCAGGCGGCGGCGATGCCGATGGCCGGCGCGCCGCGCACGGTCAGCGCGTGGATGGCGCTGGCCACCTCGTCACTGGTGGTGCAGGCCACGTGCTCCACCACGAAGGGCAGCTTGCGCTGGTCCAGCAGTTGCAGGGCATCGCCGGTCCACAGGATCGGGCGGATGTGGTCGTAGCGGGCGTAGTCGATTTCGGTGGGCGTGTTCATGCGCCCATTGTAATGCGCGCTCAGTTCACCGAGAACTCGGCGCGGCAACCGTCGTCCACCCAGATCCCACGCTTGTCCCAGCCCCAGCTGCGCCCTTCTTCGCAGGCACGCCCGGACAGCTGCTTGAGCAGGTTGACGCCGGTGGTGATGGAGGCCCCGCAGAAGCGCCGGCGTCGGTCCTTGGACTCACAGGTGACCCGGCGCGGCGCATCGACGAAGCCGCTGCCGTCCACGGCGCCGATCTCGAAGTCACCTTCGCAACCACGGGTGGTCCAGATCTCGTTGCGTCGGTAGCCCCAGCTGTGGCCTTCGCGGCAGGGCATGCGCGAGTTCTGCCGCAGCAACCGCACCGGCGCACCTTCCAGGCGTACCGGACAGCTCTGCGGGCGGCCGTTGGACTCGCAACGCACCACGCGCCGGACAACCTTGGCCGGGGCACCCGGTGCTGCAGCGGCAGCGCCACCGCGTGCGCGGAATTCGCCACGGCAACCCAGGGTGACCCACACCCCGGAACGGTCGGTACCCCACTCGCTGCCCCGCACGCAGGCATTTTCCGACAGCTGGCGTACCAGCTCCACGCCGCCTTCGACGTCCATGCTGCAGTGCACCCATCCGAGATCGCGCGACTGGCAACGCACTACCTCGCCGGCATAGCCTCCCTGCCCCTGCGCGGCAGCCGATGGCAGCAGCGCGGTCCAGAGCAGCAGTGCGCCCAGCGAGGCCCCCGTGCTTGCCAACAACTTGTTCAACGACTCGTCCGCCCTGTCATCGTGATTCGCTTGCCACCATGCGGCAACCGGCGTGATAAGAGCATCATCGCCAACGGCCCGCAAGCGTCGCTTACGACGTTCAGGCCCGACTGAAATCAAAGGCGAGCACATCGGCGATCCGCGCCGTACGCCCCATGGCCATCAGCAGCCGGTCCACGCCCACCGCGACGCCGGCACAGGCCGGCATCGCCGGCAGCGCCGCCAGCAGCGCCTCGTCCAGCGGCGGCAGCACGTCACCGCGTGCCTGCCGGCGCTGGTGGTCGGCTTCAAAGCGCGCGCGCTGTTCCTGCGCATCGCCGAGCTCGTGGTAGCCATTGGCCAGTTCGACCGGCCCCAGGTACAGCTCGAAACGCTCCGCGCGCGGCGGCGTATCTTCGCGGATCCGCGCCAGCGCCGCCTGCGAGGCCGGCCAGTCATGCACCACGGTCATCACCGTGTCATCGAGGTGCGGCTGGATGCAGTGGGTCATCAACAGGTCCAGCCAGTCGTCCCGGCCCAGGCCCGCCGCATCGATCTGGATGCCGGCCAGCGGCAGCCGCAGTTCGGCGATGCTCGCCTCGAACGGATCCACGCCGACGCGCTGCAGGTACAGCGTGCGGTAGTCGATCACCTGCAGGGTTGCCACCCGTCCCACCAGCGCCAGGGCCTGCTGCACCAAGGCGGCCGTTTCGTCGATCAGCCGGTGGTGGTCCCAGCCCACCCGGTACCACTCCAGCATGGTGAACTCCGGGTTGTGGCGCCCGCCGGCTTCGCCATTGCGGAACACCCGGCCAAGTTCGTAACAGTCGCCCACGCCGGCAGCCAGCAACCGCTTGAGCGGGAATTCCGGCGAGGTACGCAGCCAGCGACGGCGCGCACCGGCATCGCGATGGCCGCTGAAATCGGTATGGAAACTGTCGATGTTCGGCTCGGTATTGCCTGCCGCCGACAGGATCGGGGTCTCCACTTCCAGCACCTCGCGCTGGGCGAAGAAGCGCCGCACCATCGCGTTGAGCGCGGCGCGCTGGCGCAATGCCTGCAGCAGCGCGCTCACAGCAGGCCGTCGCGCGGATGGTCCAGCGGCAGGGTCATCAGGTCGCGGGTGTCGTCGATGTAGCCGGTGGCGGTGTACAGCCGGCGCGCCAGTTCGTTGTGCCGGTTCACTTCAAGCCGCAGGCGCTCAACGCCGCGTGCGCGCGCGCGCTGTTCGACGATCGCCAGCGCCTGCCGGCCGCGGCCCCGCCCGCGCACGCCCGGCGCCAGATACAGTTCGTCCAGCAGCGCGAAATGCCCGCCCTGCTCCAGGCTGAAGCCCATCGCGATCACCACGTAGCCGCCGACCGCGCCGTTTTCGTCCAGCAGCATCAGCACCTCGCCATTGCGCGGATCGGCCAGCAGCGAATCGACGCCGCGGCGCACGCGCGCCTCGTCGAACGTGATCTGGTCTTCGGTGTAGAACTCGCGCATCAGGGCGATCAACGGCGCTTCATCGGCGCGGGTGGCCATGCGGAAATCCAGCGGGGCGGTCTGCATGCAACTCTCCTTCAAGGGGTACGGCCGGGCACGCGCCCGGCTTTGATACGTTTCATTCGTGGGCGGCGAGGAAGGCCAGCAGCTGGTCTTCGTCCCACACCGGCACGCCCAGCGACTGGGCCTTGTCCAGTTTGGAACCGGCTTCGGTGCCGGCGACCACGAAACTGGTCTTCTTCGACACGCTGCCGGCAACCTTCGCGCCCAGCGCTTCCAGACGCTCCTTGGCCACATCGCGGGTCAGCGCGGACAGCGTGCCGGTCAGCACGGCGGTCTGGCCGTCCAGCGGCCCGCCGGCCTGTTCGGCCTGCTGCGGCGCGCGCTGCAGGATCTGCTTCATCTTCGCCTCCGCCTGCAGCAGCAGCTCGCCATGGCCTTCGGTATCCAGCCACGCCGCCAGGCCGCGCGCAGTGTCGTCAGGCAGGCCGGCATTGACGAACTGGCCATGCTCGGCGTCCAGTATCGACGGCGCACTGCTCAATGCGGCGGCAAGCTTTTCCGCACGCAGGCGGGTGATGCCGGGGATCTCCGCTTCCACCAGCAGCTGCGCAAGATCCAGTCCCTCGCGCAGCTTGGCGCTGGGCGGATGCTCATCGGTGATGCGCACCTGGCCGACCTGCAGCAGGTCATCGATGGCCTGCTGGTTGCCCTGCTGTTCGAAGAAATGGCCCAGCGATCGCGCCACTTCCCCGCCGATGTCCGGCACCCGTTTGAACAGCGGCCACGGCAGGTGGCGGATCAGTTCCAGCTCGCCGAACCACTGCGCCAAGGCCTTGGCCGTGCTTTCGCCGACATGCTCGATGCCGAGCGCGAACAGCAGGCGCTCCAGCGTCGCGTCGCGGCTGGCCTCGATGGCGGCCACCAGGTTGTCGGCCCAACGCGTGGCGATCTTCTTCGTGTTCCAGCTGAAGGTGATCGGCTGGGCCAGTGCCTGCGCACGCCATCCCGGATCGCCTGCGTCCAGTTTCAGCACGGCGGCGAGCACCGCACCGCTTCCATCAGGCGGCAGGTGCGGGCTGAAGCTGGCGGCCAGCGCCGAAGGGTCCTCGGCATCCAGCACCAGCTTCAACTGCAGCAGGGTGTCACGGCTCAGCCGGTACAGATCGGCCACGCCGCGCACGATGCCCGCATCCACCAACGTTTCGATGTACTTCCCGCCCAGCCCGTCGATGTCCATCGCACGACGCGAAGCGAAATGGCTGATCGCCTCCTTGCGCTGTGCCGGGCAGCTCAGCTCGCCCGAACAGCGCCACGCGATCGCCCCCTCTTCCTGCACGATCTCCGCACCGCATACCGGACAGTGGGTCGGCATCTTCCAGGGCATGGTGCCGGCAGGACGGCGGTCGGCGATCACGCTGACCACCTCCGGGATCACATCGCCGGCGCGCCGCACGATCACGCTGTCGCCTACACGCACGTCCAGCCGCGCGATCTGGTCGGCGTTGTGCAGCGTGGCATTGGAGACGATCACCCCGGCCACCGCGACCGGCGCCAGGCGCGCCACCGGCGTGGCCGCCCCGGTTCGCCCGATCTGGATCTCGATGGCCTCCACCGTGGTGCTCTGTTCCTGCGCGGGGAACTTGTGCGCGATCGCCCAGCGCGGCGCCCGTGCGACGAAGCCCATCGCCTGCTGCCCTTCGCGGTCATCCAGCTTGTAGACCACGCCATCGATATCGAACGCCAGCCCGTCACGGCGCTCGCCGATGTCACGGTAATAGGCGAGCAGGCCCTGCGTACCGGTGACCACCGCGCACAGCTCGCTTACCGGGAAGCCCCAGCCGCGCAGCTGCTGCAGCGTGCGGGAATGGGTATCGGGCAACTCGCCACCCTCCACCTGGCCGGTGCCATAGGCGAAGAAGCTGAGCCGGCGCTGCGCGCTGATCTTCGGGTCCAGCTGGCGCAGCGACCCGGCGGCCGCGTTGCGCGGATTGGCCAGCACCTTGCCGCCCTGCTGCCGTGCGCGTTCGTTGAACGCTTCGAAGTCGGCGCGTGCCATGTAGACCTCACCGCGCACTTCCAGCACAGCCGGCCAGCCGGCGCCCTGCAACTGGTGCGGGATGTCCCCGATCTGCCGCAGGTTGGCGGTCACGTCTTCACCCTTGCTGCCATCGCCACGCGTGGCGCCCTGCACGAATCGGCCGCCTTCGTAGCGCAGGCTGATCGCCAGGCCATCCAGCTTCGGCTCGGCGGAGAATGCAACTTCGGGCCGACGCAGCCGCTCGCTGATGCGACGCACGAAGTCGGCGACTTCCTCGTCACTGAACGCGTTTCCCAGCGACAACATCGGCACCGCATGGGTGACTTCGGTGAACCGCGACGACGGACGCGCACCGACCTTCGTGGTGGGCGAGTCGACGGTCGACAGCTCCGGATGGGCCTGCTCCAGCGCCTCCAGCTCGCGCATCAGCGCGTCGTAGTCGGCATCGGGGATCAGCAGTTCATCGCGCTCGTTGTAGGCCGCGTTGGCGCTGGCAAGCTGGCGGCGGAGGGCGTCGATGCGCTGGGCGGGAGTAACGTTCATGCCGGTCCGGTAATTCCTGTACAGGCCGCGATTCTACCGTCCACGGCGTGTGCTGGCCGCGCCGGGATGCGCTTGCAGCACGCAGCGCCCGGCGCTAGCGTGCGATGACCTCCCCTGCCGGATGACCTGCGTGCCCCTGCCCACTTCCCGACGGCGCTTCCTGCAGCTGGCCGGCACCGGCCTGGCCCTGGCCGGCAACCCGCTTGCCGCCGTCGCCGGCACGCCCCGGCCGCTCGCTGCATCGCCGACCCGCAGCGATCCCGCGCCGATCCTGCTCAATTTCAATGAATGCCCGTATGGCCCGTCACCCGCGGCGCAGCAGGCAGCCCGCGACAGCGTGGCCGCCAGCGGGCGCTATCAGTTCGCCCTCGCCAGCGAACTGCGCGATGCCTTCGCCCACGGCGAGCAGCTGGATCCGAAGCAGGTGCGCCTGTTCCCCGGCTCCAGTGAACCGCTCAACCGGGCGGCGCTGCTGTGGACCGGCCCGGAGGCCGCGCTGGTGACCGCCGATCCGACCTTTGAAACCCTGGGCGAGATGGCCGCCGCGCGTGGCGCGCTCGTGCACCGCATCGCCCTGCGCGCGGATGGCGCGCATGACGTGCGGGCGATGGTCGACGCCGCCCGCCAGCAGCCAACCGGCCTGATCTACATCTGCAATCCGAACAACCCCACCGGCTCGATCACCCCACGCGCGGACCTGGACTGGCTGCTGGCCAACAAGCCGGCGGCCACCCGGGTGCTGCTGGACGAGGCCTATCTGCAGTACAGCGAACAGGCTTCATTGGCCGGCGAAGCCGGCAAGCGCGATGACCTGATCGTGCTGCGTACGTTTTCCAAGCTGTATGGCATGGCCGGGCTGCGACTGGGCGTGGCGATCGCCGCACCGGCGCGGCTGGCGGAACTGGCGACGCTGGGCGACAACCCGTTGCCGGTGCCCGCGCTGGCAGCCGGACTGGCCAGCCTGCGCGACCCGCTGCTGGTGCCGCAGCGCCGACTGCAGAATGCGCAGGTACGTCAGGCGACGATCGCCTGGCTGGGAAAACGTGGCTTCGCCTGCATCCCGTCCGAAGCCAACTGCTTCATGGTCGACGTCGGCCGCAATGGCGCCGAGTGGGTTGCCGCGATGAAAGCACAGGGCGTGGTGATCGGCCGCAGCTGGCCGATCTGGCCGCAGCGGGTGCGGGTCACCGTGGGTAGCGAAGCGGAGATGGAACGCTTCCGCGACGCCTTCGCCATCGTGGCCGGGCAGTAAACGCCGGCCAAGCTGCGGTATCGGCGCCGCCGTCATCCGGCGGCGCCGCGTGGTCTACCAGCGTGGCGTCTTCGTCAGCGGTGGCGCCTGGTGCTGGCGATCATAGGCACGCAGGTCGTCGCGGATATGCGCGATGCGCTGGCGCCCGAGCGCGTTGCGGCTGTCATCCAGCACCACCGCATCCAGCAGTTCGGCCATGCGCTGCACGGTCGGCAGCATCTTTTCCCAGGCGTCGAGCGCGGTCAGCGGCGCCGGCAGGGTCAGGAAGAAGGCGATTGCCGGGGTCTCCATCTCGCGGATGGTGCCCATGTCGAAGCTGCCCGGCTTCATGATGCTGGCCATCGAAAAGATCGGGCCACGTTCGGGGTAGCCTTCGACAAGCCGGTGGAAGACATTCATGTGGCCGAACACCAGCCCGGTCTTTTCCGCCGCCACCACGATGTCTTCGCCACGCAGCTGCTCGCCGGCACGGGCGGCCACGAACAGTGAAACAATCTTGTCGAAATCCTGGCTGGCGCGCTTGCCGAGGTCACTGTTGGCGTTCGCTTCCGCCTCTGCCAACCCGGGTTCGGCGGGCTCGCCGTCAACGGCGGGATTGCGCGGTTCCTCGCCGGGCACATCGACGCCACCGCCGAGTACGGGCTCGCGACGCTGGGCGCCGTCAGCGCCGGCATCGCCTTCGACGCGGCGTCCCTGGCTCTTCTTCCTGGGCCGGCCGAACAACAGGATCGCAGCGATCAGCAGCAGGCCGGCGGTAAGGATGCCGATGCGCAGCAGTGCGGTGTCGGACATTCGGTTGGGTCTCCGGCTAAATACGTTCAGACAAGAATGGCACGATGCAGGTCGTCTTGCACCGGGGGTGGCGCGAATAATGCACCAATCCCCCGTGCACGCGGTGTATCAGGCCGCCCCGGCCAGCCGCGCCGCCTCTTCCAGGTCGACGCTGACCAGGCGGCTCACGCCGGGTTCGCGCATGGTGACGCCAGACAGCTGGTGCGCCGCCTCCATCGTCGCCTTGTTATGGCTGACGAACAGGAACTGCACCTTCTCGCTCATCTCCTTGACCATGTTGGCCAGGCGGCCGACATTGGCTTCGTCCAGCGGCGCGTCCACCTCGTCGAGCAGGCAGAACGGGGCCGGGTTGAGCTGGAAGATCGCGAACACCAGCGCCACCGCGGTCATCGCCTTCTCACCGCCGGACAGCAGGGAAATGCTGGAAACGCGCTTGCCGGGCGGCCGCGCCATGATGGTCACGCCGGTATCCAGCAGATCCTCGCCGGTCAGCTCCAGATAGGCATGGCCACCGCCGAACAGGCGCGGATACAGCGCCTGCACGCCGGCGTTGACCCGGTCGAAGGTGTCCTTGAAGCGGCCACGGGTTTCGCGGTCGATCTTGCGGATCGCATCTTCCAGCGTCTCAAGCGCGGTATTCAGGTCCAGGTTCTGCGCATCCAGGTACTCCGAACGCTGCGAGGCCTCGCCGTATTCCTGGATGGCGGCCAGGTTGACCGGCTCCAGCCGGCGCATGCGGGTATCGATCTGCTGCACGGTCTGCTCCCAGTCGCCCAGGCGGGCGTCTTCGGGCAGGGTCTGGATGACCTCCTGCAGCACGAAACCGGCCTTCTCCACCGCCGCCTGCAGCTGCTCGGCATTCAGCACCAGCGCCTGCTGGTCCAGCCGGCGCTGCGAAATGCGCTCGCGCTGCGCCAGCGCCTGTTCGTCACGCTTGTGCCGGGTCTGCTCCAGTTCGCGCAGTTCCACGTCGATGCCATCCAGCAGCGAACGCGCCTGCGAGAGCATGCCATCGGCGCGCACGCGCTCTTCCAGCGCATGCTGGTGTTCGGCCTGCAGCGATTCCACCGGGGTATCGCCCTCGTCCAGCTGCGCGTGCAGCTCGCCGAGGCGCGAATCCAGCTGGCCGCGCTGGTTGCTCATGCGTTCCAGCGCCTGGCTCAGCGAGGCCACCTGGGCACGCTGCGATTCCAGCGTCAGCGCCAGCGAATGGGCGGCTTCGCGCACGCTGCGGGCCGCATCGCGGGCGCGATCGCGGGCCTCGGTCAGCTGCCGGCGCTCGTTCTCCAGCGCCTGCCGGGTCGACTCCAGGTCGCCCATGCTGCTGACCGCATCTTCCAGCCGGCCGCGCGCCTCGCGCACCTGCTCGCGGTTGAGCTCCAGGGTTTCCATCAGCTGCACCAGCTCGCCTTCGATGCGGTCGATGCGGCTGCGCGCCGATTCAAGCTTGCCCTGCTGTCCCTGCAGCTGGCCAGCCAGCTCGGACACGCCGCGGTGTGCCTGGTACACGGCACGTTGCACATCTTCGCGCTGCTGTTCGGCGGCAAGCAGCTGGTCACGGAAGCCACCCAGCAACTGCTCCAGTTCGGCCTCGCGCTGCTGCAGCTGTTCGATCTGTTCGCGCAGCGTGTTGATCTCCCGCTCGCGCAGCAGCGCGCCCTGCTTGGCCGCACCCGAGCGCGATACCCGCACCCAGCCGGCGCCCAGGCGCTCACCCTCGCGGGTGATCACCGAATCACCTTCACCCAGCGACGCCTGCAGCGCACGCGCCTGCTCCAGGTCTTCGGCCGCGTGCAGGCGGGCCAGCAGACGGCGGATCGCCACCGGCCCCTGCACCTTGGCGGCAAGCGATGTCGAGGCCACCTGCAACGGCGCTTCCTCGTCGGCCACCAGCGCGATGCGGCCATCACCCAGTTCACCCAGCGCATCCACCAGCTGTTCCGGCGCCTGCACCAGCACGCCTTCGATCAACTGACCCAGCGCACTTTCAACGGCGTTTTCCCAGCCCGCTTCAACCTTCAGCCGCTCGCCCACGCGGCTTGCCGAATCCAGCCCGCGCGCCTTCAGCCAGGCCACTGCCGCACCCTGCTCCTGGCCGAGTGCGGCCTGCTGCAGGGTTTCCAGCGACGACAACCGACCGCGCACGCCGTTGGCCTGCTTGCGCAGTTCGGCCAGTTCGTTCTGCGCGCCGCGCTGGCGCTCCTGCACGGCGGTGACCTCCTGCTTGCGCAGTTCCACCTGTTCGCCCAGCTCATCCAGTGCGGTCTTCTGCGTGTCGTGCTGGATGTGCAGCTGCTCGAAGGCCGCTTCCAGCGCATCCACGTCCAGGCCGGCGCGCTCGGACTGCAGCGTTTCACGACGACGCTCGGCCTCCAGCACCTGCCGGTCCAGGTAGTCCACGCGGGTGCGTTCGACATCGCCGGAACGCGACGCCTCCGAACTCTGGCTGCTGTGCTGCTCCCAGCGCGCCTGCCAGTCACTCAGCCTCGCCTCGGCTTCGCGCAGGCTGTCCTGCTTGATCTCGTTTTCTTCCTGCAGTTGTTCCAGCTGCGGGGTGGCCGCGTCCACCGCTTCGCGCAGCACCATCAACCTGGCTTCGTCGCCGCTGATGTGCTGGCCCAGCTCGGCCAGCGCCTGCTGGGTTTCATCGCGCGCCTTGTGCAGGCGCTGCGACAGTTCGCGCTGGTGCTGTATCTGCTGTTCCAGCCGGGCCAGCATGCTGCCCACCTGGTAGACCTCGGCCTGCGCGGCATTGAGCGCCTCGGCCGATTCCTCGCGACGCACGCGCGCGGTTTCGATGCGGGATTCAGCGTCGCGCTGTTCCGCGATCAGCTGCTGCAGGCGGGTCTCTTCCTGTGACAGGCCCTCGCGCAGTTTGCCCAGCCGGCCATCCAGGCCACGGAACTCCAGCGCTTTCCATTCGGCATCCTTGACCCGGCGCTCTTCCTGCAGGGTCTGGTACTGCTCGGCCTGGCGCGCCTGTCGCTTGAGGTGTTCCAGCTGCTTGCCGATCTCATCGCGCAGGTCACCGAGCCGGTCCAGGTTCTCGCGGGTGTGGCGGATGCGGGTCTCGGTTTCCTTGCGCCTTTCCTTGTACTTGGAGATGCCGGCGGCCTCTTCCAGGTAGACACGAAGGTCTTCCGGGCGCGCTTCGATGATCTGGCTGATCATCCCCTGTTCGATGATCGAGTAGCTGCGCGGGCCCAGCCCGGTACCCAGGAACAGGTCGGTGATGTCGCGGCGACGGCACTTGGTGCCGTTGAGGTAATAGTTGCTGCTGCCATCGCGGCTGACGGTACGCTTGACCGATATCTCGTTGAACGAGGCGTACTCACCGGAAATGGTGTGGTCGCTGTTGTCGAAGATCAGCTCGACGGTGGCCTGCGATACCGGCTTGCGCGCGGCAGAACCGGAGAAGATCACATCGGTCAGCGAGTCACCGCGCAGGCGGCTGGCCGAGCTTTCGCCCATCACCCAGCGCACGGCATCGATGATGTTGGACTTTCCACAGCCGTTCGGTCCGACCACGCCGGTCATGTTGGTCGGCAGGTGCAGCGTGGTGGGATCGACGAAGGACTTGAAGCCGGACAGCTTGATCGTGGAAAGACGCATAGGGTTTCCGGGCCGGGGCCGTTATGAGGCCTGCATTTACCCGCCAACCCCTTGATCCGGCTGGGATCAGGGTCGTCGGCCGGGCGTAATGCACCGAGTATACCGATGTGGCCGTGTTCTACGCAGGGACCGGCCTGCCGCAAAACAAAACGGGCGCCCCTGCGGGCGCCCGTTCTGGCGATTCCATGCCTTGCGGCGCGGGATCAGGCCTTTTCGGCTTCAACCACGACCTTGACGGTGGTCTCAACGTCGGCGTGCAGGTGCACCAGGACGTCGTACTCGCCAATGTTGCGGAAGGCGCCTTCGCCCAGGATGACTTCGCTCTTGTTGACCGGCAGGCCAGCAGCGGTGAAGGCTTCGGCGATTTCGCGCGCGCCAACCGAACCGTACAGCTTGCCTTCGGTGGAAGCATTGGCCGCGATGGTCACGGACTTGCCTTCCAGCTTGGCCTTGCGGGCTTCGGCGTCGGAGTGGATCGACTCGGCCTTGGCTTCGTATTCGGCGCGCTTGGCTTCGAACTCAGCCTTGTTGCTCTCGGTGGCCGGCACGGCCTTGCCCTGCGGCACGAGGAAGTTGCGGCCGTAGCCCGGCTTCACGTCGACCAGGTCGCCGAGATTGCCGAGGTTGGTGACTTTCTGCAGAAGGATCAGCTGCATGGTGTTACTCCAGAATGTATTCGTTAGCGAGGCCGGGCCCCGCAGCGGATGGCTGTCCGAATATCAGTGCGGGAGGGCGGCGCGAAGCCGCCCGCCAACATCAGATGTCGTGGTTGTCGGTGTACGGGATCAGGGCCAGGAAACGGGCGCGCTTGACGGCCGTTGCCAGCTGGCGCTGGTACTTCGACTTGGTGCCGGTGACGCGGCTCGGCACGATCTTGCCGTTCTCGGTCAGGTACTGGCGCAGGGTGTTGAGATCCTTGTAGTCGATCTCTTTCACGCCTTCGGCGGTGAACTTGCAGAACTTGCGGCGACGGAAGAACTTGGACATGTCAGTGCTCCTTAAGCGGCCGAAGCGGCGTCGTCGCCGGCATCGTTGTCAGCGGCGGGGGTGGTTTCACCTTCTTCGTCGTCACGACGACGACGCTCGCCACGCTCGGGCTTGTCACCCTTCTCGTCCTTGCTCTTCATGATCAGCGACTGCTCGGTATCCGGGCCATCGCGCTTGACGACCAGGTTGCGCAGCACGGCGTCGTTGAAGCGGAAGCTTTCCACCAGCTCGCTCAGCACGGCCTGGTCAACTTCGATGTTGAGCATGACGTAGTGGGCCTTCACCAGGTTCTGGATCGGGTAAGCCAGCTGACGACGGCCCCAGTCTTCCAGACGGTGGATGGTGCCGTTGCCGTTCTCGACGAGCGACTTGTAGCGCTCGATCATGGCCGGGACCTGCTCGCTCTGATCCGGGTGGACCAGGAACACGATTTCGTAATGACGACTCATGTTTATATACCTTTCGGATGTGGCCGTTTCGGCCGGACAGCCCCCCGCGGTGATGACGGCGGTGGGGCAAGGGCTCCTACGCTGAGCGCAGGAAGCCGCCAATTATGCCTGCTGGCCCTGGCCGAGGCAAGCTGAGCCTACGCGAGGCCGGGCGGCGAGGCTGGGCGGGGGACGGCAGGAGCCGCATCCTGCGGGCCTCGTTTCG
>NZ_LDJK01000045.1 GCF_001431535.1 Stenotrophomonas chelatiphaga
GCGTGACGGCCAACGGTCGTCACTACGGTCGCCAGGCTTGCTGGTAGCGCCGAGCCGTGCTCGGCGAGCGCAGCGGCGAGGGAACAGCGTGACGACCAACGGTCGTCACCTACCAACCTGGGCGTGACGACCAACGGTCGTCACCTACCAGCCTGGGGGTGACGGCCAGCGGCCGTCACTACCGTCAGCCGGCCTGCTTCAACTTCGCCAGGCGCAGCCAGGTGTCGACCACGGTATCGGGGTTGAGCGATACCGATTCGATGCCTTCCTGCATCAGCCACTCGGCCAGGTCCGGGTGGTCCGACGGACCCTGCCCGCAGATGCCGACATACTTGCCCTTGGCGCGTGCAGCCTTGATCGCCATCGACAGCAGCTTCTTCACCGCCGGGTTCCGCTCGTCGAACAGGTGCGCGACGATCGACGAATCGCGATCCAGGCCCAGGGTCAGCTGGGTCAGGTCGTTGGAGCCGATCGAGAAGCCATCGAAGATATCAAGGAACTCATCGGCGAGCAGTGCGTTGGACGGCACCTCGCACATCATGATGATCTTCAGGCCGTTCTCGCCCTGCTTCAGGCCATTCTGTTCCAGCACCTCGACGACCTTGCGGCCTTCTTCCAGCGTGCGGACGAACGGAATCATGACCCACAGGTTGTCCAGGCCCATCTCGTTGCGCACGCGCAGCACGGCCTTGCATTCCAGCGCGAAGGCAGCGGAGAAACTCGGGTCGACATAACGGCTGGCGCCGCGGAAGCCGATCATCGGGTTTTCTTCGTGCGGCTCGTAGTTGGTGCCGCCGATCAGGTTGGCGTACTCGTTGGACTTGAAGTCCGACAGGCGCACGATCACCGGGTTCGGGGCCACCGACGCGGTCAGCGTGGCGATGCCTTCGGCCAGGCGATCCACGTAGAAGCTCACCGGATCCTTGTAGCCGGCGATCTTCTCGTCGATCTTCTTCCTGGTCGCCGCGTCCTGGCGGTCATATTCCAGCAGCGCATTCGGGTGGATGCCGATGTGGCTGGCGATGATCATTTCCAGGCGCGCCAGGCCGATGCCGGCGTTCGGCAGCTGGCCGAAGTCGAAGGCACGTTCCGGGTTGGCCACGTTCATCATGATCTTCAGCGGCGCCGGCGGCATGTTGCCGAGATCGGTGGTGGTGCGTTCGAAGTCGAGGATGCCTTCGTAGATGAAGCCGGTGTCACCTTCGGCGCAGCTGACGGTGACCTGCTGGCCGTCCTTGATCAGCTGGGTAGCGTTGCCCGAGCCGACCACGGCCGGCACGCCCAGCTCGCGCGCGATGATCGCGGCGTGGCAGGTGCGGCCACCGCGGTTGGTGACGATGGCCGAGGCACGCTTCATCACCGGCTCCCAATCGGGGTCGGTCATGTCGGCGATCAGCACGTCGCCGGGCTGCACGCGGGCCATGTCGTCCAGCGTCTTGACCACGCGGGCGGTACCGGCGCCGATCTTCGCACCCACGGCGCGGCCTTCGGCCAGTACCTTGCCGTCCTTCTGGCTCAGCGCGAAGCGCTCGATCTGGGTGGCGTGGCTGCGCGATTTCACCGTTTCCGGGCGGGCCTGCACGATGAACAGCTTGCCGCTGACGCCGTCCTTGGCCCACTCGATATCCATCGGGCGGCCGTAGTGCTTTTCGATGACCAGCGCCTGCTTGGACAGTTCCTGCACGTCTTCATCGCTGATCGAGAAGGTGCTGCGCAGGTCGCCCGGCGTGTCTTCGATGCGCACGCGCTCGCCGGGCACATCCGAATACACCATGCGAATGGCCTTGCTGCCCAGCGAACGGCGCAGGATCGCCGGCTTGCCGGCATTCAAGGTGGGCTTGTAGACGTAGAACTCGTCCGGGTTGACCGCGCCCTGCACGACCATCTCGCCGAGGCCGAACGAGGAGGTCACGAAGACCACGTCGCGGAAGCCGGATTCGGTGTCCAGGGTGAACAGCACACCGGAAGAACCGACGCCCGAACGCACCATCAGCTGCACGCCGGCGGACAGGAACACGTCCTCGTGCTTGAAGCCGTGGTGGACGCGATAGGCGATGGCGCGATCGTTGTACAGCGAGGCGAACACTTCCTTGACCTTGAGCACGACATCGTCGGCGCCGGTCACGTTGAGGAAGGTTTCCTGCTGGCCGGCGAAGGACGCATCGGGGAGGTCTTCGGCGGTGGCCGAGGAACGCACCGCCACGGCGATGTCACCGCCGCCGTTTTCGGCGCTCAGCTGCGCATAGGCCGTGCGGATGTCCTGGTCCAGCTGCGGCTGCAGCGGCGCGTCGATGACCCAGCCGCGGATCTCCTTGCCGGCAACGGTCAGCGCGGCGACGTCTTCGACATCCAGCGTGGCCAGTTTGTCGAAGATGCGCTTGGACAGGTCGTTATGGGCAATGAAGTCCTTGAAGGCTTCAGAGGTCGTGGCATAGCCTCCGGGCACGGACACCCCGAGACCGGCGAGGTTGCCGATCATTTCGCCAAGCGACGAATTTTTTCCACCTACGCGGGCCAGGTCGGCCAAGCGCAGTTCGTGCAACCACAGGATATTCTCGTTCAAGCGCGATGCTCCGTTTGGCCATCGCCCGAGGCGGGCTGGGAATGGCCGCGTCCGTAGGAAGAAGCCGCTATGATGCCGGTCGGACTGCCGTCGGCACAAGCTTGTGACAGCAGGTGTTTTAAGTTTCGGACTGGGAAAATGCGCATATGACGACCATCCGGCCGGTGTTCTATGTATCCGATGGAACCGGTATCACCGCTGAAACCATTGGGCATAGCCTGCTCACCCAGTTCTCCGGATTCAGCTTCATCACGGACCGGATGTCGTTCATCGACGACCCCGAAAAAGCCGCCGAGGCCTGTGCCCGGATCCAGGCGGCAGGGGAGCGCTACCAGGTCCGGCCGATCGTGGTGAATTCCTGCGTGGACCAGAGCCTGAGCGTGATCCTGGCCAGCAGCGGGGCGCTGATGCTGGACGTTTTCGCCCCTTTCATCGAGACGCTGGAGACCGAACTGTCCTCACCGCGCCTGTCGCGGGTGGGCCAGGCGCACGGCATGGTGGACTTCGAAACCTACCACCGCCGGATCAACGCGATGAACTTCGCGCTGAGCCACGATGACGGAATTGCTGTCAATTACGACGACGCCGACGTGATCCTGGTGGCCGTCTCGCGGGCCGGCAAGACGCCGACCTGCATCTACCTGGCCCTGCATTACGGGGTCAGCGCGGCCAATTACCCGCTGACCGACGAAGACCTGGAAACCGAGCAGTTGCCGCCGCGCCTGCGCAATTACCGCCGCAAGCTGTTCGGGCTGACCATCGATCCGGAGCGCCTGCAGCAGATCCGCCAGGAACGCCGGCCGAATTCGCGCTATGCCGCCGCCGAAACCTGCCGCCGCGAAGTGGCCATCGCCGAGCGCATGTTCCAGCTGGAACGGGTGCCGACGCTGAGCACCACGCATACGTCGATCGAGGAGATTTCCAGCAAGGTCCTGGCGACGCTGGGGCTGCGGCGGGAGTTGTATTGAGCGGGAAGGGGTGACGGCCAGCGGCCGTCACTACCGGTCGGCGGCCATCAGTCCCGGGTGAACCCTGATCGTGCGCCGAACATGGCAGCGGCACAAGCTGCCGCGGCGCGCCGGCTTTGTGTAGGATCAAGCCATGGCCCAAGCCCGTCCCCTCGCCGAACGCATTCCCCGTCTCAGCCGGCTCAGCTGGCTGATGGGCCTTTACGCAGAGAACCACCGGCACCTGGTGCGCCTGTTCGCGCCCGGCGACCTGGAGGTCGGCAGCTATGTTTCCTCGGTCGGTGATGGGCTGGATGTCCGCCTGGACGTGATCGCCCGCCACGCCTACACGGTGGAGCTGCGGCTGACCTACGACCTGTGCGACCCGGTCACCGGGCAGCCGGATCCATCGGCGTATATCCGGCTGTACCGCGACGCCCGCCAGGCTGAAACCACGCATTGCTACGTGGGCCGCCGCTGGCAGGACGTGGTGGGCATGTACCCGCCGCCGGCCGAGCTGATCAGCCACCGCATGCGGATGAATACCTTCCTGGGCAAGTGGCTGGATTACCTGGCCGAACGCGGCCATGGCGTGGCCACGCTGGTCCGGGACTACGACACGCAACCGGCTGCAAGCGCTGAAAAGCGCCTGTCGGTCGTGCCCTGATCGGACATAATCAGCGGCTCACCCGTTGCTGGACCCCCGCATGCCGTACACCCCCATCGTTGCCACACTGGGCTACGTGCTGTCGCCTGACCGTCGCCAGGTGCTGATGATCCACCGCAACACGCGGCCGGGTGACCATCACCTGGGCAAGTACAACGGACTGGGCGGCAAGGTGGAGCCGGACGAGGACGTCGCCACCGGCATGCGCCGGGAGATCCAGGAAGAGGCCGGGATCGACTGCACGTCGATGCAGCTGCGCGGCACGATCAGCTGGCCGGGCTTCGGCAAGCACGGCGAGGATTGGTTCGGTTTCGTGTTCGTGATCGATGCCTACGAGGGCACGCCGCACGGCGGCAACCACGAAGGCACGCTGGAGTGGGTCGACGTGGACAAGCTGGACACCCTGCCCATGTGGGAAGGCGATCGCCATTTCCTGCCGCTGGTGTTCGACACCGATCCGCGCGCCTTCCATGGCGTCATGCCGTACCGCGATGGGCGGATGCAGTCCTGGAACTACAGCCGGATCTAGGGGGCTCAGGCAGCAACGCCGAGCAGGGCTCGGCGCTACCGAGCCCCGCGCGCCGAAGGCGGGGGGACGCAAGGCATGCGCGGACAACCTGCGCCACTCGCCGGATCCCGAGGCCCCCGCTGCAATCCCGCCATGCCGCGGCCTATCAGAGGAAAAGCCCCATTGAAAGGGGGCGCGCCGAAGGCGGGGGGATGCAAGGCATGCGCGGACAACCTGCGCCACATCAGTGGCGCAGGTTGTCCACAGGGGGTGTGGATTGTTGGTGAGCAACTTTGTGGATAACCCCCGCACGCCCCCGCCGGGCAACGCTGTCAAGATGGGTGGCCAAAAATTCACCGCAGGTGATGATCGGTGACGGCGTGGTGAATGCGTCGGCCGTGGCACCCGCTGTTGCCTTCGCGCGCCCTCGCGTACCCTGTAGCCCACTGCTGCCCGTGAGCCTTCATGAAACGACACTTCTCGATGCTGCGCGAGTTCCAGCTGGCCGACTGGTTCACCCTGGCCAACGCCTTCTGCGGCACCGGCGCGGTGTTCGCGGCGATGCGCTTCCTGCAGGACGGGGCGCAGGGCTACCTGCTGTTCGGCATGGCGCTGATCCCGCTGGCTTTCATTTTCGATGCCCTGGACGGGCGCATCGCGCGTTGGCGCAAGTCCAGTTCCACCCTCGGCCGCGAGCTGGACTCGCTGTCCGATGTGATCTCCTTCGGCGTGGCGCCCGCCGCGCTGGCGTATGCCTGCGGCATGCAGGGCGGCTGGGACTGGCTGGTGCTGAGCTACTTCGTGTGCTGCGGGGTCAGCCGCCTGGCGCGCTACAACGTGACTGCCGAGGCGCTGTCCGATGGCGGTGACAAGGTGCCGTATTTCGAAGGGACGCCGATCCCGAGCAGCCTGCTGCTGGTGATCGTGCTGGCCATTGCCGCGGCGACCGGCGGTATCGGCGAGGCGCTGTGGCTGGGCCAGTGGCAGCTGGGTCCGTGGCAGCTGCACCCGCTGGTGCTGCTGTTCGCGCTGTCCGGGTCGCTGATGATCAGCAAGACCCTGCACATCCCCAAGCCATGACGCAGGCACCGGCATGAGCGGATCGAGCAACCAGCCCGGTGGCATGGATTTCGAGGCCCTTGCGCGCCAGTACTACGGCGCGTGGGGCGATTCGCTGCGCCAGGGCGGTGCCGCTGGCACCGATCCGGGTGAGTGGAAGCAGGTGCTGGACTGGTGGGCGCAGCTGCTGCCCGAGCGCGGGCCGGGGCCGGCGGACGATGCGCTGCATCGTTTCCGCGAACAGGCCGGCGGCTGGTACGGCACCATGCAGCAGGTGGCCTCGCAGTTTGCCGGCCGCGATGCCAGCAGCGCGGATGTGGCCCAGGCCTGGCGCGATGCGGTGATGGGGCAGGGCAAGGGCGAAGGCCTGCTGCACTGGATGCTGCAGGGCGCGCAGGGGAGTACCGGCGCCGGTGGTGGCATGGACGATGTGGTGGCCGTGCTGGAGCAGTGGCAGCAGCGCCTGGCGCCGTGGCTGCAGAGTCCGGCATTCGGCCCGGCGCGCGAACACCAGGCGCGCTGGCAGAAGCTGCTGCAGGCCCAGCAGGCGTTCCAGGGCCATTCCAAGGAGTACGTGGCGCAGATCCAGCAGGCGCTGGACGCGGCATTCGCGCTGTTCGAACAGCGGCTGGCCGAGCACGAGTCGCCGGGAAGCCAGCTGACCAGTGCGCGGGCGATGTTCGATCTGTGGATCGAGGTCGCTGAAGAGGCCTATGCGAAGGTGGCGTTGTCCGAGACGTTCCAGCAGGTGTTCGCCTCGTTGGGCAATGCGCAGATGCGCCTGCGTTCGGCCGTGCAGCATGAAGTGGAACAGCTGAGCGAACGAGTGGGCCTGCCGACGCGCACCGAAATGGATGCCGCGCACAAACGCATCGCCGAGCTGGAGCGCCAGCTGCGTCGCCTGCAGGCCAGCGTGGAGCAGCTGCTGCGTACCCCGGCGGCGGCAACCGACGACTGGGCCGAGGCGGTGCAACCGGCGGTGGCCAAGGTGGTGCCGCGGCCGCGCAAGCGTGCGGCGGCTGCACCGAAAGCGGCGCCCCCCACGGCCAAGCCGGCCAAAGCGACAAAGGCGGCCAAGCCGGCCAAGCCGCGCGTCCGGAAGCCACGCGCATGAAGGGCCCGCTGGGATTCAACGCCGACGACCTGATGCAGGAAACCCTGGCCATGCAGCGCAAGCTGATGGAGGGCCTGCAGCTGCTGCCATCGGTGGAGGACGTGGACTACGGCGTGACCGCGCGCGAAGCGGTCTGGAGCGACGGCAAGGTGGTGCTGTACCGGTTCGTGGGCGACCAGCCGCCGGTGCATGCCCGGCCACTGCTGATCGTCTACGCCCTGGTCAACCGGCCCTACATGGTGGACCTGCAGGCCGACCGTTCGCTGGTGCAGAAGCTGCTGGCACTGGGGCACGATGTCTACGTGCTGGACTGGGGCTACCCGGACCGCTCCGAGCGCTACCTCACCCTTGAAGATTACCTGCTGCGTTACGTCGACGGCGCGGTGGACGCCCTGCACGCGCGCAGCGGCGGGAAGGTGGACATGCTCGGTATCTGCCAGGGCGGGGTGTTCGCGCTGTGCTATGCCGCGCTGCGCCAGGCCAAGCTGGCCAACCTGGTCACCATGGTCACGCCGGTGGACTTCCATACCGCCGACAACATGCTGTCGCATTGGGCACGCCAGGTGGATGTCGACCTGCTGGTGGACACGCTGGGCAACATCCCGGCCGACCTGATGAACAGCAGTTACCTGATGCTCAAGCCGTTCCGGCTCAATGTGCAGAAGTACGTGGGCCTGCTCGACATCCTTGATGACAAGGCGGCGCTGGAGGACTTCCTGCGCATGGAGAAGTGGATTTTCGATTCGCCCGACCTCGCCGGCGAGGCCTTCCGCGAGTTCATCAAGCAGTTCTACCAGGGCAACGGGTTGATGCGTGAGGGCGTGCAGATAGGCGATGAGCGGGTGCAGCTGTCGCAGGTGACGTTGCCGGTGCTGAACCTGTACGCCGAGCAGGACCATCTGGTGCCACCGGATGCATCGCGCGCGCTGCGCGGACGGATCGGCAGCACCGATTACACCGAATCCAGCTTCCGTGGGGGGCATATCGGCATCTACGTGTCCGGTCGGGCCCAGCGTGAGGTGCCGGCCACCCTGCACGAGTGGCTGGTGGCGCGCAGCGGCTGATCGCGCTGACCTCTCGTAGACGGCGAGGTCGCTAGGGTAGTATCCAGACCATCGGAGCCCCTGCCATGAATGCCACCACGCCGCGTACTCTCTCGCGCTCGCTCACTGACCGCATGATCGCCGGGGTGATCGGCGGCATCGCGCACCGCTTCGGTTGGAGCCCGACCCTGCTGCGCATCCTGTTCGTGGTGGTGTCCATCGCTTCGGCCGCCTTCCCCGGCATCCTGGTCTACCTGATCCTGTGGCTGCTGATCCCCAACGAAGCCGACTGATCCCGGCGCCGCGCTGGCTGCGCCCATTGCAGTTGCTGGGCGCGGTGTGGACCTCGCCCAATACGCTGATCGGCCTGGCTGCGGGCGCGGTCGGACTGCTGGCCGGCGCACGCGCGCGCTGGAGCCGCCGCGACTGCGCGTTGGTGTTCCAGCACTGGCCGTGGGGACCGGGCGGGGCGATCACCCTGGGCAACGTCATCCTGCATACCGGCAGCGATCTCGAGGTCGCCTGCCATACCTATGCGCACCGGGCCGGGCATGGGGTCGAGCCGACGATCCGGCTGGACGACCATGAGCGCGCGCATGTCTACCAGTATCTGGTGCTGGGCCCGCTGTACCTGCCGGTCTACCTGCTGTGCGGCGGGGTGAGCGTGCGCAATCCGTTCGAACGTGCCGCCGATCACTATGCGCGCTTCGGCCATGGTTGGTGGCCCTGACGGCTGTGGCGCGGGGCCATGACGTCGATAGCGGGCGCGCCGCGCCAGATGTGATCGAGATGTTACCGGGGCGTTAAAAACGCGTAAGGATTTCGCGCGGATCTTCCGTCATTTCCGTGCAACCGGTCGTTATTACCCTTCGTGACATCTGAGTCAGCTTGCACGCGCTAAGCTGCACTCAGGCGGTCGTGAAGGCAGTACTGCAGCGGCCACCTGCACCAAAGCGCAGTACGTAACCTGGAGAACACATCACATGGCAATCGTTCTATATGTCGGTGGTAGCAAGGACGGCGACAAGGGCGTGATGCCCTATGGCTTCAGCAAATCCCGCGCCGAAACCGCGCTGGGGCCGGAGATCTATACCGAGCGGTTCATGGAACTGCAGGGCGTGGGAAAGGTCCGGTTGATGGCACTGGAAAGCCTGCGCGACGACATCGTCATGCAGCACGCCGCACGCCACTACCGCTGATCGCAGCAGCTGGCCTGGACACGCGATGAGGGCGTGTCCGCGCCGACATCCCAGCCGCACGCAAGGATGTCGGCGCAGGCCGGATTCCTGCCCCGCCACGCACGCCGCTGTCAACGCCTTCCCGTGCCAGCCGTGCGGGGCCAGAATGGGATCTTTCCGCATCAAGGCCACGGCCGGACGCAATGTCAGATACCCAGCTTGCCCAGCAGATCGCCCAGACCATCGCCGATGAAATCGGTGCCCAGGCTGCCCAGGCGCGTGCCGCCATCGCATTGCTCGACGAAGGCGCCAGCGTTCCGTTCATCGCGCGCTACCGCAAGGAAGTCACCGGTGGGCTGGACGACACCCAGCTGCGCAACCTCGAATCGCGCCTGACCTACCTGCGTGAACTGGAAGACCGTCGCGCTGCCGTGCTGTCCAGCATCGACGAGCAGGGCAAGCTGACCGACGAACTGCGCAGCGACATCCTGGCCGCCGATACCAAGAGCCGGCTTGAAGACCTGTACCTGCCGTACAAGACCAAGCGCCGCACGCGTGCGCAGATCGCCCGCGAGGCCGGCCTGGAGCCGCTCGCCGATGGCCTGCTGGAGGACCCGACGCGCGAACCGAAGGTGTTCGCCGAGACCTTCGTCGATGCCGCAAAGGGCGTGGCCGATGCCAAGGCCGCGCTGGAAGGTGCGCGCGCGATCCTGATGGAGCGCTGGGGCGAAGATGCCGCGCTGGTCGGCGAGCTGCGCGGCTGGCTGTCCGACAACGGTGTGATCCGTGCGCGCGTGGCCGAAGGCAAGGAAAACGAGGGCGCCAAGTACCGCGATTATTTCGAGCACGCCGAGGCCCTGGCGAAGATCCCGTCACACCGGCTGCTGGCGCTGTTCCGCGCGCGCCGCGAGGAGATCCTGCACCTGGAACTGGATCCGGGCACCGATGCCGAGGCCGGCCACCAGTACGGCGAAGGCCGCGTCGCGTTCAAGGCCGGGATCCGCGACGCGGGCCGTGCCGCCGACCGCTGGCTGCTCGATGCCTGCCGCCTGACCTGGCGCGCCAAGCTGCACATGCACCTGCTGCTGGACCTGTTCAACCAGGCCCGCGAGAAGGCCGAGGCCGAGGCGATCACCGTGTTCGGTGACAATCTGAAGGATCTGCTGCTGGCTGCACCGGCCGGGCCGAAGACCGTGCTCGGGCTGGATCCGGGTATCCGCACCGGCTGCAAGGTGGCCGTGGTGGATGCCACCGGCAAACTGGTGGCCACCGACACCATCTACCCGCACGAGCCGCGCCGGCAGTGGGAGCAGTCGCTGCAGTCGCTCAGGCAGCTGTGCATCAAGCACAACGTGGAGCTGATCGCGATCGGCAACGGCACCGCCAGCCGCGAGACCGACAAACTGGCCGGTGAGGTGATCGCTGCCGTCGGCAGCACCACGCTGCAGAAGATCGTGGTCAGCGAGGCCGGTGCGTCGGTGTATTCGGCATCGGAATTTGCGGCCAGGGAGTTCCCGGACCTGGACGTGTCGATCCGTGGCGCGGTGTCCATCGCGCGCCGCCTGCAGGATCCGCTGGCCGAGCTGGTGAAGATCGAGCCGAAGGCGATCGGCGTCGGCCAGTACCAGCACGACGTGGACCAGTACCGCCTGGCACGGGCGCTGGAAGCGCGCGTGGAAGACTGCGTCAATGCGGTCGGCGTGCACGTCAACACCGCCTCTGCCGCGCTGCTCGCGCGCGTTTCCGGGTTGTCCTCCACGGTCGCCGAGAACATCGTGCGGCACCGCGACGACAACGGCCCGTTCAAGCGCCGCAAGGACCTGCTGAAGGTTCCGCGATTGGGCGAGAAGACCTTTGAACAATGCGCCGGCTTCCTGCGCATCGCCGACGGCGACCAGCCACTGGACGCGTCCTCGGTGCATCCGGAGGCCTACCCGGTGGTGGAACGCATCGTGGCCGCGACCGCGCGCCCGATCAAGGCGCTGATCGGCGATGGCAGCTTCCTGCGCGGACTGAAGCCGGAACAGTTCACCGACGAAACCTTCGGCGTGCCGACCGTGCGCGACATCCTGAAAGAGCTGGAAAAGCCCGGTCGCGATCCGCGTCCGGAGTTCAAGGCCGCCCGCTTCGCCGAGGGCGTGGAGGACATCAAGGACCTGCGCGAAGGGATGATCCTGGAAGGCGTGGTGAGCAACGTGGCGGCGTTTGGCGCGTTCGTCGACATCGGCGTCCACCAGGACGGACTGGTGCACATCTCGGCGTTGTCGGACACCTTCGTCAAGGATCCGCGCGACGTGGTCAAGGCCGGCGACATCGTCAAGGTGAAGGTGCTGGAAGTGGACGTGGCGCGCAAGCGCATCGCCCTGACCCGGCGCCTGGACGATACGCCCGGTCAGTCGACCAGCCGACCCGGCGCCCGCGATGAGCGCCCGAACGCTGGCAATCCAGCGCGCCGCGATGGGGCCGGTGGCCGCGGTCCCGGCCAGCCGCGCGGCCATGGCGGCGGGGGGCGTGCGGGCAGCACGGCGGCCCCGGCGAACAATGCGCTCGCTGACGCCTTCGCCCGGGCCAAGCGCAGCTGAGTACGACGGCCCGGCCGACCGGTCCGCGCTGACCGGTCGCCGCTGCTTCGGCATTCTGTGACGGGGGGGCTTACGTAGCGCCCCGCGATTGCGCACACTGCACGATGAGGGGGCCGATAAGGCCCGGGCCAGATGCCGGGAGGGCCATGGAGGTCAGTTCTGCAGGCGTATCGACCAGGTCCCCGTGCGCGAGCACGCGACAGGCCTGTGCGCGGCTGCGTGCGGTGCGCCGATGAACGGTCTCTCCGACGGTCCGGCCAAGGGCCTGCAGGCGCAGCTGGAACAGGCGCTGGAGCAGGTCCGGCGGCTGCGCATGATCATCGACGGCAGCGCCGCCGGCACCTGGGAATGGAATCCGACCAGCCACCACATGCAGGTCAACGCGCGCTGGGCCGAGATCGTTGGCTACACGCTGGAGGAGCTGCAGCCGATTTCCTCGGACACCTTCGAACGCCTGGTCCATCCGGACGACCTGCAGCGTTCGGATGCCCAGCTGCAGGCGCATTTCGCCGGCGAGACGCCGTTCTACGAGTGCCTGGTACGGATGCGCCACCGCGATGGCCATTGGGTGTGGGTGCAGGACCGTGGGCGGGTGTGCGAGTGGGATGCGCACGGGGCGCCGGTGTGGATGGCCGGCGCGCATGCCGACGTGACCGATCTGCAGCGGGCGCGCCAGGAAGTAGCCGGTGCGCGGCAGCGGCTGCAGTCGATCGTCGATTCGTCCGACGAAGTAGCGGTGATCGTCACCGATGAGCACGGCACCATCACCCTGTTCAATTCCGGGGCCGAACGCCTGCTCGGCTACCGCGCCGACGAAGTGGTGGGCGTGGCCAGCCCGGTGCTGTTCCACCATGGGCAGGAAGTGGAGGCGTTCCTGCGGACCCTGCCCGCCGACGAGGTGGCCGGCAGGGACCTGTTCGGCGTGCTCAGCGGGCGTGCGCGCGAGCACACCTATTCCCGGCAGTGGACGTTCCTGCGCAAGGATGGCCAGCACCGCCAGGTGCGGCTGTCGATCAGCGCGCTGGCCGATGCCCAGGGCGAGGTCACCGGCTTCGTGGGCATGGCCACGGACGTCACCGAAGTGCTGCAGGCGCGAGCCGAAGCGCGCCTGGCCGAAGAAAAATTCGCCGGCGCCTTCACCAGTGCCGCGTTGGGCATGGCGCTGGTGTCGCTGGAAGGGCGCTGGCTGGACGTCAATGACGCGCTGTGCCGGATCATGGGCTATTCCCGCAACGAACTGCTGCAGGTCGATTTCCAGCGCCTGACCCACCCCGATGACCTGGATGCCGACCTGGCCATGGTGCAGGGCCTGCTGCGCGGCGAGCGGGCGCACTATCACCTGGAAAAGCGCTACATCGGCCGCGAGGGCAACGTCATCTGGACGCGGCTGTCGGTGTCGCTGGTGCGCAGCGAGCAGGGCGATCCACTGCACTTCGTATCGCAGATCCAGGATGTCACCGCCCAGCACGCCAGCGAACAACGCGTGCTGCAGGCCGAACAGCGCAGCCGGATCACCCTGGATGCAGTGACCGACCTGGTGCTGAGCGTGGACCTGGACGGCCGCATCGAGCATGCCAATGCGGCCGCGGTGCGAGCGCTGGGTGGCCCGGATGGCGCCCCGCTGCACGGCCACCACGTGGGCGAGATGCTGCAGCTGACCACCGAATACGCGCCGCTTTCGCCATTGGACCTCTCCGTGCTGCTGGACCCGGACAGCAACGCGGTGGACCTGCATTCGGACCTGCTGCTGGTGCAGGGGGGCGAGAACATGCCGGTGGATGTGTCGCAGGCCTGGTTGCACGACGACGCCGGCGCGCTGCGTGGCGCGGTCTGGGTGATACGCGATGTGACCCAGCTGCGCGCGCGGCAACGCGAGGCGCGGCAGCTGGCCGAGATGGATCCGCTGACCGACCTGGTCAACCGGCGCGGTTTCGAAGCGCACCTGCAACAGGCCATCGCCCACGTGGACCGCACCGGGCAGGCTGCCTCGCTGATGTTCATCGACCTGGACCAGTTCAAACCGGTCAACGACACCTGGGGGCACCTGGCCGGGGATGCCGTGCTGTGGGCGGTGGCCAACGTGCTGCGCCATGGCGTGCGCGATTCGGACGTGGTGGCGCGGCTCGGTGGCGATGAATTCGCGGTGATCCTGGCGGGATGTTCGCTGCGCCGCGCACGCCGCATCGCCGGTGAGCTGCTGCACACCATCGGCGGGCTCTCCATTCCATGGGAGCAGCATCGGATCAAGGTCGGGGTAAGCATCGGCATCGCCTCGATCAACACCGGGATGAGTGTCGACGAAGCGGTAGCTGCGGCCGATGTGCAGTGCTACCGGGCCAAGGCGGCCGGGCGCAACAACGTGCAGTCCGAACCATTGGGGCTGGAATCCCCGCCGGAATTTGATTGATCGGTGGGTGAAGGTCTCAGCCGGTGAGAGCGGGGCAGGGGACACTGCCCGCACCTTCAGACACACCGGGGAATGGCATGGCAGGTTGGGATCGGGACGTGCTTCGCGCGTATGGGCCGGCGGCAGCAGCGTGGGTGGCCGCAGTGCTGGGTTGGCTGCTGCTGGAACAGGTGCAGGGTGCGCCGCTGCAGGTGGAACTGGCCAGCGTGCTGCGCTGGATGGTGGTGGCCCTATTGGGTGCCACGCTGGGCCATGGAGGCTGGGTGAGCTGGCGGTTGTGGCGGAGCGCGTGACGACGGGGAGCGTGACGACCAACGGTCGTCAGCCACCGGGCATGACGGCCAGCGGCCGTCACTACGAGGCATGACGGGCGGTGGCCGTCGCTACCAATGAAAAAGCCAGGCACGTGGCCTGGCTTTTTTTCGTGCTGGTGCCAGGTCTCGGCCGGGATCTGGCCTTCGGCGCCCGCTCGGTGCTGCAGGGTGCCGGCAGTCTCCTCGGCAGCCTGGGTGGTGACGCGGTCAACGGGGCGATCATCAACCCTATCGCACGCACGCTCGGCGCGCCCGAAAGCCGCTCCTACCGCGACGAGGCCGCCGCCCTGGCCGACACACTGGGCCTGCCGCAGGCACAGACCTCAGGCGACCGTGTGCTGGGAGACATCGGCGAAACGCTGACCGGCACCGGCCTGACGCTGGTTGCTGGTGGCCTGTTGGGTGCTGGCCGGGCCGCTGCTCCGACCCTCGCGCGCGCGGCGCCGGCACCGCAGACCATTCCGACTCTGGGCTCACGGGCAGCCGAGCTCTTGGGTGCGCAGCCCGCACTGCAGGTGGCCAGTACGATCGGTGGTTTGGCAGCGGCCGGCGCTGCCAGGGAATCCAGCAGCGGCACCGGTGCACAGATCGCCGCAGGCGTCCTTGGCGGTCTCGCGCCCTCGGCATTTACTTCCGGCGTGCCAATGGCAGTCCGTGGCGCGTTCCGCGGTGGCGATGGTAACCGGCAGGCGCTGGACACTGCGATCGAGGATTTCGCAGTGCTCGGCACCGCGCCGTCGGTAGGGCAGATCACGGGTAGCTGGTCCAAGCAGGGTGCCGAATCGCTGCTCGCCTCCGGGCCGACGAGCGCGGGCGTCATGGCCCGGTTCGCAGACAGGCAGGCCGATGCCAGCGGCGCCGCCTTCATGGACGTGTGGGGCTATAGGCTCGGCCGGTGATGGCGGACTACTCAGAAACAAGGCGTTTGACGAGGTGCCGAACTACCTGGTATGCGTTTTCGCCTTTCGCCCGGTACAGTTCCGGCCGGGGGTGGGTGCAGTCCGAAAGCCGACTTTGCCAGTTTGGAGAAGAAACTATCTCCCAGTACTGCGAAACGAGAGGGACATTCTGCTCCGCTGCCAGCTCGTCCAGATGCATGACGTAGTAGGCAAGGATCGGTTCTCGAGCCGGGTGGCAAGAAGGGTTGGGCTCATACAAAACCACCTCCTTTCCATATTTGCGCGCAATAGAAATGAGCTCCGCCATCGCTGCTTTATAGCCCTGTGGCGAGACAGAGGGCTTGCCGGCCACCGGCTGACTGAAGAAGAATGCATCATTGAGGGCGAAGTTCAGGCTGACGATCTGCGCTGTCGAGTTGCGCATGACAGTCTCCCAGGACTGGTGCACACCATCCGTGCCCGCCAGGGCATCAGAGGATTGAATACCTCCCACGCCCTCGTTCTTTACTACCACTCTTGCGCCAAACTCGTTGGACAGCAGCTGCTGCAGCGTATTTGGTTGATTGATAGCGGCGACTATCGTCTCGGTGGGCATCTTGGTGTATCCCACCGTCGTAGAATCGCCATACTCCTCGATTAGAATCTGGCTTGTACTCCCATCAACCGGGATTGCCGCTGCTGCCTGCGAAGAGAAAGCAAGCAGGAAGGCAATTGCGATGCCTCTCGATGAGGTGACGTTGCTTCGAGTAGTTGAGATCATTAGATGATTCTAGCGCCAGCAACTGGATGCAGGCGAGATGGCCCCAGCAAAGGGAGACCGCTACAGTCGTCTCATGACCGAGCTGCCCCAAGGATTCGAGATACCGCCGTACATCGACGGGCCCGTGCTGTACTTGGGCGAGAGGCTGATCGCGATGGCTTCGGACACCGGACTACCTGCGCGGGTGGGCTGTGACGTGTGAGGGGCGGATCAGGGATTTGTACACCTGATCCCGCCGATTTGAGGACTTCCCGTCCTCATTACGCCAAAGGGTTGCGGAACCCTTGCTGCGTCTACGTCCTTGGTGCCGGTGAAAGGACTCGAACCTTCATGGGGTCACCCCCGGCTGATTTTGAGTCAGCTGCGTATACCATTCCGCCACACCGGCAGCGTGGCCGCGTAGTGTAAACAAAAGCACGCGCCACGGGTAGGCCTCAGGCTGCTTCGCTCCACGCGTAGTGGATGTCTTCGCGGTCGTCGAGGATCCGGTACTGCGCGGCCAGGTCGTTGGGGTCCGGGTTCAGCCACGCATCCAGGTTCGCTTCGCGGATCGGCACGATGCCGCGGTCGTGGCCGGTGGCGGCGACATCGCGCGGCGGCTCGTCGGTGACCGCCGCAAACGACAGCAGGCGCCCTTCGGGTCCTTCCCATTCGGCCCACAGGCAGGCGATCAGCAGGTCGCGGCGTGGCTGCGGCTGGAACTCCAGCACCACGTCGCTTTCGTCATCGGCGGCCTGCAGCGGCAGGCCCTTGCGCGGAACGTGCTCGTAGAACGACTGCACCACCACCACCCCGTGGCGATGACCGAACGCGCCGCGCCAGTAGCCTTCCAGGCTGTCGCGGCGCGCGTTGTAGGTGCCCGGATACAGCACGTCGTTGCGCGCGGGTTTGTCCGGCAGCCGGCACTGGTAGCGCATCGGCTTGATCACCCGCTGGCCCTGTTCCGCCACGATCACCGGCGCATAGGTGCCGGGGAAGATGCGGTTGTCGCGCGGCAGCTGCTGGCTGCGCTGCAGGTCGTCCAGGCGCGACTGCGCGCGTTCGATGCGGTTGCCGGCGATGCGCAGCTCATTGCGCGCCTTCTGCGTGGGCTTGCTGGCCACGGCAGCCTGGGCGACGGCGCGCCGCTCATGCTGGCGACGCAGTTCGCCTTCCAGTTCGCGCTGTTCCTGCGCATGCCACTGCTGGATCATCGCCACGATATCGCGGCCGGCGTCGGTGCGTGCGCCACGGAATCCATCGTCCATCGCCTTCGGGGTCTTCGGCCGCTTCTTGGCCGGATCGAAGGTGTACAGGCGGGAAAATTCGTCCAGCGACATCGTCGCGCCGTAATGGCGGACCAGCTTGGCGTAGTCGGCGCGGATCTGGGCGGAATAGCACATGCGGGCAGCTTAACGCAGGAAAAGAAAAACCCGGCCGAAGCCGGGTTTTTGCAGAATTGGCGTCCCCACGGGGATTCGAACCCCGGTCGCCACCGTGAAAGGGTGATGTCCTAGGCCTCTAGACGATGGGGACGCACGAAAACTTGAGTTGTACTGCTATCCAGACGGCCTAATGCCTGGAGTGGTGGAGCCAAGCGGGATCGAACCGCTGACCTCCTGCATGCCATGCAGGCGCTCTCCCAGCTGAGCTATGGCCCCATTGAAACCCGGTTGCCTGATGGGTCAGGCTTCCGTTTTGAAACTGGCGTCCCCACGGGGATTCGAACCCCGGTCGCCACCGTGAAAGGGTGATGTCCTAGGCCTCTAGACGATGGGGACGCACGAAAAACTTCAAGTTGTAGAACCTTCGACGGCCTAATGTCGAAAGTGGTGGAGCCAAGCGGGATCGAACCGCTGACCTCCTGCATGCCATGCAGGCGCTCTCCCAGCTGAGCTATGGCCCCGTGTAACCGAGCCGCCTATCATACCGGCTTATTCACGTTTGTGGAAGCTTTTTTGAAGCTTCCCGGCAATTGAAGGATACACCCACCGAAGTGAAGACCCGACAAGCGCCACGCCCGTGAAGGCCGAAGGCGATGAACAAAAAAGACCCGGTTTTGGTCCGGGTCCCGGTTGTTCAGATGAGTGGCGTCCCCACGGGGATTCGAACCCCGGTCGCCACCGTGAAAGGGTGATGTCCTAGGCCTCTAGACGATGGGGACGCATTGCTCATCAATTTATTCGCGACCTTTCGACGGCCTAATGCCGAAAGTTTGGTGGAGCCAAGCGGGATCGAACCGCTGACCTCCTGCATGCCATGCAGGCGCTCTCCCAGCTGAGCTATGGCCCCACGTCGCTGAGGTGCGAAATCATAGCGATGGGTACTGGGGTTGGCAAGCATTTATTGCAGTTTTCTGCATGCTGATTCAGACGTCCGGCAGACGCTGCGAACGCAGCCGAAGTGCATTGCTGATCACCGAGACCGAACTCAGGCTCATCGCCACCGCCGCGAGCATCGGCGACAGGCTGATTCCCCACGGCATCAGCACCCCGGCAGCGACCGGAATGCCCAGCCCGTTGTAAGCGAATGCGAAGCCGAGGTTCTGCTTCATGTTGCGTACCGTGGCACGCGACAACTGGCGTGCGCGCAGGATGCCGCGCAGGTCACCCTTGACCAGCGTTACCTGCGCGCTGGACATCGCCACGTCGGTGCCGTGCCCCATGGCGATGCCGATATCGGCGGTCGCCAGTGCCGGCGCATCGTTGATGCCGTCGCCGGCCATTGCGACGCGGCGACCCTGCTGCTGCAGCCGGCTGACCAGGGTGGACTTGGCTTCCGGGCGCATGTCGGCGTGGACCTCGTCCACGCCGAGCCGCGTGGCGACCGCCCGCGCGGTCCGTTCCGCGTCGCCGCTGGCCATGACGATGCGAAGGCCATCGGCGCGCAGTGCACGGATGGCCTCGGCGCTGGTCGGCTTGATCGGATCGACCACCGACAGCGCCGCCGCAAGCGTGCCATCGAGTGCCAGCAGGATCACGCTCGCACCATCGGCACGCAGCGCATCGGCGCGCTGCAGCACTCCGGCAGGCAGCATGACGTTGTTCTCTTCCATCAGCGCACGGTTGCCGATCAGGAGGGTGCGCTCGCCGACGCGACCGCGTGCCCCGCGTCCGGTCATCGAATCGAAATCCTCGACCGGCAGCAGGGCCAGGCCGCGCGCGCGGGCTTCGGCCACGATCGCCATCGCCAGCGGGTGTTCGCTGCCCTGGTCGACACTGGCGGCCAGCTGCAGCAGCTGCGTGGCATCCAGAGACTCGTCAGCGGCAGCCAGCTGCCCGAACACCGGCCGGCCTTCGGTCAGCGTGCCGGTCTTGTCCAGCACCAGCGTGTCGATGCCGCGCAGCGTCTCGATGGCCTGCGCATCGCGGAACAGCACGCCGTGCTGGGCGGCCCGTCCGGTCGCGACCATGATCGACATCGGCGTGGCCAGCCCCAGCGCGCAGGGGCAGGCAATGATCAGCACGGCCACCGCGTTGAGTACGCCATGCGTCCACGACGGCGCAGGGCCGAACAGGCCCCAGCCCAGCAGGGTCAGCACGGCGACGCCGAGCACCGCCAGCACGAACCAGTACGCGGCCCGGTCGGCCATTCTCTGCATCGGCGCACGCGAGCGCTGGGCCTGCGCGACCAGCTGCACGATCTGCGCCAGCACGCCGTCTTCGCCCACGCGCCCTGCCACGATCACCAGGCTGCCCGAGCCGTTCATCGTGGCACCGATCACCGCATCGCCGGGCGTCTTGGCCACCGGCAGCGGTTCGCCGGTCAGCATCGATTCGTCCAGGTGTGACCTGCCTTCCAGCACCGTCCCGTCCACCGGTACTTTTTCCCCGGGCCGCACCCGCAGGTGGTCGCCGCTGGCAATCCGCTGCAGCATGACGTCGTGTTCACTGCCGTCGGCATCGATGCGCCGTGCGGTCTTCGGCGCCAGGCCGAGCAGTGCCTTGAGCGCGCCCGAGGTGCGTGCCCGCGCATGCAGTTCCATCAACTGGCCGAGCAGGGTGAGCGAAATGATCATCGCCGCCGCTTCGAAATACACGCCGACCTGGCCGTGTTGGTGGAACGAGGCGGGGAACAGGCCGGGGGCAACGGTGGCGACCAGGCTGTAGCCGTAAGCGGCAATCACCCCGGTACCGATCAGTGTCCACATGTTCGGGCTGCGGTTGCGGATCGACTGCGCCCAGCGCTGCAGGAACGGCCAGCCCGCCCACAGCACCACCGGACTGGCCAGCAGCGCTTCGATGCCCACCCGCAGGGCCGGGGCCAGGCCGTGCAGCAGCGGGGTCATCGCCAGCATCGCCAGCGCCATGGTGGCCAGGCTGAGGGGCAGCGACCACCAGAAGCGCCGGCGGAAGTCGGTCAGCTCCGGGTTCTCGCCGTCATCCAGCGTCGGCATCATCGGTTCCAGCGCCATGCCGCAGATCGGGCAGGTGCCCGGGCCGTCCTGCACGATTTCAGGATCCATCGGGCAGGTGTACTGCGCTCCCTCCACGGCCGTTGCCGGTGCCGCCTGCGGCTGCAGGAAACGTTGCGGGTCAGCCAGGAAACGTTGCCGGCAACGGGCGGCGCAGAAATACCAGTCCTGCCCGTGGTGATGCGCGTGGTGGGGCGTGCTGGCCGGGTCGACGGACATGCCGCAGACCGGGTCGCGCGCGGTTGCTGCGGGGAGGGGCGCGGAGGCGGCTGCTCCACTGCAGCACGAACGGGGGGCGCCTGCACTCATTCCAGGTCCTCCTGCAGGGCGGCCATGATCGGACAGCCGACCATCGCGCCATGTCCGGGACAGGCGTCGACCAGGTGCGCCAGTGCATGCCGCATGCGCTCCAGTTCGCGCATGCGCAGGTCGATGTCGGCCAGGCGGGCAGCGGCGGTCTGGCGCACGCTGGCCATGTCACCGCCGCGTTCAGCCGACAGCATCAGCAGGTCGCCGACTTCTTCCAGGCGAAAGCCCAGCGCCTTGGCGCGACGGATGAAGCGAAGCCGCTGCACCGCGTCATCGTCGAATATCCGATAGCCGGCCGCCGATCGTCGGGCGGTCGGTAACAGCTGTTGTCGCTCGTAATAGCGGACGGTATCGATAGGGACACCGGCAAGGCGTGCGAGTTCACCAATATTCATAAAGCCCTCCGAATGTGACCATCATCAACCCTTGAGTGAGGTCTAGAGTCAATACCCGCTGAAATGCAAGGCTTCTGACGCAGTTTGCAGCTTTCTTCATAGCCTCGGCCTGTACGCGATTCCTAACCTGCATCCACCGAAGAGCCTCGCCGTCAATGGCGGCGGCTCTGTTCGCGGGAGGCAAGAGGAGGAGCTGATGGACGCAAACAAGAACGAGCTGACTGAAATCGCAGTAGTGGAATATCCGGGCGCAGACCCGTCGGCTGCATCGATGCTGGCGGAGATGGCGCATGTCGGGAACCGGCTGGCGCAGCAACAGGGCCGGCATACAGCACGTATCCTGGTGTCGCGCTGGATCATGGCCAGCGATGGCGGTGGACCACAGCGGGTGGCCGGCGCGGAGATGCTGGATGCGACCGTGCCTGCGATCATTGCCCTGCCCGGGCAGGTCAGCCAGAACGGGCAGATCCGTGATGAATCGGTCCTGCTGGATTGGTTGAGCGCCCACTACGATGGCGGGAGCCTGATGGCGGCGGTAAATGACGGAATCGGCGTGTTGTCACGTGCCGGGCTGCTCGCTGGCCGGACCGTTGCCAGCGTGGATGCCACCCGTTTCCCCGGGCTGTCGTCGCAGGGCGGCAGCTGGGTTCCCAGTGAGCGGCTGCTGGTGGACGATGGTGACCTGCTGACCGTCACCGGTTCCCAGGCCTGGCGATTCCTCGCCCTGCGGCTGCTTTACCGGGTGCACGGCCAGGGCGTGATGGCCGCGGTGGCACACCAGCAGGGCATCGTCGTGCCTGCCGGTATCCAGCAGGACCTGGAGCGTTTCAGTGCCAACTTCGCCCATGGTGATCGCGACGTGCTCAAGGCGCAGCGTTGGCTGCATACCACGGCTGCACGCGGTGCCACGCTGGGCGCGATCTGCCAGGCCTCGGGGCTGGAGCCGCGTACGCTGCAGCGTCGCTTCCTGAAGGCCACCGGGCTGCGTCCGATCGAGTACTGCCAGCGGCTGCGTATCGCCAAGGCGCAGCTGCTGCTGCAACTGGGCGGGGCGATCGATGAAGTGGCATGGGGCGTCGGGTATGCGGACCAGAGCGCATTCCGCCGCCTGTTCCTGCGCATCGTCGGCATGACCCCGGCAACGTACCGGCGCATGGTGGCAGGCAAGCAGCGCGCCGCGCAGGCGGGATCGTCGCCAATGGGCAGCCCGGTCCGTCCAATCGACAGGCACGCAGCCTGAATGGACACCTGTCCTGTGACTTGCCGCCGACGCGAGGGTAAACGACCCTCGCTCTGGTTGAACGTGCAGGGCAGAACCCGTTGATGACGCACCTGTGATGATGAGCCTGGGACCAGTGCCGCTGCCGGTGGCACTGGCTGTTTCATTCCTGCTGCTGGCGCTGCTGGTGGCACGCCTGTGGCCACGTCCCCCCGGCATCTCGTGGCGGCCTGCCAGTGCCTTGCTGGTGGACATGTTCCTGCTGGGCCTGCTGGCTGCACGCGCGGTCTTCGTGCTGCGCGCCGCGCCGCTGTACCTGGACGATCCCTGGTCGATCCTGCGGATCGGTGATGGCGGTTTCGATCCCATCGGATTCTTCGTCTTTGCCGCGGGCTGGGGCGCCTGGAAGCTGCGCCGGCATCCTCCGCTGCGCCCGGCCGTGCTTGCCGCGACGCTGCTCGCCGCGGGTGGCTGGTGGGGCGCGAGCGCCGGGCTGCAGCACTGGCAGGCCGCGCAGGTCCGCCTGCCGGAGCTGGTACTGCAGGACCTGGCGGGCCAGCCGGTCGGGCTGGCGGCCGGGCAGGGCCGCCCCGTGGTGGTGAACCTGTGGGCCAGCTGGTGCGGTCCGTGCATCCGCGAAATGCCGGTGTTGGCGGCGGCGCAGCGGGCGCACCCGCAGGTGCGCTTCCTGTTCGTGAACCAGGGCGAGGATGTGGCGACGGTGCAGGGATTCCTGCACGCGCATGCACCCGGTCTGCAGGGCGTGCTGCTGGACGAACCCGCCCTGACAGGCCAGGCGATGGGCGTGCAGGCGTATCCCAGTACGCTGTTCTTCGACCGCGAAGGACAGCTTCGCGAATTGCACCTGGGCGAACTGACCGCTGCAGGCCTCGAGCACAAACTGCGCCGGCTGCGGTAGCCTGCGCGAGCATTCAATCAGGAGTTGTCATGCTTTCCACGAATCTGCGCGTCGCACCCGCGGCGCTGGTGTTGCCGATCCTGCTGGCGCTGTCCGGCTGTGGCGAGGCGCAGACGCCGAAAAACGCCGCGCAGCCAACGCCTCCCGCGGCAGGTGCCAGCGGTGACGCATCCGCGGTCCCGGCTCCGATCAAGGGCCTGCAGAAACTCGGTTTCGAAGTGGTTTCGGAATTCGAGGCGCCCGGTGGCCTGCGCGGGTTTGCCGGCGTGGTCGGCGGGCAGCAGCCGGCCGCGGCGTATCTCACTCCCGATGGCAAGCATGTGGTGGTGGGAAGCCTGTTCGATGCGCAGGGCAATGACGTCGCGCGCGACCTGCTGACCGAAAAGGTGGCCGGGCCGATGACCGAGAAGATCTGGTCACAGCTTGAATCCAGCGCCTGGGTTGCCGACGGCAAGGCAGGTGCGCCGCGCGTGGTGTACACCTTCAGCGATGCCAACTGCCCGTACTGCCACAGGTTCTGGGAGGCGGCGCGGCCGTGGGTGGATGCCGGCAAGGTGCAGCTGCGCCACATCATGGTGGGCGTGATCCGCGAAGACAGTCCGGGCAAGGCGGCGGCGATCCTGTCGGCGGCCGATCCGAGCGCTGCGCTGCTGGAGAACGAGCATGCTTTTGATCGTGGTGGCATCAAGCCGGTGGCGATCAGTGCCGATGCGTCGCGCAAGCTGGATGCGAACCAGGCGTTGATGGTGGAAATGGGCTTCCAGGGCACGCCGGGGATCCTGTTCAAGGATGCCGACGGGCACGTGCAGCGCCGCTCGGGCATGCCGCAGGGCAACGACCTGGAGTTGATGTTCGGCCCGCTTTGATGGGGTGGTGGCTTGCCGGGGCTGCGCCCCGGCACCTGCTTTTTTCGAACCGGGGCAAGGGCAACTGCAACGGCAACGGCTTCAGGGCTGCTTGATGGTGGGGCGGGGTGGGTT
>NZ_LDJK01000046.1 GCF_001431535.1 Stenotrophomonas chelatiphaga
GTCCATGGTGGCCATGGACACGGCGGGGGTTCGAAGGGTGGGAAGAGAGAGGGGGTCAGAGTCCTTTCGCGTAGCGAAAGGACTCTGACCCCTGCCTTTGCTTTTTTTTTTCCATTGCGCGGGTGGCGGCCACCGGAACCTGTCATGGGCCGGGCGGTGGGGCTGGGCGGGGGCGTTGAGCGCCATGGATGGCGCGAAACGAGGCCTGCATGGATGCGGCTTTTGCCGTCCCCCGCACAGCCCCACCGCCCGGCCCCCAGCACGTAGCCAGCAACAAAGCCACCCGCGAGGGGGGTCTCACCCGTTCGACCCACGCACGCGCCTACGGCGCCGAAGGCATCCCCGGCCGCACGTAGAACGAGCGCCCGCTATCGTCCACGAACATCAGTTCCGGCTCGCCCTGCCAGGAGGTCAACATCGCGCCGGTGTTGTTCTGGTGCTTGACCATCAGCGTGGCCCCGCGATCCGGGTTGGCGACCACTTTGAAGACTTCGGTCGCGCCGGTGGCATCGTCCAACGTCAGGATCGCTTCGCCGCCCACGTCCAGCGTGCCGTAGCCGCCGCGCTCGGCGCCGTCCGGGCCCAACAGCACCACGCCGGACAAGGGCGCTGCACGCGGACCCAGCGGTTTTCCGCTGCCAGCGGGATCGGGGACCGGTGCCCCCAGGATCAATCGTGGCTGGCCCTGCGCATCGCGGATGACCAGTCCCCGGGCCTGCAGTACCTGGTCGGGTGATTGCGCCTGCTGCTGGCGCCAGGCGGTCCACCCGCAGGCAGCCACGGCGAGGAGAGAGACGGCGAGGGCGGTGCTGCTCAGGGCACGGGACATGCTGGATTCCTTCCTTGGATCGATCCATGACAATAGCCGATGCACGCAGGCGGCTCCAGTCGTCCATCCGACCTTCGCCGCATGCGACGAAGGTTGACAGCAGTAAACCCCCTCGACCACTCTTCACCTGTTGGATTGCCCCGCAATCCAGGAGCAGGTTGTCACGCCGGACGGAGGGGTCCGTGCGCAGGCCCGCTCCGCCCCGGCCCCTGCAGCACCGCTTCGGCGAGGCCCGCATGAGGGCTAGCGCTGCTCCCTTCGGCGGCACCCTTTCCAGGACCGACTGCGCAGGCATCGGGTTTGAAACGTCTGTCGATGAAAACGATTACAAAGCAGCTCTCCCTTTCCGCCGCCATCGCGCTGGCGCTTTCCGTTCCCGCCTTCGCCGCCGACACCGCGCCGTCCTTCAACGTGCTGGCGCTGGACAAGGCCCCGTCGGCTGCTGACGTGCCGTCGCTGGTCATCCAGCTGGGCGAGGTCCAGGCCGACGTGGTGGCCGTGCTGGACGTGGAGCGTCCGGTGGGCGCGATCGATCCACTGCAGACCCTGGCCGACCAGCTCGGCTACGACTATCGATTCGTCCAGGCGAACGTGGATGCACAAGGCACGGCGCAGGGCCAGGTGCTGCTGAGCCGTATCCCGGTGCAGGCCGAATCCGGCCCGGACCAGGTCGGTCGCGGCTACCTGCGACTGGCCGACGAGCGCCACGTGGTGGCGCTGTATGCACAGGCCAGCGCGGATGCGACGGCCTTGCCGGCGCTGCTGCAGTCCTCGCGCCTGGGTGCGCCGGCGGTGCTGCTGGCGCCGGGCTCGGTGGCCGCCGACGGTTTCGTTGCCAGCGGTGTATCCGGTGTGGCGAGCAACGGTTTCGGCGAAGGCCGCGCATCGGACCTGAAGCTGCGCGATGCCAGCGGCAAGGCGTTGAAGGCGCAGCTGCTGGCCCTGCCGTATGCGCAGGGCGCCACGCCGTCGCAGCCGTGGATGGACACCACGCTGGGCGCCGACGAGCGCACCCGCCTGCTGCTGGGTGAGATGACCCAGGACGAAAAATTCCAGATGCTGCGCAGCTACTTCGGGTTGGGCAAGGACGGCGGCCCGCTGCCGGAAGGCGCGGTCGGGTCGGCCGGCTTCGTGCCGGGCGTGGCGCGGCTGGGCATCCCGGCGCAGCAGTCGGCCGATGCCGGCGTCGGCGTGACCAACCCCGGCGGCATCCGCAAGGGCGACTTCGCCACCGCGATGCCGTCCGGTCCGTCCACGGCATCCAGCTGGAACCCGCTGATCGCCTATGTCGGCGGCGCCACCATGGGCCGCGAAGCGTGGCAGCAGCGCTTCAACATCCTGCTCGGCGGCAGCGTCAACCTGCAGCGCGATCCGCGCAACGGGCGCAACTTCGAATACGCCGGCGAAGACCCGCTGCTGGGCGGGGTGATCGTGGGTGAGTCGATCCGCGGCATCCAGAGCCAGCACGTCATCTCCACGATGAAGCACTACGCGCTCAACGACATGGAGACGCGACGCAACTTCCACAGCGTGCAGATCGGCGACCAGGCCATGCACGAGTCGGACCTGCTGGCGTTCGAGATCGCCATCGAACTCGGCAAGCCGGGTTCGGCAATGTGTTCCTACAACAAGATCAACGGCATCTACGGTTGCGAACATCCGTACCTGATGAACCAGGTGCTGAAGCAGGAATGGAAGTTCCCCGGTTTCGTGATGTCCGACTGGGGCGGCGTGCACAGCGGCTCGAAGGCGGCGCTGGCCGGCCTGGACCAGCAGTCGGCCGGCGAAGTGTTCGATGCCACCACCTTCTTCGACCAGCCCCTGCGCCTGGCCGTGGCCGGTGGCACCGTGCCGCAGGCGCGGCTGGATGACATGGTGTCGCGCATCCTGCGCACGATGTTCCTGCATGGCAACTTCGACAACCCGCCGCAGCACCAGCCGATCGACGTGGAAGCCGGGTATGCCGCGGCCCAGCGCACGGTGGAAGAGGGCAGCGTGCTGCTGCGCAACGAAGGCAACTTGCTGCCGCTGGCCGACAGCGTGAAGCGCATCGTGATCATCGGCGGTCACGCCGACAAGGGCGTGATCGGCGGCGGTGGCTCGTCGATGGTGGGGGTCACGGCAAAGGGCACCAACGCGGTGCCGGGCGTGATGCCGACCACTTGGCCGGGCCCGGTGATCTTCCACCCGTCCTCGCCGCTGGAGGCGCTGCGCGCCGAGCGTCCCGATGCCCAGATCACCTACGTGGATGGCCGCAATCCGGCCGCTGCCGCGCGTGCGGCCGCACAGGCCGACGTGGCCCTGGTGTTCGCCACGCAGTGGTCGGCCGAATCGGTCGACCTGCCGGACATGCAGCTGCCCGACCAGCAGGACGCGCTGATCAGTGCGGTGGCCAAGGCCAATCCGAAGACCGTGGTGGTGCTGGAAACCAACGGCCCGGTGCGTACGCCGTGGCTGGCGCAGGTGCCGGCGCTGCTGCAGGCGTGGTACCCGGGCATCCGCGGTGGCGAGGGCATCGCCGCACTGCTCACCGGCAAGGTCAATCCGTCCGGTCGCCTGCCGGTGACGTGGGTGGTGGACGAATCGCAGCTGCCGCGCCCGCACGTGCCGGGGCTGGGCTTCAACCCGAAGCAGCCGGCGGTGGACATCTTCGATTTCGACATCGAAGGCGCCAACGTGGGTTACAAGTGGGCAGCGGCCAAGGGCCTGGTGCCGACCTTCGCCTTCGGCCATGGCCTGTCCTATTCCAGCTTCGCCTACGAGAACCTGCAGGTGAGCGTGGAAGGGCAGCGCGTGGTGGCCAGCGTGGACGTGCGCAACACCGGTGCGCGTGCCGGCGCCGACGTTGCGCAGCTGTACCTGAAGCTGCCGCAGGGCCACACCACGCCGATCCGGCTGGTCGGCTTCGACAAGGTCAACCTGCAGCCGGGCGAGCAGCGCAGGATCCGCATCGAAGCCGAGCCGAAGACCCTGGCCGACTTCGATCCGACCGCGCGCGAGTGGAAGATTGCCGCTGGCACGTATCAGCTGCAGCTGGGCCGCAACGCGGCCGAGCCGTTGCAGGTAGTGGATGTGCAGCTGCAGGACACCGTGATCCGCTGATCGCGGCGAGGGACGTGACGACCAACGGTCGTCACCCACCGGGAGGCATGTCACCCACCGGGCGGCATGTCACCCACCGCGCGGCATGTCACCCACCGGGCGGCATGTCACCCACCGGCCGGCATGTCACCCACCGCGCGGCATGTCACCCACCGGGCGGCATGTCACCCACCGGCCGGCATGTCACCCACCGCGCGGCATGTCACCCACCGGGCGGCATGTCACCCACCGGCCGGGGTTGTTACAGCGACGGGTAGTCGGTGTAACCCTCCGCGCCGCCGCCGTACAGCGTGGACTGGTCCAGCTGGGCCAGCGGTGCATCGCGGCGCAGCCGCTCCACCAGGTCCGGGTTGGCGATGAACGCGCGGCCGAAGGCCACCGCATCGGCGTAGCCCGATGCCACTGCTGCCTCGGCACGTGCCTTGTCATAGCCGTTGTTGGCGATCCACGCGCCGCCGAAGCGCGAACGCAGCGCCGCGTAGTCGAAGGGGATGTTGTCACGGTCACCGCCGGTCGCCCCTTCGATCACATGCACGAAGGCCAGCCCGTCGATCCCGTCCAGCCGTTCCACGGCACGTTCGAACAACGGCTGCGGATTGCTGTCGTGCGCATCACCTGCCGGCGTGGTGGGGGACAGGCGCACACCGGTGCGGGCCGCGCCGATGGTGCCGGCGACCGCGCTGACCACTTCGAACAACAGGCGGGTACGGTTCTCGATGCTGCCGCCGTAGGCGTCCTCGCGCTTGTTGCTGCCATCGCGCAGGAACTGGTCGATCAGGTAACCGTTCGCCGCATGGACTTCCACACCGTCGAAGCCAGCTTCGATGGCGTTGTGCGCGGCCCGGCGGTAGTCCTCGACCAACGCCGGGATCTCGTCCAGGGCAAGCGCGCGCGGCGCTGAAACATCCTCGAAACCGTTGGCGGTGAACGTCTTCGCGTCTGCGCGGATGGCACTGGGCGCGACCGGTACTTCACCTTCCGGCAACAGGCTGGTGTGCGAAATGCGGCCGACGTGCCACAGCTGCAGTACGATCTTGCCGCCGCGGGCGTGGACTTCATCGGTCACTGCCTTCCAGCCCTTCACCTGCGCATCGGTGTAGATGCCGGGTGTGTCCAGGTAGCCCTGGCCCAGCGGACTGATCTGGGTGGCTTCGGCAATGATCAGCCCGGCGCTGGCGCGCTGCCCGTAATACTCGACCGCCAGCGGCGTCGGGACGCGGTCCGGCAGTGCGCGGTTGCGGGTGAGCGGTGCCATCACCACCCGGTTGGCGAGGTCGATCCCGCCCAGGCGGGTTGCAGAGAAAAGCAGGTTGTCATCGGTTGGCATCAAGCATCCTTCGTTGGGGGAGGAGGGGCCGTGGCAGGGCCCGTGCGCCGAGCATAGGACCTGGGTTGTTGCAGCGATGGGAAGGCCTGTTGCACACGCCGTGGACGCATGATGCGGGCGCGTCACGCCGTGCGGCGTACGGTTGTCGGCAACGGATGGACGTCCATCCAGACCAACGCAACAGGAGTCGAGCGATGATTGATTACCAACTCAAGGGCAAGACCGCGATCGTGACCGGCGGTGTGTCCGGGATCGGCCTGGCCGTGGCGGAAATGCTTGCCGCATCCGGTGCCGCCATCTCGGTATGGGACCTCAAGCAGGAGGCAGTCGATGCCACCACCGAAGCGCTGCGCGGCAAGGGTGTAAAAGCGATCGGCATCGCGCTGGACGTCACCGACGAGGCGGCCGTGGAAGCGGCCGTGGCGCGAACCGTGGCCGAACTCGGCAGCGTGGATATCGCGGTCAACAACGCCGGCATCGCCGGACCGGCCGCGATCAGCGGGGACTACCCCGTGGACGGCTGGCGCAAGGTCATCGACGTGAACCTGACCAGCGTGTTCCTGTGCCAGCGCGCGCAGATCCAGGCCATGCGCGATGCCGGCAACGGCGGCAGCATCATCAACATGGCCTCGATCCTGGGCCAGGTGGGGTATGCCGGATCGGTGGCCTACGCGGCAGCCAAGCACGGCGTGGTGGGGCTGACCCAGACCGCCGCATGGGAGCATGCGTCCGACCAGATCCGCATCAACGCGGTAGGCCCCGGCTTCATCAGCACTCCGTTGCTGGAACAGATGGACCCCAAGGTGCGGGCCACGCTGGAAAGCCGGCACGCGCTCAAGCGGCTGGGCACGCCTGAAGAGGTCGCCGCGCTGGTGGCCTGGCTGGCCAGCGATGCGGCCTCGTTCGCCACCGGCACCTACTACGCCATCGATGGCGGTTACCTGGCGCAGTAAGCCAACGGCTTTCACGGTCCTCGCACGGCGTTCCGGCCACCTTCACGGTTTGACCAAGGGAAGACGTGCGATGGATTTCAGCCAGGATATCTCCCTGCTGCTGCGGGTGGCGGCAGCCATGCTGTTCGGCGGGGTCATCGGCTTCGAACGCGAACTGGGCAAGCATGCGGCGGGCCTGCGCACGCACATGCTGCTGGCTGGCGCAGCGGCGCTGATCGTCGGGCTCGGCGATTCAGTGGCCGAACACTTCCAGCAGGACCAGTACCGGGACCTGCTGCAGGTTGATCCGATCCGCCTCATCGAGGCCGTGGTGGCATGCGTGGGCTTCATCGCCGCCGGCACCATCATCCGTGGCGCGCGCGATGGCGAGGTCAGCGGCCTTACCACCGCCAGTTCGCTGATCATGTCCGCCGCCGTCGGCATCGCGGTCGGTATCGGCGCGTATGTGATCGCCGCAGGCGTGACACTGATGTGCGTAGTGGTGCTGACCGTGATGCGCAAGGTCGAAAAGAAGCTGTAACCCGGCCATGCGCCGAAAGGTGGATTGCCTGGCGGCGCAGACTGCACCCATAGTCGGGCCATGATCATTTCCGCCTCCACCGACTACCGCGCAGCGGCGCAGCGCCGGCTGCCGCCGTTCCTGTTCCATTACGTGGATGGCGGCGCCTACGCCGAACACACGTTGCGGCGCAACGTGGAGGACCTGGCCGGCATCGCGTTGCGCCAGCGCGTGCTGCGCGACATGTCCGAACTGGACCTTCAGACCGAGCTGTTCGGCGAGACGCTGGCGATGCCGGTGGCGCTGGCGCCGGTCGGCCTGACCGGCATGTTCGCCCGGCGCGGGGAAGTGCAGGCGGCGCGCGCGGCGGCCAGTCGCGGCATCCCGTTCACGCTGTCCACGGTGTCGGTATGCCCGATCGAAGAGGTCGCCCCGGCGATCAACCGGCCAATGTGGTTCCAGCTGTACGTCCTGCGCGACCGTGGCTTCATGCGCGATGCGCTGGAGCGCGCACAGGCGGCGGGGGTGACCACGCTGGTGTTCACCGTGGACATGCCGGTACCCGGCGCGCGCTACCGCGACATGCATTCGGGGATGAGCGGTCCCAATGCCGCATTGCGTCGTGCCGGCCAGGTGCTGGCGCATCCGCGCTGGGCCTGGGACGTGGGGCTGCGCGGGCGCCCGCACGACCTGGGCAACATTTCGGCGTACCGCGGCAACCCGACCGGGCTGGCTGACTACATCGGCTGGCTGGGCAGCAACTTCGATCCGTCGATCAGCTGGAAGGACCTGGAATGGATCCGCGCATTCTGGAAAGGGCCGATGATCATCAAGGGCATCCTGGATGCGGATGACGCACGCGATGCGCTGCGCTTCGGTGCCGACGGCATCGTGGTGTCCAACCATGGCGGGCGCCAGCTGGATGGCGTGCTGTCGACCGCGCGCGCGCTGCCGGCCATTGCCGATGCGGTAAAGGGCGAGCTGAAGATCCTCGCCGATTCGGGCATCCGCAGTGGACTGGACGTGGTGCGCATGCTGGCGCTGGGCGCCGATGCGGTGCTGCTGGGGCGTGCCTTCGTCTACGCCCTGGCCACCCACGGAGAAGCCGGTGTGGCCAACCTGCTGGACCTGGTGGCCAAGGAGATGCGGGTGGCGATGACCCTCACCGGCGCGCGACGCATCGCCGACATCGGACCCGGCCTGCTGGTGCGTGCCGACTGAGCAACGACCGGCGCGGTGCGCACGGCGGTCCGCAGCGCGCGGCGGTGATCACGAGAGCATTGTCGATGCGTAGCGGCAGGCGGTCGTTGCACGGTCGTTGGCCACGGCCGCTGGGCGACGACGCGGTAAACTGCGTGGCCTGCTGCCCTGCTCATGTTTCGTGACCCTACGTTCTGTTGCCCGTTGCGTGCTGCCGACCCTCCTGCCGGCCTGCCTTGCCGCCTGTACCAGCATTGCGCCAGCGCCGCCGCCGGCCGCCTCCGATGCGCTGTGGCGGGTGATCGAGCGCGACTGCCGGCCCGCCGACCGGCAACCCGGCTGCCTGCTGCTGGATGAAAGTGCGCGGCACCGGCATGTGCTGGTCAAAGACCATCATGGGGCGTACCAGTACCTGCTGATGCCGCTGGACAAGATCAGCGGGATCGAAAGTGCGGCGCTGTACCAGCCGGGTTCCCCGAACTACTTTGCCGCTGCCTGGCAGGCCCGCCGCTTCACCGAACAGGCGCTGGGCCGGCCGCTGCCGCGGCGTTTCGCCAGCCTGGCGTTGAACTCGCCGCACGGGCGCTCGCAGCACCAGCTGCACATCCATGTCGACTGCCTGCGTGGCGAGGTGGCCGAAGGGGTCGCAGCGCAGCTGGCGGGCCTGGACAGCCAGTGGCGCCCGCTGCCGACGCGGTTGCGCGATCACGCCTATCAGGCGCTTTACCTGCCCGGTGAGCAGCTCACCGCCAATCCGCTGCACCTGCTGGAACAACGCGTGGGGCTGGCGGCGATGGGCGAATGGAGCCTGCTGGTGGCCGGTGCCGAGGATGCCGATCGGGGGCCGGGTTTCGTGCTGCTGGCCACCCGGGTCGACCCGGAAAGCGGCAACGAAGCCAGCGCCGAAGAACTGCAGGACCACGCCTGTGCGGCACTCAACGGCAGCGCCCAAGCGCTGGAACGCGAACGCTGAGCGGCGCCCGCCTCAGTGCGGCAGCGCGCCCTGCAGGTAACTTTCGATCACATAACTGAAAGGCCGCTGCGCGCTGTCCCGCAGCAAGGCACGGATCTCCAGCACGGTAGCGCCGGCACCGTCGCCGCGTGCGGGCCAGTACGTTTGATCATGCAGGGTCTGGCGCTTGAAGCCGAGCGGGGCGACCACCCGGCCGAAGGGTTCGTCACTGCCATCGAGCAGGCCGTTCATCGCCGGCGTGAGCAGCGCGGGCACGTACCAGTTGTCCGCTTCGGACAGCACGCGCGGGCCGCAGGCCAACTGCACGCGCCGGTAGCGCAGCGGCGTGCTGGCATCAACCTGCAGCGCCCTGCGGACGTCGTCGGGTGCATCGCGCTGCACGCCCTGGACCCGTACCGCGCGGACCCGTGCCTTGCCGGCCAGGCCATGTTCGGCGCACCAGGCTTCCAGCGTGGCGGTGGCGCTGCGCCCGGCCAGCACCCGCTGGTGCAGTTGTTCCACATGGTGACGACCGCTGGCCATTGCCGATGCGATGGACGCTTCCTGCGCCGGATCGGTTGCCGCGAAGGCGGCCACGGGCGCGGCGGCCAGCAGCGAAGCAGCCTGCCAGCGAAGTCGGTCGTTGCGGTCGAAGGGGCCCATGGACATCTGGAATGAACGCGTGGCGCCTAGTCTACCCGCTCCCGCAGGCGACCCGCTGCCGCGGTGCCTGGCAGTGGCGGGATGGATGCCTGCGATGCACCGATTTCATTGGCCGTCCGGCCGCGCGAGGCCGTAAGGTCGCCTGCATTCATTGAAGGAGATCCGCATGACGGTCCTGCATGTCCGTGGCGCGGTGGATTCCGCTGGCCAGCCGCTGTCTTTCACCATCGAGCACGGGCGCTTCCGCCGCTTCGGTGCCAGCGTGCCGGCCGACGCCGGTGCCGGCGAGGGGGTCGACCTGCGCGGGTATACCGTGCTGCCGGCGCTGGTGGACGGCCATATCCACCTGGACAAGAGTTTCGTGGGCGACCACTGGCGTCCGCACCAGCCGGTCGCCAGCCTGCGCGAGCGCCTGGCCCAGGAAAAGCGGGCGCTGGCGGCTGCCGCGCCGATGGACGTGCGTGCCGAGGCGTTGATGCGGCAGATCGCCGCGCTGGGTACCGTGGCGATGCGTTGCCACGTCGATGTCGATGCGACCACCGGCCTGCGCAACCTGCATGCGGTGCAGCAGGCGCATGCCCGCTGCGCCGACCTGCTGGACATCCAGTACGTGGCTTTCCCGCAGGCCGGGGTGATGTCCTGCGCCGGTACGGCCGCCGTGCTGCAGCAGGCGCTGGCGGAGGGTGTCGAGGTGGTGGGCGGAATCGATCCGCAGGGCCTGGACGGCGATGCGCAGGGACAGCTTGACCTGCTGTTCGACCTGGCCGACCGGCATGGCGCGCGGATCGACGTGCACCTGCACGAGCCCGGCGAGCAGGGCCTGGCGCAGCTGCTGCAGGTGTGTGCGCGGACCGAAGCGGCCGGGCTGCAGGGCCGGGTGGCGGTCAGCCATGCGTATGCCCTTGGCGAGGTGCCACTGGCCCGTGCGCAACAGGTGGGCGAGGCGCTGGCACGCGCGCAGGTGGCGATCATGACCAATGCACCGGGCGACCGTCCGTTCCCGCCGGTGGCGGCACTGCATGCGCAGGGCGTGCGGCTGTTTTCCGGCAACGACAACATCCGTGACAGCTGGTGGCCGTATGGCAACGGCGACCTGCTGCAGCGTGCGATGTTGATCGGCTACCGGTCCGGCTTCTACACCGATGACGAGCTGCAGCTGGCGCTGGACATGGTCACCACCCATGCCGCCGCAGTGCTCGGTCTGCCGGCCTATGGCCTGCAGGAAGGCGCGCCGGCGACCTTCGTGGCGGTGCGCGCTGATCACGGCCCGGCCGCGGTGGCGGGGGTGCCGTCGGACCGTATTTCGATGCGCCACGGCCACTGGATCCTGCCGCCGCGCACCGCCTGAGCAGGCCCGCTCACTGCGCTTGGCTGTCGACCTGGCGCTTCAGTTCCAGCGCCAGGGCGCGCACGCCAGCATCGGCGTTGTCACGGTAGAGGATGCCGATCTCGTAACTGTCGATCACCGGCAGTCCGTGTTCGCCATCGATGATGCGGTGGTCAGCGGTCACCGCGCGCCGTGGCAGCAGGCTGATGCCGATGCCATCGGCCACCGCACCCTGGATGCCGCTCAGCGAGGAACTGGTGAAGGTGATCCGCCAGCGCCTGCCGAGCGTTTCGATCGCATGGATCATCTCATCGCGGTACAGCCCACGCGGCGGGAAGGTGACCAGCGGCAACACGTCCTGGCCTGCGCTGGGCGCGTTCCTGGCGTCGATCCAGTGCATCGGTTCGGGCCAGCAATGCACCGCGGGTCGGCTGTTGCGCCGCTGCTTGACCAGTACCAGGTCCAGCTCACCATGGTCGAAGCCATGCGCCAGGTCGCGGCTCAGGCCGCTGCTGATTTCCAGCCGGACCTGCGGATTGCCGCGGTTGAAAGCGGCCAGCATGCGCGTGGTGGCCGGATTGACGAAATCCTCGGGCACGCCGAGGCGCAGCGTGGTGGCCACCGTTGCGCCGGCCAGTGCCTGCAGCAGTTCGTCGTTCAACCCCAGCATGCGGCGCGCGTAGCCCAGCAGCGTCTGGCCGGCGTCGGTGGGTTGAACATCGCGGTGACCGCGTTCCAGCAGCCGATGGCCGGCCAGCTGCTCCAGGCGCCGCACCTTCTGGCTGATGGTGGACTGGGTGGAATGCAGCCGGCTGGCGGCTGCGGTGAAACTGCCGCAGTCGGCGACCATGACCAGCGCGCGCAGCAGGTCCAGTTCAAACAGTGATCTATTCGCCTGGTTCATCGCTGACATTCAATTATTTTGTTTCCGCATGGATAGGGCGACTTCTACCATGGGCCGGCCGGGCATGCCAGCGCGCACGCCTGCCTTTGTTCCCGCGGCCTGTCTGCCGCGCAACCGGATGCCTGCCATGTTTGCCAGAACCCTGTGCCTGCTAGCCCTTGCGGTGGCCGGCGTAACCGCTGCGTCGGCGGCTTCGCCACAGCGTGCCGACGTGCTGATCCAGCACGCCACCCTCGTTGATGTTGAAGCGGCACGTACCGTCCCCGGGCAAAGCGTGGCGCTGCGCGGCGAGGACATCGTCGCCGTCGGTGACGATGCGTCCATGGCATCGCGGTGGACCGCGACGCGGCGCGTGGATGCGGGCAACCGCTACCTGGTTCCGGGGCTATGGGACATGCATGTGCACTTCGGTGGTGGCCCGGCGTTGGTCGAGGAAAACAAGGCGCTGCTTCCGCTGTACATCGCCCATGGCATCACTACCGTGCGCGATGCGTCCGGCGACCTGCCGCAGCAGGTACTGCAATGGCGCGGGCAGATTGCCAGCGGCGCGCTCCAGGGGCCGCGGCTGCTGACCTCCGGCGCCAAGATCGAAGGCCTCAAGCCGGTCTGGAAGGGCACGCTGGAAGTGGGCAGCGAGGCGGACGTGGATGCCGCGATCGCGCAGCTGCGCCGCGACCGGGTGGACTTCGTCAAGATCACCGACAGTACCTTGAAGCCCGAACTGTTCCTGTATGCGGCCAGCGCGGCGCGCAGGGCGGGACTCAAGGCCTCCGGGCACATCCCGATGGCATTGACGGTGGAGCAGGCCGTGGATGCCGGCCTGGCGTCCATCGAGCACCTGGATTACGCGTTCAAGGCCGGCAGCCGGGAAGAGGCCGCCATTGCCGCGGACTTCGGCGCCGGGCGGATCGACCGCGCCCAGGCCAACCAGCGCCTGGATGCCAGCTTCGATCGGGACACCGCGATGACGGCGTACCGTGACTTCGCCCGTCGCGGTGTGTTCGTCACGCCCACGCTCAACGGCGGACGCATCCTGGATTTCCTCGACCAGGACGACCACAGCCAGGATCCGTACCTGGCCTACATCGGGCCCGGCCTGCGTGCGACCTACGCGTGGCGCGTGGAGCGCGCCGCCAAGGCCACGCCGGCGCAGGTGCAGGCACGGCACCGCCAGTACCACCAGGTGGCCGCGGTGTTGCCGATGCTGCAGCAGGCCGGGGTGACGATCATTGCCGGCACCGATGCCGGATTTCTCAATTCGTTCAACTATCCAGGCATCGGGCTGCACCAGGAGCTGCAGTTGTTCGTGCGCGAGGGACTGACGCCGCCGCAGGCACTGGCGGCGGCGACCCGCGCCGGTCCGGCCTGGTTCGGCCAGCTGGGCCGTTACGGTTCGGTGGAAGCGGGCAAGGCCGCCGACCTGGTGCTGCTCGATGCCAACCCGCTGCAGGACATCAGCGCGACCCGGTCGATCAACACCGTGGTGCTGCGTGGACAGGTGCACGACCGGCCCGCGCTGGACGCGATGCTGGAGCAGGTGCGCAGCCAGGTGAAGGCCTGGGACGCGGCGCAGGGCGATGCGCGCGCTGAGTGACACGCGCTACGTTCAATGCTCGCCGGCCTGCGGCGTGCGGGTCGCCGGGGACGGCGGAAGGGGGGCGTGGCAGGCGCAGCGGCAGCCGCCGTGCGCGGGCGGGCGCCCCTGCACCGCACCGGCGAACAGTTCCGCGCCCATGATGCCGGTGGGAAAGGCGATGATGCCGTAGCCGAGCAGGATCGCGCAGCCGGTGATCAGTCGACCCAGTCCGGTCTGCGGGGTGAGGTCGCCGTAGCCGGTGGTGCTCATGGTCACCGCGGCCCAGTACACGCCGACGGGAATGCTGCTGAAGCCATTGCCAGGACCTTCCACCAGGAAGATCACCGTGCCCAGCAGCATGATCAGCAGCACCATCACCCCGATGAACACCAGGATCTTCCGGCGTGCACGGGCCAGGGCATGGCGCAGGTGCCGGGTTTCCTCCAGGTAGACCGGCAACTGCAGGATGCGGAACAGGCGCAGCAGGCGCAGCAGCCGCACATCGGCCAGCACATGCAGCCCGGGCAGCAGCAGGGCCAGGAACACCGGCAGGATCGACAGCAGGTCGACCACGCCGAAAAAGCTGCGTGCGTACTGCCAGGGCCTGCGCAGCAGCCACAGGCGCAGCAGGTATTCGGCGGTGAACAGCGCGGTGAACATCCATTCCAGCGTGTACAGCAGGCGGCCGTGCTGGCGGTGGACGTCGGCCACGCTGTCGAGCATCAGCACCAGCACGTTGACCACGATCACCACCATCACCGCCGCTTCCAGGCGGCGTGCCACGCGGCCGCGCTCGGCGAAGCGTCGTGCGGCACTGCGGATACGCGTAAGCAGGGAATTCATGGCAGGGGCGACACCGCAGGCGACGATCGAGGGCGGGCAGCTTGGTCGCTCGATGCGGGGCGCGGAATACAACAAACACGAAAAGGGCCAGACGCCGCCTTCTCCTCTGGGCTGGCATTCATCCATGCAGCAGGGTTGCCTGCAGGGAGGTGCTCCATGCACGCATCAACCGGGTGGCTGGCAATCGGTATCTGCGCGTGCGCTGCGTTGGCCGGCCCGGTGCATCGCTGTGGCAGCGGCGCCACTGTGCGTTACCAGGACGCACCGTGTGCGGCAGGCGAACCGACGGTGCAGTGGGCGGCCCCGGACACCAACGCACCTGCCACCAGGCCGCCCGCCGTACGACCGCCGGCGGTGCGGCGCAAGGCGCCCCGGTCGGTGCCGGGCCGCAGCGTGCTGATTCCCCTGCAGGCCGATCCGCAGGCCTGCAGCCGCGCGCAAAGCGCACGGAAGAACGCGCTGCAGCGCCGCAGCCGGCGCGAATCCTATGTCGAGCAGCGGCAGTGGGACGATCGCCTCCGGGATGCCTGCCGCTGATCGTGCACCCGGCGCAGCGATTCAGGCGCGTCCTATGGGGAATGCGGACACGCCCGCCTATCGTGCAGGTCATTTCCCCGGAACCCTGTCGCAAGCAGGAACGCCGCGCACGGCGCGGGCCTTTCCTGCCTGCACGCCCCGAGCATGATCGCCTGTCTACGGCCCTTCATCGACCTGTGCCGCCTGCGTGGACGAGGCCGTACTGCGCACCGCCGTGCGCCTGGCCCGGTACGTCGGCTTATGCGCCGTCTGCTGAGGGCGGCCGCGACCGCATCGGGGATCCTGTTGGGCACGGCGTTGGCCATCCCGGTGGCATTCGGTCGTCTCGTCGATGCCGGAGGGCCGGGTGTGCTGGCGGTCGCCGTCGCGGCGTGGGCAGTGCTGACCGCTGTGGCCTGGCTGTTGCTGGCCCGGCTGGAGCGAGGCATGCCCGGGACGGCAACGCGGTGGGCGCGCCAGGCCGGCGGCAATGAGCTGTTGTTCCGTTCGCTGATCCAGATGACGCCTTGCGGGCTGTGCCTGGTAGACACCGCACGGGCGCAGCCGGTGGTCCAGAACGAGCTGATGCGCCGCTATGACGGCGCGGCCGAACGCTGCGGCATGGACCTGTATGCCGCTCTGGTGGAGACGCATGTGCGCACGCGGTGCGCAGGCGGGCAGGGCGGTGATCCGGACATCGTCGAATTCGAAGTGTCCCATCCTGCGGCGGGCCCGATACCGGCGCGGCACCTGCTGGTCAGCGCGACCCGGGTGGTGCACGCCCAGCGTCGGGTGCTGTTGTGCGTGTTGCAGGACCTTACCGCGCGGGTTGAACTCCAGCAACAGAAGGACCTGCTGCATGACCAGGCCGAAGCCGCACACCGCGCCAGATCGCACCTGCTGGCGGCCATGAGCCACGAGATCCGCACGCCGCTGCATGGCATCCTCGGCCACCTGGAGCTGTTGGCGCGCTCGCGCCTGGACAGCGAACAGCAGGCGCGCCTGCGCCGCATCACCCAGTCCGCCGATTCGCTGCTGCTGATCATCAATGACGTGCTGGACCTGGAGCGGGTCGAGGCCGACCAGCTGGGCCTGGAGGCGGTCAGGTTCGAGCCGGCCGTGCTGATCGAGGGCGTGGCGCTGTTGTATGCGCCCCTGGCGCAGGGCAAGGGCGTGGACCTGGACCTGCTGATCGATCCGCTGCTGGCGCGCCACTATTCCGGCCCGATGACGCGCATCGAACAGGTGCTGCGCAACCTGGTGGGCAACGCGGTCAAGTTCACGCCTTCCGGCAGGATCGAGATCCGGCTGCTGCGATCACGCCGGCCCGGCGCCCTGCGCTGGGAGGTCGCCGACTCGGGGATAGGCCTGGACACCGCACAGCAGCAGAACCTGTTCGAGCCGTTCATCCAGGCAGACGCCTCCATCGCCGGCCGCTTCGGCGGATCCGGCCTGGGCCTGTCCCTGTGCCGGCAGCTGTGCCGGGCGATGGGGGGGGGCATCGATGTGCAAAGCACCCCGGGGGTGGGCAGCGTGTTCGGATTCGACATCCCGCTGATGGCCGCCGAACGGCCCGGTGACGCCGGCTGCGGGCCGCTGTCAGGCCGTCAGGTACTGCTGCATTCGCCGGTCATCGGCTGGCGTGAAGAGTTGGCGCGCCGCCTGCGTGGCTGGGGCGCGGAGGTGCTGCTGCTGGACAGCGTGGGGCAGCTGGACCTGCAGGGCGACGGCGGCCCGTTGCCGCTGGTGGTGTTCGAGCGCAACCAGCGCGTCGCCGGTCCAGCAAGGCCTGCGGGGGTGGGGCGCATCGTGCGGGTGCGCAGCGATGGTCCCCTGCGTGCGGCGCTGCGGGAGGGCACATGGCAGGTGTCGGCCTATTCGGCCGCCTCGCTGCTGCAGGTGCTGCTGGACGCAGGCGGCCGCGGCGATGGGGATCCAGAGGGGTGAACCGATGGCAACCCCCGCAGTGATCGGCTAGATTCGAGCCGCGCAGTCGCGCAAAGGAAACCGGCTTGGATACGTTGCCAACCAGTGTTGCATCCGCCGAGCAGGGACGCTCCCTGTTGTCGTCGCTGCGCCGCCACCAGCGCAGGCTGTTGCTGGGCGGCGGCGGGCTCGTCAGCCTGTTGATCCTGGCGACCCTGCTGGTGGCGGTGCTGTCTGACATCGATGCATTCCATGCTGCGCAGCAGCGGAGGTTTGCCGAAGCGCGCGCATCGGTGGACTATTTCCTGTTCCAGCGCGACCGCGCCTACGCGGCCAACATCAACGGCAGCGAGGCCATGTGGGCCGGGCAACAGGCCGCGTTGCAGGCGCAGGGGCGGCCGCTGGCGGACCGCTTCCTGGCCGCTGGCAGCCAACTGGTGGTGCGGGCGGAGGGACGCACCGCGGTACCGTGGCTGGTACTGGGCGCGAAGGACAATCCACTGCCTCGACCACAGCTGGACGCCTATCTGGGCATCATGGTCGAGTACTCGGCCTATACCGCATCCACGGTCACCGCGCTGCGTGCATCGGGACCGGTCACGATGTACCTCTACGAACCGCAGGGACGCCTGCTGGCGGTGGCCGGGGTGGCTGACGAGGCCCAGCTGCTGCGCGCGTTGCGGGTCGGTAGCCGCGAAGAAGCCTTCACCCGGTTGCTGGTCAATGAAGAAAGGGCCCGCGCGATGCGACCGTTGGCGGGGCCGGTGGAAAGTGCGGCGGCCAGTGGCCGGTTGATTTCGCGCTTTGATACCAATCCAATCACCGGGCAGCCGTCACTGGTCGGCGTGCAGACCTTGCTGCAGGGGCGTGAACCCGCCTTCCGGCGCATCGTTTTCGAGCCGGTCCAGACCATCAAGGCGCGGCTGGACGAGCGCGTATCCGGTGCTTACGCCGTGGTCACCCGTGACGGACGTACGGTGCTGCGCAGTGCCGGGATGCCACGCGATGTCAGTCCCGCGCTGGCGGGGCGCATTGCCGGCAGTGGCGGCGGCGACGGGCGCTTGCACAGGGGCGGCGAGTTCATCGTGCATGGGCCGGTACGCGGGGTGGATTGGACCGTCCTGCACTTCTATGGCTGGGGGGATCTCTGGCATGAAAAAGGGGGGCGGATGCTGGCCCAGGCGCTGGCCTCGGCGGTCATCCTGCTGGCGTTGTGGCTGCTGCTGCTGCGGCTGCACCGGCGCGTGTTCACGCCCGCCCTGGCGGACGCTGCGCGGGTGTATGAAAGCGAAGCGCTGAGCAGGGTGATCATCGATACTTCGCCGGTGGGACTGGTGCTGATCGATCCGTCCAGCGGTGAGCCGCTGGTCGAAAACGAACCGGCCCGGCAGATGGCCGCACTGGTGGCCGCCGACGGCGATGCGCTCTACACGCTGTTGGCCACGCATGCGCGTACCGCAGCCGGTGCCGGTGCGGGTGCTGCGCTGGAGTTCCAGTGGAATGCCGTGGGCGCTGCCCGGCATGCGCTTGAACTGCAGGTGGCGATGGCCCCGGCGTCGTTCCGCGACCGGCCGGTCTGGGTTTGTGCCCTGCGTGACGTCACCGCGCAGGCCGAGCTGGAACGCACCCTGCGCGATGCGCGCAGCGATGCCGAACGCGCGCGCGCTGCCGCCGAGTCGGCATCGCAGGCCAAATCCGCGTTCGTTGCCACGATGAGCCACGAAATACGCACGCCGCTCAACGGCGTGCTGGGCCATCTGGAACTGCTCGCGCGCTCTCCGATGCAAGCGGCGCAGCAGGAGCGCGTGGAGCGCATCCGGCTATCGGCCGATGCGCTGCTCGGCATCATCAGTGACGTGCTGGATTTTTCCAAGATCGAAGCAGGGCAGCTGGACATCGACCCGGTGGCGTTCGAGCCGCGGTCGTTGATCGAACAGGCGGCGCTGCTGTTCTCGGCGCAGGCCCAGCGCAAGGGCGTAAAGCTGTACTACGCACTGGATCCGGCCCTGGACAGCGTGTTCGTCGCCGATGTGCAGCGCATCCGCCAGGTGCTCAACAACCTGCTGGGCAATGCAGTGAAGTTCACCGAATCAGGCAGGATCGTGGTCAGGGCCGCGCTGCTGGAGCGCCCGACCGCAGCGGATCCGCTGCTGCGGCTGCAGGTGGTGGACTCCGGCATCGGCCTGGCCGAAGACCAGCTGGCGCAGTTGTTCCAGCCCTTCCAGCAGGCCGACGCCAGCATTTCGCGACGCTACGGCGGCAGTGGGCTCGGCTTGGCGCTGTGCCAGCAACTGGCGCGGTTGCTGGGTGGCAGCATCGGCGCGGAAAGCACGCTGGGCGTGGGCAGCGTGTTCACCCTGGATGTACCGGTACAACGTGGCCATGCGCCCGCTGCCGCCGTCGCTGCATTGGCCGGGCAGCACATCACGCTGCTGTCGGCCGCGGCGGAGTGGCGGCTGGAAATCGGCGGGCTGCTGCAGCGTGCGGGAGCGGACGTGACGGTGCTGGAGCAGCCGCCGCTGGAGCCTGTCGCCGCCCAGAACGCCACCCTGCTGCTGTTCGGCGAGCGACGCGCATGGAGCGCCGAGGATGAAGCGGCGCTGGTCGCGCAGCACCGGCACGTGGTGCGTGCCTACGCCAATGGACCGCTTTCGCCGCAGGAGATGCCCGATGGGGTGCATGTCAGCTGCTATGCAGGCCAGACCCTGCTGCGCGCGCTAGGCGCATTGCATGGCGATCTTCCGGCCACCGGGCCCACGCCGTCGGCGTCACCTGCCATCCCTCGTGGCCGGGTGCTGCTGGTCGAAGACAATCCCATCAACCGTGAATTGATCCAGCAGCAGCTGGAAGCGCTGGCGTTCTCCGTGGACACCGCCGAGGACGGGCGGGAAGGCGTGCTGGCGTGGCGGCAGCACGACCACCTGGCGGTGCTGACCGACATCAACATGCCGGTGATGGATGGGTACGCGCTGGCACGTGCGCTGCGCGAACGCGGCGCGTCCGTGCCGATCCTGGCAATCACGGCCACGGCATTAGCCAGCGAACGCGAACGCTGCCGCCAGGCTGGCATAACCGACCTGCTGCTCAAGCCGCTCAACCTGGAAACACTGGCGCGCGTGATGCAGCAGCATCTCGGTGCGCTGCCGGACGCTGTCAGCGTCGCTGCAGTGCCTGCGGCGTCCGCCGACGACCCTGCACCAGGCGCAGCGATGGCGCTTCCCGAGCACCTGCGCCGCACGTTCGTCACCAGTTCCGCTGACGACCTCCAGCGCATCACGCGCGCGCGCGACGATCAGGACGGGCCGGCGCTGCTGGACCGGGTGCATGCGCTGAAGGGCGTGCTCATGATGCTGGGGCAGCAGGCACTCGGCGAGCGATTCAGCGCACTGGAAGCACAGTTGCGCGACGGCGGAACGGCCGACGCGGCGATGCTGGATGCGGCGATCGAAGCGCTGCAGGCGCTGGTGGACCAGCAGGCGGCGCAGCTGGACGTGGATTGAACGGTCCTGCTGCGGTGCGCGGTCAGGGGGCCGTCGCCGACAGGCCCAGTTCCACGGCGTATTTGAACAGGTCCGCATCGCGTTCGATGCCCAGCTTGGCCATCCCGTTGACCTTCTGCGTGCTGACAGTCTGCTTGCGACGGTCGAGTTTTTCGGCAATCGCGTTGACGCTCCAGCCTGCGACGAACAAGGTCAGTACTTCACGTTCGCGCGGGGACAGGGCGAGGGTAGGGCGCTGGGTACCGCGCGACGGCAGCAGCGGGGCGATGCTGGGAGAGAGATAGCGGCGCCCGACATGCGCGGCCATCACGGCAGCGGCAATATGACTTACATCGTCGGCCTTGCTCAGGATATGGCTGATTCCTGCTTCAAACAGCGCTTGCACGATCGCGGCCTGGTCCAGGCCGGTGAACACCACGATCTGCAGTTCCGGATATCGCTCGCGCAGCATCTGCAGCAGCGGCAGGCCGTCGCCATGCGCGCCACCAGGCATGGCGAAATCGGTCACCAGGACGTCGCAGGGATGCGCGTCGAGCAGCGTGATCAGCTCGGTTGAATCGGCGGCGGATCCCACATGGACCAGGGCCGGTACCGTATCGAGTGCGGACTCCACGGCCACCCGGATCAGCGGATGATCGTCTGCCACGACGACGTGGATGGAATTATCGGCCATTCTGGACTCCGGCTTTCGTTGTCAGCCCCGGTAGTTGGAGGGCGCGGCGCAACTATATGACAGCTTTGATTGAAGGTGGCATATAGTTCCCGGCATACCCCCTCCACATGGGCTGACGACGTGTCAATTCGCATAGCGATCGCCGATGATCACCCCGTCCTGCTGGCCGGAATCGCCCATCTTCTCCGGTCCGAGGCCGACCTTGACGTGGTGGGCATGGTCAAGGACTCCACCGCCCTGGTCGCGCTGGTCAGCGGACAGGAAGTGGATGTGGTGGTCACTGATTTTTCAATGCCGCACGGGCAGTACGGCGACGGCATCGCCATGTTGCGGTTCCTGCAACGCCGGTTCCCGCAGACCCGCCTGGTGGTGCTGACCGGCATGGAGAGTCCGCTGGTGCTGAACAACATTCTGGCGGCGGGCGTGGAATGCATCGTCAGCAAGAGCGACCCGATCGATGAAGTGCTGCCTGCGCTGCGCATGGCGTGGGCGCAGGAGGCCTATCTGTCGCCACAGGTGCGGGCCAGGCTGGCACCCGATGTCGGCACCGACGACGATCAGCAGCGCTTGTCCAAGCGCGAGAAAGAAGTGCTGCGCATGTATGCCGAAGGGCTTTCGGTGATCGAGATCGCCACCCGCATCGGACGCTCGCGCAAGACCATCAGCACGCAGAAGGTGGCGGCGATGCGCAAGCTCGGGCTGGCGACCGACGCCGATGTATTCCAGTACGCCATCGCTCATGGCCTGGTGAATGCCTCGCAGCAGGCGCGCGCCAAGGCGGCCGATGCGGGGTAGGGTTTGGGCCGGGTCCGATTCGCGGCGCATGGCCATGCCTCTATCGTGGCATGCAATGTCGCGGATCCACCGGTGCCGATGTGTTGCCCCTCCCACCTGCCCGTATCATGCTGATGCTGGCCCGGTTCGCCGAGCTTGACGCAAAAGGTCAGGCTTGCTTCCTGGATGCGCTCAACGCCTATCTGTATGCCTCGCCACAGCAACGCAGGCGCCTGCGCGACGCTTGGTGCCAAGCCCTCGAAGGTGGCCGGGTGCAAGACCACGGCGCCCCCGGTTGCGACGTCCCGGCAGGCCGGCCCTGAACGCCGATGGCGCCTTGCGGCGCCATCGGAGGTATACCTGCACTGGATCAGTCGGCCGGCGGGGTGGGCGACGGCGGCTGGCTCGGCGTGGGCAGCGTGGTTTCCGGATTGCCCTGCTGCAGTTGCAGCTGCTGGATGCGCTGCTGCAGCGTACCGAGCTGGCTGTTGCTGCTCTGCAGTTCGGTGCTCAGGCTGACCGCCTGCTGCTGTGCCTGCTGCAGGGCGGTGCTGACCTGCAGCGACTGCGCGCGTTCCTGTTCCACCTGCGCCTGCAGGGTGCGCAGGCGCTCTTCGTTGAAGCTGACCAGGCGTTCGGTGTAGCGCTTGCCGGCATCCAGGCGGATGGTGTCGATGTTGACCTGTGCCAGCTGCTCGGTCTGCTGCACGAACGTGCGGTAGACGTGCTCGGCATTTTCGACCGAATCGGTCTTGATCACGCGCCAGAAATTCTTTTCCTGGAACAGCGCAACGTAGTAGTTCAGCGTGCTGGGATTGAACAGCAGGCTGGCACCGTAGTTGCCGTTGTAGGTGGTGCGCAGCTCGGTCAGCTGCTTGGCGTCCATGAGCTGGCGCAGTTCGTCCACCGAATTGCGCGCTACCGGCGCGGTACGTTCGGTATCCGGCACCGGCGTGCGCTCCGCGCGCGCCGCATGCGCGGCCGGCACCGAAAGGATCATCGCCAGTGCAGCCGCCACGACGCGCGTGCGTCGGATGGGCGCTGCCGTCCCTGAGTCATGTCGCATGTATTGGCCACCCACGAGTGGATTAGTGTTGATGTTGATGGTTCCCCATCGGCAGTCTAGCACGCGAAAATCCGCCGCCAATGGCACCTGTGTCGCATTCAGTAGACCAGCTGCGCGCTGTTGCACTGGATCGACTGCACGTGCACGTCGGTGCGGCCCAGCTCAAGCCCGAGCACGTTGGCCAGGGTGGTGGTGAGCAGGGTGCCGATGCCGTTGAGCACCGGCTTGAGCACATCCAGCACGGGCTTGAGCAGGATGCACAGCAGGCCGCGGCAGCTGACCTGGTTGCCCGGTGCGGTGACACCGCTGCCGAGGTAGGCATCGAGCACGCCTTCCGGCGCGGTCTGCAGGTAGGACGACAGGTTCTTCTGCACGCAGCTGTTGTAGGCAGCGTCACCCCCCAAGTTGGTGAGCAGGCTGTCGCAGCGGTTGATCAGCAGGCCACCGGCCAGTGAACCCAGCAGGCCGTCAACGAGGCCAAGTCCTTCGCCGGTCACGGTGGCCTTGAAGCCATCCCAGACCGGTCCGGTCTTGAAACAGGTGCCCAGAAGCAGTGGGCAGGCGTGCGGCACGCCATTGGTGAGCTGCCACTCCTTGAACGGCTGGATGCCGTTGTGCGGCTCGGTACGGCGCAGGAACGCAACGGTCGTGGTTGCGTTGTAGCGGCTGGTTCCGGGATTTGCCGCCTTCAGCAACTGGTCGGCCAGGTTGTCGGCGGCCTGGCTGGTGCTCATGCCGTTGCTGGCAGGACTGAGCAGGTTGGACAGCACGCGCAGCAGCTCTTCGACGATATGGCTGACGGTATCGCCGATCAGCAGCGGGTTGATCCGGGTGGAGGCGGTCTCGCCGGCCGCCAGGGTGACCTGCTCGCTCGCCTGCAGTGCATCCAGGCTCAGCTTGTCATTGACCACCGCCGCGCCCAGCAGGGTGATCATCTGCTCGTTCTGCAGGGTGGTACCGCATACGTTGCGGGTGGAAAACCGCTCGGCCTCGGCCACCTTGCCGACGCAGCTGCGCAGTACCGACGCATCCACGCGGATGGTCGCGGTGGGCCGTTCGGTGGTGCACTGCAACGACACCAGCGTGCCCATCGCGTTGGTCACATCGGCATGCACCGGCAGCTTGACCCGGATGCCGAGGTTTCCCAGCAGCTGGCCCAACCCCAGGCCGAGGATCCGGATGCCGTTGGTGTCCACGTCGGCCACCACGCGTACCTGGGCGTTGTAGGCCGTCGCGCCCACCCCGCCGATGCCGATCGACGGCGGTTCCACCACGCCGGTGCGCACGCTGACCGCCTCGCCGAGCAGGTTCAACTGGTTGATCGAAACACCACGACCGTCGCTGGCGATGGTGATGCCGGTGGTCAGCAGGTCCAGCGCGCTTACATTGGCCTGCAGCGCACTGGAGGCGCTGCCATCGGGCGCCACGATCTTCGCGAACAGGCCGCTGCCGTTGGCATCGCTGCCCAGCTGCACGGTCAGTGCGTCCAGGTCGAGCCGTGTGCCGAGCGCATTGCGCAGCAGGGTGAGGTCGGCCGCGGCGACGCCGCTGCGTGCAAGGACGCTGGCGGTGGCATCGACCAGCCGTCCAAGTGACACCTTGTGCGCGGCCAGCAGTGCGTTGAAGTCGCCGATGCTGATGTTGGCATCCACCGGGATGCCCAGCGCCTGCAGCAGGCCGCCGGGGGTGACGCGTGCCTGGGCCAGGCCGTCATAGCCGAGCAGGGTGGTCTGGTCCAGGTCCACGCCGACCAGTTTCAGGGTGCTGCCCAGCGGGGTGTTGCCATTGATCCGCAGCAATTGCGAGCCAACGCTGAATACCGCGGTGGGGGCGCTGCGCTTGGCCACGGCCTGTGCGCTGATCTGCGGCAGTGATGCGTTCTGCCCGAACAGCGGCAGCACGCTGCGACTGGCGGTGACCTTGACCGCGTTGAGCGGATGGCTGGCCGAGACGCCGGCCACGAAATGGTCGGCGGCCGGATGGGTGGTGTTCCAGCTGCCGCACTGGATGGCCAGGACGCCGACGAAGCGGTTCTGGCGTTCGGCGTTGTTGCGTGCCGCACTGTTGTCGCTGAAGCTGGCGTTGCACAGGTCCAGTCGTTGCGCACCGGCGATCGCCGACAGGTCGGCGACCTTCTGCGCGTCGCGCTTTGCCCAGTACAGGTAGCCGATTTCCACCAGGCCCAGCATCGCTACCAGGCCGATCATCACCAGCAGCATCGTCACCGACATGGCGCCGCGTTGCGGGTGCGGGAAGCCGGGCGTACGCGCACGCTGCATGCTCAGTTGCTCCCGCCCGGGGTGCTCTGGCTGACCGTGTTTTCGAAGTATTCGGGGATCTCGTGTTCGAAGCTCTTCAGGTAGCGGGCGTAGCTGGCGTGGGCCTGGTCGCCCAGCACCGGCAGGCTGCGCCCGCCCCGCGCGCCGGATGCCTGCAGGTGCAGCAGGTAGCGGGTGGCATCGCCGGGTTCGGGCCGCGCGGCGCGCTGCACCACCGGCGCGACGGGCGCATCGGCGTAGCGCGGCGGCGGCGGTGCGGCATGCTGCGGTCCGTGTTGCGGCAGGGCCTCGGTCGGCGCAGGTGCGGGCGCTGCAGGGGGGGCGTCGGCCGGCGCTGGCACGGTGCGGCCGAGCATGTGACCGGTGACCGGCACCTGCTGTGCAGGGGCGACGCCGGTAGCCAGCAGCAGGGTCACGGCCAGCCCGTGCGCGAGGATCAGGGAACGGGTCATCGGGTGCTCTCCGTGGCAGGGGTGGGATGGCCGAAGCGTTCCAGCATGGTCGCCGGCAGGGTTGCATCGCCGCGCTCGGCACTGCCCAGCGCAACGGCCGAGACCGCGCGTGGATCAGCGGGAACGCGACGCGGCAGGCTGTCGGCACGTGCGGCGGCCGCTGCGATGGCGGTTGTGGTCTGTGCGGCCGGAGCGGCCGCGGTCGCGATGGCCGGTCGGCGCTGGCGCAGTGCGATGGCCTGGCGCTGGACCTCGGCGCGGGTGGTGTCGCTGACCTTGCCCTGCTGCATCAGGCGCTCGGCCGTTGCAGTGTCATTGCGCAGCAGCGCCCACACCGCCAGGTTGGCCACCGCGCGCGCATCGTCCGGGGCCAGTTCCAGTGCCTGTGCGAGCGGGGCGCGGGCCTGTTCCAACTGACCGGCACGCAACCGCGCATAGCCGAGGTCGCCCAGCACGGCAGTGTCCAGCGGGGTCAGCTGGGCAGCACGGGCGAGCGCGGCCTCGGCCACGGCATCCTGGTCGCGCTGGGCGGCGATCAGGCCCAGGCCATGCCACGCCGCCGCAGCCTGCTCGCCGCGGGTCAAGCCGTCGTAGAGCGTGCCGGCGGCATCCAGCTGGCCGGTGTGGCGCAACGCATCGGCCTGCAGCAGGCGCAATGCCGGGCTGTCGCCATGGCGCTGGCGGAAGGCTTCGATGTGCGCCAGCGAGGCGTAGTAGGCGCCCTGTTTCTGCATCCGCCTGATCAGGTCCAGGTAGGTGCCACGGGTGTCCACCGCATCGGCGCCGGGTTCGGCCAGGCTGGGCGCTGCCTGGCGATAACCGCCGACGCTCTGCGCGCAGGCGGCGAGGGCGAAACAGGAGACAAGGATCAACGGCCGCAGCATGGCATCACATCCGGGTAAGGGTAGAGGCCAGCGCCATCAGCGCCGGGCCGGAAAGCACCAGCATCAACGCCGGCAGCAGGGTCACCATCATCACCACGGTCATCTTCACCGAGAGCTTGCCGACCTTTTCCTTCAGCGTGTGCCGGCGCTGTTCGCGCAGCCGCACGCTGAACTGCTTCAACGGCTCCTGCACCGCGCCGCCATGCGCATGCACCTGCACGATCAGCTGCATCAGGCTGCGCAGGTCTTCGTCGTCATAGGCTTCGGACAACCGGCGCAGCGACTGCGGGCGGCTGCGGCCGAGGCTGTAGTTGATGTTGGCATCGTGGATTTCCTGGCCGAGCACCGGCAGCGCCGGGCGCAGTTTGTCGCCCAGCGTCTGCAGGCTCTGGTCCATGCTGAAGCCCACGCCCTGCAGCAGGCGCAGCAGGTCGATCAGCATCGGCAGTTCGTTGCTGACGCGCTTGCGCCGGCGCGCGGCCCAGACGCCCAGCCCCACCTTCGGCAGCAGCAGGCCGGCGGCCAGCGCGCCGATGCTGGTCAGCAGGCCGGCGACGCCTTCGGTGGGGGCCAGCGCCAGCGCCAGCAGCAGCACCGATACCGCCAGCAGCAGGCGCAGCGCCAGGTAGATGGCCGTGCCGCTGCGGGTGTTCCAGCCGCCGAGGTCCAGCAGCAAGCGGTCCTCGCTCGCCAGCAGCGCGTCTTCGATGCGGCTGCCGCTGAACTGCGTGCCGATCGCTTCCAGCCACGCCCATCGGCTGCGCGCGGCCGGCGGCGCGGCCGGCGTGGCCGGCTCACGCGGCTGCAGGGCGGATTGCAGGGTCGCTTCGCTGCGCTGCTGGCGCGAGCCCTGCACCCAGTACGCCACGCCGAGCAGCGCGATACCGGCAGCAAGCAGCACCAGCGCCAGCATCCACCAGGTGGACGGGTTCATCGGTGTGCTCCTGCAGCGGTCGGCAAGCGAGTCATAGCGATTTGGCCAGCCGGTACAGCAGGAAGCCGCCGACCAGCTCCAGTCCCAGCGCCGCCAGCAGGATCTTGTGGCCTTGCGGCTCGCGCAGCATCGGTTCGAAGAAGCCGGGGCTGACCAGTGCCATCAGCAGCGCGCTGATCGGCGGCAGCAGCGCCAGCACCCACGCCGACATCCGCGTTTCGGAGGTGGTCGCCTTCAGTTCCTGCTGGGCCTGGTCCAGGTCGCGCATGAAGTCGCTGAGCCGCTGCAGCACCTGGTCGGAGCGGCCACCGATGCGGACGCACACGCCCAGCACCACCGCCAGCACCTCCAGCGCTTCCACCCGCCACGGCGCGGCCGCCTGGGCCAGTGCACGGTCCAGGTCCATGCCGCCGCGTGCATTGCGCAGGGTGGTATCAAGCAGGTCGCGCAGCGGCGCGACGGTCTGGGTGGAGGCGGTCTGGAAGGACATCTGCAGGCTGTTGCCCAGTGCGGTGAGGCGCACCAGGTTGTCGAGGAAATCCGGCAGTTGGCGGATCAGTTTCTGCTGCAGCCGGCCGATGCGTCGCTGCAGCAGCAGCCAGGCCACCAGTGCATACAGCAGCAGGGTCAGCGGGAAGGCCCAGCCGGTGCCCAGCCGCATCGCCGCGAAGCCGGCCAGCGCCAGTCCGGGCACCAGGGCCAGTAGCGGCGCACGCCAGCCGGGCGTCATTCCGGCGCGCAGCAGCGCGGCATCCCAGGGCAGGGCGGGGCGGCCGCCTGCCGTTGCCTTGCCATCGGCGCTGGCAGCGCCAGCGGGTGTGGCGGCCGCCGCTGCAGGTGCCGCCGTCGTCGCTGCCATCGACACGGCGCTGCGCTGCAGGCGCTGTTCTGCATGGCCCAGCGTGGCCTGCGCGCGCGCGCGTCGCTGCGCGCTGCCCAGCAGCAGCATGGCACCGGCGCCGAGCAGGGCGGCAAGGCTCAGCAGCAGCAGGACGATGCCCATCGTCACCAGGCCCCCGGACCGAAGGAGTCACGCAGTGCCTGCCGGAACGGTTCGAGCTTGTGCGAATGCGGATGGAAGCCCAGGCCGATCCAGCGATCGGTCTCACGGCCGGCGTCGTCGATCTGCACCTCGTGGCGGAACATCTCCTGGGTGGAGATCATGTTGTCGCTGACGCCGGTGATTTCCGTGATGGAGATCAGCACGCGGCGGCCGCTGCCCAGGCGCGAGATCTGCACGATGAAATCGATCGCACTGGCGATCTGCCGGCGCAGGCTGTCTTCGCTGCCCTGGAAGCCGGCGAAGCCGGCCAGCATCTCGATCCGGTACAGGCAGTCGCGCGGTGAATTGGCGTGGATGGTCGCCATGGAGCCGTCATGCCCGGTGTTCATCGCCTGCAGCATTTCCAGCACTTCGGCGCCACGCACTTCGCCGACCACGATGCGGTCCGGGCGCATCCGCAGGCTGTTGCGCACCAGGTCGCGGATGCTCACCGCGCCTTGTCCATCGGCGCCGCCAAGCCGGCTTTCCAGGCGCACCACGTGCGGATGGTTGAGCGACAGTTCCGCAGTGTCCTCCACGGTCAGCACGCGCTCGTTTTCCGGAATGTAGTGGGCCAGCGCGTTCAACAGCGAGGTCTTGCCCGAACTGGTGCCGCCGGACACCAGGATGTTGCAGCGGCCCAGCACCATGGCCTGCAGCAGCGCCTGCATCGGCTTGTCGAAGGTGCCCATGTCCAGCAGCTCGTCCGGCGTATAGGGATCCTTGCGGAACTTGCGGATCGACACCATCGGGCCGTCCACGGCCAGCGGCGAGATGATCGCGTTGAGGCGGCCGCCGTTGGGCAGGCGCGCATCCACCATCGGGTTGGAGTCGTCCAGCCGGCGGCCGAGCGGAGCGATGATGCGACGCAGGATGCGCAGCAGGTGGGTGTCGTCGGTGAAGCGCTGGGTGGCGCGCTGCAGCCGGCCGCCCTGCGAGACGTGCACGTCCTTGTAGCCGTTGATCAGGATGTCTTCGATGGTCGGATCGCGCAGCAGGTCGTCCAGCGGCCCGAAGCCGGTCAGTTCCTTGACCAGTCCGGCAGCGACGTCCTGCATTTCCTGTTCGTTGATCGGGATGCGCCATTCCTGCACGAAGGCAGCCGTTTCGCCCTGGGCCCAGCGGCTGACCGTGTCCGGCGCCCATGCGTCGATGTCGATCCGCTCGTCCTCGATCCGGTTCAGCAGGTGCTCGTGCGCGGCCGACAGCACCTTCTGGTACTGGTCGGTCTGGGCGAACGGCGGCGCGGCCGGTTCGACCGGCACCTCGCGGAACGGTGCATTCGGGAAGGGCATCACTTTGTCTTCCATCGCAGGCTACTCAAGGCGTTGGCAAGCCGGTCGCGCAGTCCCTGCGCTTGCGGTGGCCGGGTGGACGGGTCGAAGCGGGCTAGCAGCGGGACAAGCGCACGCAGGTAGGGATCGCGTGGTGCATCGTCCAGCAGCAGGCGTCCCTGGCTGGCGCTGGCGCGCAGTCGCGGGCGTTCGGGCAGGGCTGCCAGCAGCGGCAGGTCGAAGCGTTCGGCGATCTGCGCCGCGCCCATGCCGGCCTCTTCATCGCTGCGGTTGACGATCAGGCCAAGGCGCCCGCCTTCGCGGACGCCGGCGGGCAGTTGCTTCAGCAGCTGGTCCAGCGAGACCAGGCTGGCGATGGCACCATCGGTGACCAGCCATATCGCATCCGCGCTTTCCAGCAGCACGCCGGGAACCTGCCGCAAGGGCGTACCGCCCAGTTCGCACAGCACGCTGCAGAACAGGCCGCACAGGCGCTTGAGCAGCAGGCCGGGATCACTCGGTGGCAGCGATTCACTGCCCACGGCGCGGTCCAGCAGGACCAGTCCGCCGGGATGGCGGGCCATGGCGGTGCGCACCAGCGTGGCATCGATGCGGCTGGCGCTGCGCAGCGCTTCGTCGTAGTGGAACCGGCTTTCGATGTTCAGGTACAGCGCGACGTCGCCTGCCGGCTGCCCCATGTCCAGCAGCAGCACGTCCTGCGTGTTTTCGGGCGCGCGCTGCTGCTGGGCCAACGCGCACAGGTGCGCGGCCAGCGTGCTGGTGCCCATGCCGGGCCGCACACCCAGCAGCAGCGTCAGCGGGGCTTTGCGTGCGCGCTCCGGCGCGGATGCGGCGGCCGGCGCGGAGGCGCGCAGCAGCACCGCCTGGACTTCTTCGGTGTCCGCGTCCAGGTCGACGATGTCGCGCAGACCGACGCGCAGCGCAGTGACGACGCCTTCCAGCTGTGCAGCGCCGGTGGCGCCGACCGCGACCATGGCCAGCTCCGGGCGGAACTGGCGGATCTGCCGCACCAGCTCCGCCGAGGCGGCGGCGCGCGCGGCGTGGAAGTCCAGCAACACCAGCGTCTGCACCCCTGCGCGCAGCTGCTGCACCGCGCCGGGGAATCCGGCGTCGTGGTAGGTCAACGGCCAATGCGGCGGCAACTTGGCCGCCAGCCGGGACAGCAGCTCGCGGTCACTGGCGAACACGACCAGGTTCATCGGCAATCCCGACGAAGGCAGGTGGCGTGCAGTGGCGAAGGGCATGTGCTGGGTGTTCCGGCCATGGATCAGCGCGAGAAGCCGGGGACGGCGTCGGGTCCGGCCGGGCCGATCAGCCAGGAGCCCCACACCGGCAGGTTGGCGCGTGCTTCACGCTCGCCCGGCAGCGGCAGTTCGGTGTTGCGTGCCAGCGGCTTGACCAGCCGCGGGGTGACGATGATCACCAGCTCCTTGTCCTGGCGCTTGTAGTCCAGGTTGCGGAAGAACGAACCGATGATGGGCAGGTCGCCCAGCAGCGGCAGCTTGTTGACGGTGGAGGCCACGGTGCTGCTGACCAGCCCGCCGATCACGAAGCTTTCGCCATCGCCGAGTTCCACCGTGGTATCCGCACGCCGGGTGCTGATCGAAGGCACCTGCACGCCGTTGAGGGTCAATGCGTTGCTGTAGTCCAGGTCGCTTGCTTCCGGGGCCACCTTCAAGGCGATGCGGTCGGCGGACAGCACCGTGGGCGACACGGTCAGGCCGATGCCGAACGGCTTGTAGGTGATGGTGGTGGTGCCCAGCCCCTGTGGTTCCAGCAGGGGCAGTTCACCGCCGGCCAGGAAGCTGGCGCTCTGGCCCGACAGCGCGACAAGCGTGGGTTCTGCCAGCACGCGCGCCATGCCGTTGCTCTGCAGCAGGTCGATGTCCGCGCTCCACAGGTCCTTGCTGGAGCCGAACACCAGCTTGAACGCCGACTGCAGCGGGGTGCTGCCGCTGTCCCCGTCGCCGCTGGCCACGCCACCCGGGCGCGCGATGCCATACGAGAAGCCGCCGTTCTGGTTCTGGAAATTGATGCCGATCTGGCGCAGCACGCTGCGGTTGAACTCCACCACCTTCACTTCCACCTGGACCACGCCGCCGATGCCGACCGTGGACACGTCGGCCACCCGCCCATCGGCGCCGGTCGCGGCCTCGGCGGCCTTGCGCGCCTGCGCGTGGTCCAGCAGCGATGGGCTGCTGCCGCTGAGCAGCGCGTCATTGCCCTGCACCGTCAGCGCGGTGCCGGTGTCGCTGGCCAGACCGCCCTGTACCGCGCTGCGCACGTCCACCTGCAGGCGTTGCGGTTCGGACTGGCCACGCTGCCACAGCAGCAGGGTGGTGGTGCCCGGCGCCTTGCCGACCAGCAGCGCCTGGCGGTTGCCGCGCAGCATCACCACATCGGCAACCCCGGGGTCGGCGATGGCCACCCGTTCCAGGTTGGCCGGCAGTGTCCACGGACGTTGTTCGCGGGTCTGCAGGACGAAGTCCGGCTGGGCCTGCGCCTGCAGGCCGGGCGGGCAGGCCAGCGCAAGGGCCAGCAGGGCCAGCAGCAGCGGGCGTCGGAACAGGCGAGGGGTGCAGCGATACGTCATGGGTCGGTCTCGTCTCGTTCAGGGGGTGCCGCTACCGCGGATGATTTCAATGCCGGCCGGCGCCCGCGGTGCACTGCTGCGGCGCACAGCGGGGGCCGTGGTCGCCACCGCCGGTGCCGCGCGCACGCTGTTGCGGCCGGCCAGCGCATCGCCGTCCAGGCCGGCGTAGGCATCGTTTTCCGGCTGTGCCAGCGCGGCGGCGCGATCGCCTTCCAGGCCGCGTGCCGCCGCCAGTACGGGCCGGGGCAGGGGGAACAGCGAGGGATCGGCGATGCCGGTATCAGACGGATTGCGCAGGGCCAGGAACAGCTTGCCCTGCTGTGCGCCAAGCAGCAGGCGGTTGGCATCGGCGACCGGCACGGCCAGCACGGCGCTGCGCGCAGGCGGCTCCGGCGCAGCGCTGGACGACGGGCTGCCGGAAGCGTTCGAACCGCGGATATCGGCGGCCCGCGGGTCGCCTTCGACACTGGCCGTGGCTTCGCCCTGCGGCGCCGGCTGCAGTGGACGCAGGTCGTGCGCGCCGAAGCTCAGCACCCGCAGCCGCGACAACAGCAGCCGGGCCTGCGCGGTTTCCTGTTCGCCGTAGCCTTGGCTGCCCTTCAGGTTGAGGAACACATCGACGAAGTCGCCGGGCAGGATGCGGTTGCCGGCCGCGGCCAGCTCATCCACCGGCACGGCGAGCGCGCGCTCGCCTGGGCGCAGCTGCAGCGAGAACCCCTGGGCCAGCAGGCCCTGCTGCAGCACCGTGCCTTCGGGTACGTCCTGGGTGGGCACCAGCCCGACCACGCTGACCACGTCCAGGTAGGCACCGGCTGGCGCCTGGCTGCGGCTGGCCATGCGCACCTGGCCAGGCTCGATCGGCACGCCGGCGGCAAGCCGTCCGCCGGCCTCCACCACGCTCACCCCCTGCGGGGTTTCGCTGGCGGCAAGCGCGGGCGTGGCGCTGGGTGCCTGCACGGTGCTGGCACGACGGCCGACCACGAAGGCGACCAGGGCCAGCAGCACGGCGAGGGCGATCAGGGCGATGGCGGCGATGCGGGTGAACTTGAGCATGGAGCTTCTCCTGTCGCCTTTCAGTTGCTGCCCAGGTCGAGCTGGGCGACGGCGGTACTGCTGATGGGTCGGTCCAGCACCCAGCCGTACACGCGGCCGGTGCCAGGAAGGAAGGGTTTGGCGCGGTAGTCGAAGCTCACCGACACCTGCATGCACTGCGCATCGGCAAGGCCTGAACACGGCGCCGCCGGCGACACCACGATCGGACCGCTGCTGGCGCTGCTGCAGTCCGGCGTCTGCGCGGCATAGGTCAGCAGCCATTGCATGGAGCGCCGCGCGGCTTCACAGGCCGCCACCCGACGCTGGTCCAGCGGGGCAAAGCGCAGCGAGGCACGCGCGCCTTCGGAAGAGGCGGTCGCCAGGGTCTGTTGCACCGCCATCAGCATCACCCCGGTATAGGTGAGCAGCAGCAGTGGAATCAGCCCGAACATCAGCATGAAGGCATATTCGATGGTGACCACGCCGCGTTGCCCGTTGCGCGTCGTTCGTCCGATGCGTCTCATGGCGCGGCCCCCCATAGGGTCCAGCCAGCCCAGCAGATGCTGGTCAGGCCGAGATAGGCGGCATACGGGATGCCTTCGCGGCCACCGCGCGCCTGTTGCACCTGATGCAGCACAGGGGCCAGTGCGCGATGCTGGGCGGCGTCGTGCTGCAGCAGCATCAGCCGTGGCGGCAGATGCAGGCGCAGGCTGCGCCAGCTGTACACCGCGACCGCATGCGCGCCAGCCATCAGGCTGGCGCCGATCCAGACCGGCAGCAGGGCCTGCCAGCCGAGCAGGAAGCCGAGCACGGCGAAGAATTTGACATCACCGGCGCCCATCCAGCGCATCGCGTAGAAGGGAAGCAGGCTGCACAGGCCCAACAGCAGTCCGGCGCCGTGTGGCACGGTGCTGGCGATGCCCTGCTGCACGGCCTGCCAGGCCAGCAGCAGCGTACCCAGCAGCAGTGCGCCCAGGAGCCAGCGGTTGGGCACGCGTCGTGCGTACAGATCGCTGGCGATAACGCGCATGCTCAACGTGGTTGCCAGCATAGCGAACAGCAACATGTGGCCTCCCTTTCCCTGGAAACGATGCAACGTGCGGCAAGCCGCCGCCCGCGCTGCGGGCCGGAGCCTGCAGCGATCGGGACTGTCCTGTGACCGGCCTCAGGTGGAGGGCGGCGGACTGCCGTTGGACGCGGTGGTCAGGAAACCGGTCAGCGTGGTGAAAAGGGTAGTGAAGAAGGTGCGGATCTGCGGGCCGGCGACGGCGACCAGGACACCGGCGACCATCGCGGCCAACAGGCCGTATTCCAGCGCGGTGACGCCGTCTTCTTCTTTCAGGAACGTGCGGATCGATGCATTCATGACGGTTTTCTCCTTGTACCTGTCAACGGTTGCATGGTGGCTCCTTTCGATTAACCGGACGCGTCCGGGTTGATAATCAAAGGCCATGCGGGGGCGCGGCCGAGTTAATGCGGCCGTGAATACAGGTGGCATGTTCAAGGAATAAAAAACCGCGCCGCCGCCAGCGGCGCCGTCGCTTCCTCAGATAGTGGGATGTACATCACATCACCACGTTTCCCCTGGGTAGCCAGATGTCCCCCGGCCAACCACCGTGTTCCTACTGTGCCGTAGTTTCACCTGCTGATGACATCTATCGATACGCAAATTCGGCACAAATGCGAAATCCGCCGTCCTGCAATGGCCGTGCCCGTAATCATTTACGTTTGGATCGTAATAAACGGCGCCAGGCCGGTTCGGGACGACGGAAAATTGACGCCGCATCTTAACTGTTTATGCGGAGGCGCCCACGCAGTTTAGGAATGTTTACGGCCATAGATAATAGGGCATACTCCACCCCATGAATGACAAGGCGGGGTTGGCGGTCACGCGGATGTGGCCGGCACCGGCCGTCGTACGGAAATTGCAAAAGGGGGGCGTCACTGTCATGGCAGATGGTGTGGGAAGCGAGAGCACGGATGGGCTGAGGCCGATGGACCTGGCCACGCTGAGCAACGTCCTGCGCGTCTGCGAGGTGGAGCTGGTGCTGCTGGATGGCAACGGGCCACGCGCTGCAGTGGATGCACGCGTACAGGACGAAGCGTTGTTCTGCCATGCGGTCACCGGCTTCCAGGCACGTGGCCGCTTCATGCTGCCCACCGACTGGGCCCTGCTGGGCTACGTGCATGCATCGGATCCGGCATTGAGCTGGTGCCACGGCGTGCCACTGACCGCGGGCACGGTGTTGACCGTGTTGCCGGATGGCATCAGCGAATTCGCCCTTGGCGCAGGCACGCGTTTGACCCTGGTGATGGTGTCGGCGGCGCGGCTGCAACGCAAACTGTCCGAACTCAGCCTGCGCAGCATGCCACCATCGGGCCAGGCGCTGAATCTGTTCTCGATCGGCGAGAATTCCCTGCTGGCCAACCACTACCGGCAGCTGCAGGACGCGCTGGTGGGGGCCGATGGGGCAACGATGGCAGGCGAGGGCAGCGAGCGGCTGCTGCACGAGCACGTGCAGGCACTGCTGGCCGCTGGACCGGGCGAGCAGGCGATGAACACCCGTGCGCGGCGCACCCACTATCTGATCGTGCAGCGGGCCGAGAACTTCATGCGCCTCAACCTGCGGCGCAACATCTACATGAACGAGATCTGTGACGCGGCGGGCGTCAGTGAGCGTGGCCTGCGCTATGCGTTCGAAGACCTGTTCGGGATCTCGCCCAACCGCTACCTGTCGATGCTGCGGCTGTGCGCGGCGTGCCGCGGCTTGTCGATGGCCGACGGTGGCCGGCGGTCGGTCAAGGCGATCGCGCTGAGCTGCGGCCTGTGGGATCTCTCGCGCTTCGCCGACAACTATCGCAAGGTGTTCGGCGAACTGCCGCGCGACACGTTGATGCGCGCACCGGGTGCGCCAGGGATGGTCGGGCAGCCTGCCTGATGCCGGTGCGCAACGCGCGCAGGACCCGGTTGCCGAATTGGTGCATCGCGCTGCCGAATCTGGTCGAGGTCTTGCCGGATTGCGCGCTTGCCCTGCCGGAATGAAGTGCCCCGCCTTCGTTGCACGCGCTCAAATATGAGTCACCTGCCAGCAGGCAGATCTCTGACTCACGAAGCGTCGTCCACGGGGGACTGAACTCATGAATCGTATTTTCCGCTTGGTGTGGAGCAGGCAGCTGCGCGCCATGGTCGTGGCCTCTGAACTGGCCACCGGCGCCCACGGCGCCTCCTCGCTCATCGATCAACGTGCCGCGCTGCCGGCGCCGGCGATGCTGGCCGTTGCGCTGGCGCTGGCGTTGTGCGCCGGTACGGCAACCGCCACCGAGAACAACCAGACCCTGCGCGACCTGCAGGCGCTGACTGCCAAGTACACCCAGCAGGCGCCGGTGAAGGTGGATGCCGAGGTGGCCCTGGCTGCCCTTGCCGGTCATCCTTCGGGTAATGCGTTGGCCAATGTCGACGCCAGCGTTTCGCTGGGCATTGCCAGCAGCCTGCCGGTGGTGAGGAATGTCCTGCCGGCGAAGGTGGACGTCGCGGCAGTAGTGCGTACGCCGAGCGTCGCAGCACCGGCAGCGGCGGTTGCCACGCAGCTTGGGGTCAACGCGTCGGTCGGCGCAGCCGCTACGCCTTCGACCCCGGTTGCCGCGATCGCTGCCGCGGTGGATGCAGGCGTCACCGTCGCGCCGACGTCGGCCGCCCTCGTGCAGGCAACGCTGGCGACCGCAGTGCAGGCGGATGCTGCAGGCACCGACGCAGTGGATGCGAAGGTCGCCGCGCACGCATCGGTCCGTCTCGATGCGAAGGAAGAGGAGCTGGTCGCCACCGATGCCACGGTCAGCGCCGCGCTGGATACCGGGGTGGCCGGTGGCGTAGGCGTGAACGGCGATGCGCATCTGCTGGCGGTGGCCGATCGCAACCCGAAGCTGGCCACCCAGGCAACGGCGGCCGCGCAGGCCAGCGGG
>NZ_LDJK01000047.1 GCF_001431535.1 Stenotrophomonas chelatiphaga
CCAACAAGCAGCCCCGCAGCTGTTGCTCTGGCCGTTGCCGTTGCCGTTGGCTCTGGCTTCAGAGCCCGCGCGCAGCGCGCAACCCCCCCCGCGTCAAGACCTTGTCCGTATAGCCCCTCGCCGCTACCCTGAGCGGGCACTCCTGCGCACCTGTGACCCCGGCGGCCGTTCCTACGCCTGCTCCCGGGGCCGGTGCGCTCCAACCTGGTCCGGCATGTCCAACTCCCGTTTCGTCCATCTCCACGTCCACACCGAGTTTTCGCTGGCGGATTCCACCATCCGCGTGCCGGCGAAGCCGGAACAGGCTGACCCGAAGAAAGCCAAACAGGCCAACCTGCTGTCACGCTCGGTCGAACTCGGCCTGCCTGCGTTGGCCGTCACCGACCTGAACAACCTGTTCGCGCTGGTCAAGTTCTACAAGGCCGCCGAAGGCGTGGGCATCAAGCCCATCGCCGGCGCCGATGTGATGATCGCCGAAGAAGGCCAGGACCCCTGGCGGATGACCCTGCTGTGCCGTGACCGCGAGGGCTACCTCAGCCTGTCGCGGTTGCTGACCCGCGCGTGGATGGAAGGCCATCGCCCCGAAGGCGGCGTGGCCGTGCACCCGGAATGGTTGAAAGCCGGCTGCCAGAACCTGTTCGCCCTCAGTGGCCGCGACAGCCTGGCCGGACGCCTGGCCGCCGCCGGCAAGCATGACCTCGCCGAACAGCAACTGGCCGACTGGCAGCGCGTGTTTGGTGATGGCCTGCACCTGGAACTGACCCGCACCGGGCGCGAGGGCGAAGAGGCGTTCAACCAGTTCGCGCTGATGGCCGCAGGCCAGCGTGGGTTGCCGGTGATCGCCAGCAACGATGTGCGCTTCCTCGCACCGACTGATTTCAGCGCCCACGAAGCGCGCGTGTGCATCGCCTCCGGCCGCGTACTGGATGATCCCAAGCGTCCGCGCGACTACAGCGACCAGCAGTACCTGAAGTCCTCCGAGGAGATGTGCGCGCTGTTTGCCGACATCCCCGATGCAATCGACAACACCCGCGCGCTGGCCGAACGCTGCAACATCGAAATGCGGCTGGGCACCTACTTCCTGCCCAACTACCCGGTGCCCGACGACGAAACGCTGGACAGCTGGATCCGCAGCGAAGCGCGCAAGGGGCTGACGCTGCGCATGGAGAAGAATCCCGTAGCGCCTGGCATGACCTTGCAGGACTACAGCGAGCGCCTGGAATTCGAGCTGGATACCATCATCAAGATGGGCTTCCCCGGCTACTTCCTGATCGTGGCCGACTTCATCCAGTGGGGCAAGAACCAGGGCATCCCGATCGGCCCGGGGCGTGGTTCCGGTGCCGGTTCGCTGGTGGCCTGGGCGCTGCAGATCACCGACCTGGATCCCCTGCCCTACAACCTGCTGTTCGAGCGCTTCCTCAACCCCGAACGCGTGTCGATGCCCGACTTCGACATCGACTTCTGCATGGACCGCCGCGACGAAGTCATCGACTACGTGGCGCGCAAGTACGGCCGCGAGCGGGTCAGCCAGATCATCACCTACGGCACCATGGCGGCCAAGGCCGTGGTGCGCGACTGCGGGCGCGTGCTGGGCTTCCCGTACGGCCTGGTGGACAGCGTGGCCAAGCTGATCCCCAACATCCTGGGCATTTCGCTGAAGGATGCGATGGGCGAAGGCAAGGACAGCGAGATGGCCTCGCCGGAGCTGATCCAGCGCTACCAGAGCGAGGACGATGTCCGCGACCTGATCGACCTGGCGCGGCAGCTGGAAGACCTGACCCGCAACGCCGGCAAGCACGCCGGCGGCGTGGTGATCGCGCCCGAGCCGCTGGCCGAGTTCTGCCCGCTGTTCGCCGAACACGACGAAAACGGCATCGGCCGCAATCCGGTGACCCAGTTCGACAAGAACGACGTGGAAGAAGTCGGCCTGGTGAAGTTCGACTTCCTCGGCCTGCGCACGCTGACCATCATCGATTGGGCAGTGAAGGCGATCAACAAGCGCCACGAGCGCGCCGGCATCCCGCCGCTGGACATCACCCAGTTGCCGCTGGACGATGCGCCGACCTACAAGGACATCTTCGCCTCCGGCAATACCGGTGCGGTGTTCCAGTTTGAATCCTCGGGCATGCGCCGCCTGCTGAAGGACGCCAAGCCCGACCGCTTCGAAGACCTGATCGCGCTGGTGTCGCTGTACCGTCCCGGCCCGATGGACCTGATTCCCTCCTTCGTCGACCGCAAGCATGGGCGCGAGGAAGTGGAGTACCCCGATCCGCGCACCGAGCGCATCCTGCGCGACACCTACGGCATCATGGTGTACCAGGAGCAGGTGATGCAGATGGCGCAGATCGTCGGCGGTTACTCGCTGGGCGGCGCCGACCTGCTGCGCCGTGCGATGGGCAAGAAGGTCCCGGCCGAGATGGCCAAGCACCGCGAGATCTTCCGCGAAGGCGCGGCCAAGGACGGCGTCGGCGAGGCCAAGGCCGATGCGATCTTCGACCTGATGGAGAAGTTCGCCGGCTACGGTTTCAATAAATCGCACGCCGCCGCCTACGCGCTGGTCAGCTACCAGACGGCCTGGTTGAAACGGCATTACCCGGCCGAGTTCATGGCCGCCACGCTGTCTTCGGACATGGACAACACCGAGAAGGTGGTCGGCTTCCTGGACGAGGTGCGCAACCTCGGCCTGACCGTGCTGCCGCCCAAGGTCAACCAGTCGGCCTACATGTTCGAAGCGGCCACCCCGGACACCATCCAGTACGGCCTCGGCGCGATCAAGGGCGTCGGCCAGGGCGCCTGCGAAGCGGTGGTCGACGAGCGCCTGCAGAAGGGTGCCTACACCGACCTGCTGGATTTCTGCACGCGCATCGGCTCGGCCAAGCTCAACCGGCGCACGCTGGAAGCGATGATCAACTGCGGTGCGCTGGACGAGCTGGGGCGCAACCGTGCCTCGCTGGCCCTGCAGCTGCCCGAAGTGATCAAGGCCACCGAGCAGATGGCGCGCGAACGGGCATCGGGCCAGAATTCGCTGTTCGGCGGCCCGGATCCGAATGCACCGGCGATCCACCTGGAACTGCAGGAAACCGACGAATGGCCACTGCTGCAGCGGCTGACCGGTGAGCGCGATACGCTGGGCTTCTACCTCAGTGGGCATCCGTTCGATCCGCATCGCGACGATGTGCGCGACCTGGTCGGCACCGACCTGGGCGCGGTCGAGAAGATCTGGAGTGCCGCCAGCGGCGGCGGCGGCGGTGGCGAAAAGCGCTGGCGCCCGGAAGTGCAGACGGTGCTGGCCGGCCAGGTGGTCGGGGTGCGCCGCAAGGGCGAAAGCCAGATCTTCATCCAGCTTGAAGACGGTCGCGGCCGGGTCGAATGCAGTGCGTTCTCCGACGCGATGGCCGAGTTCGGCCACCTGATGACCAAGGACCGCATCCTGGTGGTGAAGGGCGGCCTGCGCGAAGACGAGTTCAATGGCGGCTTCGCCCTGCGCATCCGCCAGTGCTGGGACTTCGACGAGGTCTGCGCGAACTACGCAACGCGGCTGTCGCTGCGCGTGGACCTGCGCCGCGAACGCCCGGTCTGGGAGCGCGTCAATGCCCTGCTCGACCGCCATCGCCCCGGCCGCACGCCCCTGCGCCTGGATCTGCTGCTGAAGGATCAGGAAGGCTCGCTGGCCGGCATGCTGGACGTGGGCGGCGAGAGCGCCGTACGCATCGATTCCCGGCTGATCCAGGCCCTGCGCGCCGACCCGGCCGTGCGCACCGTGAAGGTGCGCTACAGCCCGCCTTGGGCGAGCTGACCAGACGACGGCGTACGGGGCATCCCCACGCATTCGGCTAAACTTCCCTCCTTACATTCATACGACGGCTTCCGATGAATCCGAACTACCTCGACTTCGAGCAACCCATCGCCGACCTGGAAGCCAAGATCCAGGAGCTGCGCAGCGCCAGCGCCGGCCCGGCGGTCAACGTTGAAGCCGAAGTAACGGCCCTGCGCGGCAAGCTGCGCACCCGCACCGCGCAGATCTTCCGCAACCTGACCTCGTGGCAGGTGTTGCAGCTGGCCCGCCATCCGTCGCGTCCGTACACGCAGGATTACCTGCACCTGATGTTCGACGAGTTCCAGGAACTGGCCGGCGACCGTGCCTTCGCCGACGACAAGGCGATCATGGGCGGCCTGGCCCGCATCAATGGCCGCGCGGTCATGGTGATCGGCCACCAGAAGGGCCGCGACACCAAGGAAAAGATCAAGCGCAACTTCGGCATGCCCAAGCCGGAGGGCTACCGCAAGGCACTGCGCCTGATGAAGATGGCCGAGCGTTTCGGCCTGCCGGTGCTGACCCTGATCGACACCGCCGGCGCCTGGCCGGGCATCGACGCAGAATCCCGTGGCCAGTCCGAAGCCATTGCCCGCAACCTGATGGAGATGGCCGAGCTGAAGGTGCCGGTGATCTGCACGGTGATCGGCGAAGGCGGCTCCGGCGGCGCGCTCGCGCTGGGCGTGGGCGACCGCACCATCATGCTGGAATACAGCGTGTATTCGACGATCAGCCCGGAAGGCTGCGCCTCGATCCTGTGGAAGGATGCCACCAAGGCCAAGGACGCCGCCGAGCAGCTGGGCCTGACCGCTCCGCGCCTGAAGGGGCTGGGCCTGGTGGACAAGGTGGTGCGCGAGCCGACCGGCGGCGCACACCGCAACCCGGTGCAGATGGCCAAGCGCCTGAAGGCCGTGCTGGTCAACGAACTGGACGCGCTGCAGGAACTGCCGACCGACGAACTGCTGGCCAAGCGCTACACGCGCCTGCGCAGCTACGGCACCTACGAAGCCGCGTAAGGCGACAGCGCCGGACGATCTCCGGCGCTCGGTCGTGGCTCAGAACGGCTTGGCCAGCACCAGCCAGACGATCGGGATGAAGGCCAGCAGCGGGATCTCGTTGATCCAGCGCAGCGCGCGCGATGACGGCAGCGCCCGGCCCTTGGCCACGCCCTTGAGCAGCCGCCCGATCCAGATGAAATACGCCATCAGCAGCACCACCAGGCCCAGCTTGGCGTGCAGCCAGCCGGCCCCGCCCGGTGCCACCATGGTCGGGAAATCCGGAATGACCCGGTAGCCCAGCCACAGCACCAGCCCCAGCACGAAGGCCAGCCCGAACATGCTGTGGCCGAAGCGGTACAGGCGCCGCCCCATCAGCTGCAGGCGTTCACTCACTGCCGCCTGCCCCGCCGTCTCGGCGATGTTGACCAGGATGCGCGGCAGATAGAACACCGTCGCCATCCAGGCCACCACGAACACCAGGTGGAAGGTCTTGACCCAGAAGTAGGACTGCATGTGCTCGCTCCAGCGGCTGGCGTAGGATGAGCACCATTTTCACCGATGCGCAGAGCCACGTACATGCACAAGACCTACGACGCCGCTTATTTCCAGCACTGGTACCGGCGCGCCGATATCGGCGGCAGCGCGCGGCTGGCGCGCAAGGTCGCCCTGGCCGTGGCCAGCGCCGAGTACTACCTGGAACGCCCGATCCGCAGCGTGCTGGACATCGGCTGCGGCGAAGGTGCATGGCGCGCGCCGCTGCTCAAGCTGCGCCCCAAGCTCAGCTACCTGGGCTTCGACAGCAGCGACTACGCAGTGGGCCGTTATGGGCGCACCCGCAACCTGCACCCGGCCAGCTTCGGCGACTTCGCTTGGCTGCGGCCCTGCGCCCCGGTGGATCTGCTGGTCTGCTCGGATGTGATGCATTACGTGCCCGACCGCGAACTGCGCGCCGGGCTGGCCGGCATCGGCGAGCTGACCGGTGGCGTGGCCTTCCTGGAGACCTTCGCCGCCGAGGACGACTTCGAAGGAGACCATGACGGCTTTCATCCGCGCCCGGCACGTTGGTACCGGCGCGAACTGGGCAAGCACGGCCTGACGCCGATCGGGTCGCACTGCTGGCTGGGTGCCGCGCTGGGCCAGGAAGCCGCAGCCCTGGAAAAGGCCTGAGCCGGCGTCGTCCGGATCTGCGACCCCAGTTAATATTCCGCGGCGCCGGATCAGGTATGCTGCGCGGCAACATATGACCATACATATTGAGTCAATATGCTCTACCAGCTCCACGAACTGACCCGTAATCTGCTGGCCCCTTGGGTCCACCAGGCCCAGGCAAATGCCCACTTCTTCAACAATGCCGGCCATTGGTGGGGGCAGATGCCCGGTGCCGATCGCCTGGCGGCGATGAACGAGCTGTTCCACCGCCTGGGCAAGGATTACGAGAAGCCCGAGTGGGGCATCAACGAGATCGACGTGGACGGCGAGCGCGTGCCGATCGTGGTCCACGAAGAAGTCAGCAAGCCGTTCTGCAAGCTGTTGCGCTTCAAGCGCCACAGCAACGAAGCCGACCAGCTGCACACCATGCTCAACCAGCCGTTCGTGCTGGTGGTGGCGCCGTTGTCCGGCCACCACGCCACGCTGCTGCGCGACACCGTGCGCACCCTGCTGCGCGACCACCGCGTGTACGTGACCGACTGGGTCGATGCGCGCATGGTGCCGGGCAGCGAAGGCGAGTTCGGGCTGGATGATTACGTGGAGTACATCCAGGAGTTCATCCGCCACCTCGGCGTGGAGCGGCTGCACGTGGTGAGCGTGTGCCAGCCCACCGTACCGGTGCTGGCGGCGGTTTCGCTGATGGCCGGCCGCGGTGAACCCACGCCGAAGTCGCTGGTGATGATGGGCGGACCGATCGATGCGCGCTGCAGCCCGACCGCAGTGAACAACCTGGCCACCCAGAACCCGCTGTCGTGGTTCGAAAACAACGTCATCCACACCGTGCCGCCGAGCTACCCCGGCGCCGGCCGCCGCGTGTATCCGGGCTTCCTGCAGCACGCCGGCTTCCTGTCGATGAACCCCAGCCGGCATTTCAGCTCGCACTGGGATTTCTACGCCGACCTGGTCAAGGGCGACCTGGAAGACGCCGACGCGCACCGTCGTTTCTACGACGAGTACAACGCGGTGCTGGACATGCCGGCCAAGTACTACCTGGATACCATCAGCGTGGTGTTCCAGGACTTCCTGCTGCCGCGTGGCGAGTGGTACATCAAGGGTGAGAAGGTCGATCCTTCGGCCATCCGCGATACCGCGCTGCTGAGCATCGAAGGCGAGCTGGACGATATCGCAGGGCTCGGCCAGACCGAAGCGGCGCAGTCGCTGTGCACGGGCATCGCCGAAGACCGTCGCGAGCATTTCATCGTCGAAGGCGCCGGCCACTACGGCATCTTCAGCGGCCGTCGCTGGCGCGAGGTGGTGTACCCGAAGGTCCGTGATTTCTTCGCCGCCAATGCCGAAGCACCGGCGGCGGCGAAGCCGAAGAAGAAGAGCAACGTCACCCCGTTGCGGCGGAAAGCCGGCTGACGGCCGGCGTTGGTGACGGCCAGCGGCCGTCACTACCAGGCCGCTCCAGCCGTCACGCCCATCGCGCTTACAACCGTACCAGCAGGTGCTTGGCCAGGGTGCCGTGCATGCGGCCGACCGCCCGCGCCAGGTGCAGCGTGCCGAACAGCAGCAGCCCGCCAGCCAGGGCCAGCAGCGGCGTCGCCCAAGCCCCTTCCAGCAGCGGCAGGCCATTGATGGTCACCCCGGTGTAGGCACCCGGGAACCACACCGCCACCGGCGACCAGATCAAGGCCAGCGAAAGCGCCAGCAACGTCGTTGCCACGGTGAAGTAGGCGACGCCCAGCGGCAGCATCAGCACGAAGTACAGCAGGGTCAGCCAGGTGCGGCCATCGGTGAACATATCGCCGATCCGCTGCAGCCAGCTGCGGCTGCGGTCGCTGAAGCGTGGGCGTCGCGGCATGCGCTCGCCCAGCAGCACTTCCACCAGCCGCCCTTCCAGCAGCGACAGCCCGCGGATGGAACCGAAGAACAACACGGCCACCGGTACGCCGATGATCAGGATCAGCAGGCCCAGCGACAGCGAAAGACCGGTGACCACCCAGCTGAAAAAGAAGGTGCCCGTCGCAAGCGAAAGCAGCATGTAGAACAGGGCGCCATAGGTGTGCGGATCCACCACCACACCGAAGAAGCGCGCCGCCAGCGAGCGCGGTGGCGGCGGCGGCGGATCCGGGATGGACGGACCCGGTGCCGCAACGCCTGCTGCCGGCGGAACCGCATCAAAGCCGCTGGCCACTGCCGGGGCGGCCGTCACGCGGGTGCCCAGTGGGGTCTTCGGCGTGCGCAGCGCGCGGTTCACGGTCAGCTCGGTTTCGCGGTAGATGTCGGCCACCTCGTCCGGCGCGCCGTAGCTGCCGGCCACGTCGGCGATCACCTCGCCCTCGCTGCGCCCGGGCTGTGCCGCCAGTTCCGAACGCAGGTACTCCTCGGCGTCGTACAGCGCGTCCTGGACCATCGCCGGGTCGGCATCGTGCAGCGCCGCGCGCAGCTGCGCCAGGTAATCGGGAATGGTCGCCGGCAGGGTCCTGCCCATGGTGTGCTCGATGTTCATTGCAGTACGCCCTCCAGAACGGAATCGACGGAATCGCGGGTGGCACGCCAGGCCTGGATCCACTGCTCCAGCACGGCACGTCCCTGCTCGGTGATGCGGTAGTAACGTCGCGGTGGACCGCTGGTGGAGGGCTCCACGTGGCTTTGCAGCAACCCGGCCCCTTCCAGGTTGCGCAGCACCGGGTACAGCGCGCTCTGCTTGCCACTCAGCACGCCCTCGCCCACCTGCTCCAGTTCCTTGGCGATCAGGTAGCCGTACAGCGGCTCCGGTGCCTTGGCCAACACCGCCATCAGCGCCAGCGACACGGTCCCCGCACTGAGCTCCTTCTGGAACTTCTTCAGCTGGATCTCTTCATCGACCATGGGGGCATCTCCACTACGTTGAAGTGAACACTAGTGCGGAGTTCAACCTAGTGGAATAGGCCGGACGTCACGGTGTCGTGCAGCCGCCGTGCCCGGCGCTGGCAGGAAACCGTGGCCTCGCGCATGATCGGGCTCTCTTTCCTGAAAGGCTCACCATGGACCGTCGCCCCGCCCTGTTGGCGCTTGCCCTGGCCACCTGCCTGCTGCCTTCGCTGGCCCCGGCGGCCACGCCCTACCGCAGCGCGCAGCAGATCCTGGAAGCCGCACCCGACCGCGACTGGCGCACGCCGGACCCGGCCAACCTGCTGTACATGGACCTGCCGGCCGGACGGGTGATCATCGAGCTGGCGCCGCAGTTCGCGCCGCGCCACGTGGCCAACATCCAGACCTTCGCCCACGAACATTTCTGGGACGGCACCAGCATCTACCGGTCGCAGGACAACTTCGTGGTGCAGTTCGGCGATGCCGACGCCGACGACGCCGCCAAGGCCCGGCCACTGGGATCGGCGCAGAAGAAACTGCCGGCCGAGTTCGAACGCGCCACGGCGGGATTGAAGGTCAGCCCGCTGCCCGATCGCGATGGCTGGGCGGCACGCACCGGTTTCGTCGACGGCTTCCCGGTCGGCCAGGATACGAAGGACGGCAGGGCCTGGCTGGCGCACTGCTATGGCGCGCTGGGCGCCGGTCGCAACAATGACGAAGACAGCAGCGTGGGCGCCGAACTGTACGTGGTCACCGGCCAGTCGCCGCGCCAGCTGGACCGCAACATCACCGTGGTCGGCCGCGTGCTGAAGGGCATGGAACTGCTCAGCGCCCTGCCGCGGGGCCCGGCGCCGATGGGCTTCTATGCCGACCCGCAGCAGCGCACGCCGATCACCGCGATACGCCGCGCCAGCGATGTGCCCGCCGCCGAACGCACGCCGATCCAGGTACTGCGCACCGACTCGAAAACCTTCGCCGATACCGTGGAAGCCCGTCGCAACCGTGTCGATGATTTCTACAAACGGCCGGCCGGGCACATCGATCTGTGCAACATCCCGGTGCCGGTGCGGTGACGCTCAGCGGCGCTGGCTGACCGCCACGCTGCCCAGGATCAGTGCGCCGGCCAGCAGCATCTGCAGGGTGACCGGCTCGCCCAGCAACAGCCAGGCGAACGCGGCGCCGAACAGCGGCACCAGGTAGGTCACGGTGGAGGCGCGCGAGGGGCCGATGCGGGCGATCAGCCGGTAGAACATCAGGAAGGCCAGCCCGGTACAGACCACGCCCAGCGCCACCGCGCAGGCCCATGCAGCGCCCGGCACCGGGCCCTGCGGCCAATGGGTGAGCGCCATCGGCAGCATCCACAACGAAGCGCATCCCAGCGTTGCCGCCGCCGACGCCGCCGGCGGCAGGCCGGTCACGTGGCGCTTCACCAGGTTCACGCCCAGCCCATACAGCAGCGACGCCAGCGCACCGGCGACGACCGCCGCGCCGATGCTCAACCCGGCGACTTTGGCGGTAGCCAGCACCACTACGCCACTGAACCCGACCAGCAGTGCAAGTGCGCGTCGCATGCCGATTTTTTCGCCGAAGAACAGGAAGGCGATGAGCGCGGCGAACAGCACCGTCATCGCATTGCAGATCGCCCCGATCGCCGCTGGTGCCCGTTCGGCAGCCCATGCGAAAAGCACGAAGGGCACGGCGGAATTGATCAGCCCGATCGGCGCCAACCACAGCCAGCGACGCGCCGGGAACTGCGCCCGCGCACGCCACAGGAACGGCAGCAGCACCAGCGCGCCGAGCACCAGCCGCAGTTCCACCAGCGCATAGGGACCGAAGTGGGGCACGGCTACGCGCATGAACAGGAACGAGCAGCCCCAGATGGCGCCCAGCAGGGTCAGCTCCAGTGGCGTACGCCAGTCGCGTTCCAGCGCCTGCGGCAACGCGCTCATGGCTGCCTCCTGGGAATCACCTGCACCACCATGCCGCTCTCCTGCTGTCGGGTTGCCCAGCTTCGCGCTGCCGCGCAGGGCCCGCAAGCGCGTAGTATCGCTGCCAGCCACAAATCCGGCTTGAGGCTCGCCATGCTCCTGCGCCCGTCCCTGCTGCCCGCCCTCGGTGTGTTCGCCGTTGCCGCGCGCCACCAGAACTTCGCCGCCGCCGCGCAGGAGCTGAGCCTCACCGCCAGCGCGGTCAGCCACCAGGTGCGCCGCCTCGAACAGCAACTCGGCAGCGCGTTGTTCCTGCGCCATGCGCGCGGTGTGCGCCTCACCGCCGAAGGTCGCCAGTTGGCCGATGCGGCCAGCGCCGCGCTGTCCGACCTGGCCACGGTCGCCAGCCATCTCAGGCCGCACGCCGACAGCGTGCCGTTGCGGATCACCACGCTGCGCTCGCTGTCCTACTGCTGGTTGCTGCCGCGCCTGCCACGCTTCACCGGGATGCATCCGCAGGTGCGGATCGAACTCCACACCGGCAGCGGCCTGGACCGCTTCGACGACAATGGGCCCGAGGTCGGCATCCGCTACGGGCTGGGACAATGGCCCGGCCTGCACGCGCGCCACCTGATGGACGATGACCTCTTCCCGGTCGCCTCACCGGCGCTGGCCGGCGTGCACGGCCTGCAGGACCCTGCGCCCATCGCCCGCCTGCCGCTGCTCAGTGATCTGTCACCGCAGGGCTGGCGGGACTGGTTCCGGCATGCGGGCGTACGCGTGCCGGCAGCGCTGCCGCCGGTGCATACCTTCGCCGACAGCGCCGATGCCATGCGCGCAGCGGTGTACGGCATGGGCGCGGTGCTGGCGCGCCGGCACATCGCCCAGCCCTACCTGCAACGCAACGAGGTGGTGCGCCTGCCGGGCCCGGTGATGAAGGCGCGCTATGCGTACTACGTAGTGAACAGTGATACGCAGGCGCCCTCGCCCCCGGCACGCGCCTTCATCGACTGGCTGCTGCGCGAAGCGCTCGACGAGCGCACGCCGATGCCGGCGCCACCACCGCAGCCGCCGGGGCGTGCCGTACAGGACGCGTGAGCAAGGGCCCTGTTCCACCGTCACCCGCTCTTTTCCGGCCGCTGGCTAGGCTGGGGTCCTGTTTCCCACCAGGACCATCCCATGGCAATGCTGCGACTGCGAATTACCGGATCTGAAGACGACGCGCGTGCGATCAGCGACCTGCTGCTGGGCATCGAAGGCATCGAGCATGTCGAAGAGACCGACGACCTGATGCCGAAGATGGACGACGACGATTCCAGTTCGGCCGGCCTGTCCGATGACATCGGCCCGGGCAGCCATGAACTGGAAGTGGAAGTCGGCAACGAAAGCACCGCGCAGAAGGTGCGCGATGCAGTGCAGGAGCTGGCCCTGGAGCTGGATGTGTTCGTCGAATACGAGACCGACGAAGGCTGATCCGGCGCGGTTGAAAGGGCGGGTCAACCCGCCCTGCGCGCACGCCGCCGGCGCCACAGGCGCAGGCCGATCCAGCCGATGATGCTGCCGACCACCAGCACCGGCAGCAGCGCGGCGATGGCGCGTATCAGGTAGGCGATGCTGGTGGTCAGGATCGCTCCCGATTCGGACAGCGCCATGCCGATTTCATTGCGGCTGCGCTGGCCGGACGGTGCGTTGAACTGCATCGTGACCAGCTGCGTATCGATGCGTCGGCGCTGCTGCGCCGCGTCCTTGTTGGCCTGTTCCACCCCCGCCTCGATTTCCGACAGCCGCTGGGTGATGACCAGCAGGTCGGCCAGTTTGATGTCCTTGCTGTCCTGGTAGGCAAGCAGGCGCTCGTGCTCCTTCTGCAGCCGCGCCTTGGCCAAGGCGGTATCCGCAACCTGCTGGGCGAGGTCTTCGGCATGGGTGTTGCGCGATGACACCTCGCCGCCCTGCCCGGCCAATCCGATGATCGGCTCCACGCCCTTCGGCGCGATGCGCACGCGGATCGAACCGCTGGGATACTCCCCGCCCTGCTGACCCACCTGCAGCACCGCGCAGTCGCCGAAGCGGGCGGACTGGCAGGCATCGGCGATCTGCTTGACCCGTGGCCCGATCTGCACCGCGTCCAGGCGGATGTCCAGGTCATGCTCGTAGGCCAGCGATGCCCCTTCCGGTGACATCACCGCACCGGCAGCGCCGGCACCCGCATCGGCCGCTGCCTCGTGCCTGCCGCAGCCGGCCAGCATCAGCACAACGGCTGCCGCCACCGCAAGCGCCGGGTAGCGCACTGTTGCACAGCTCACGCATCGGCTCCGTTGAATGCCGTCACCGTCAATCCATCCAGCGCCACGCCAGGAAGGCAACGCACATTCACCGCGACCATGGCCTGTCCACTGCGGGGATCGACGCCTTCGCTGAACGGGGCGATGCCACACTGGGCGCAGTAGTGATGCTGCAAGTGGTGCTTGTGGAACTGGTAGGTCGCCAGCTGGGCGGGGTCGCTGGACAGCACCAAGGCCTCGCGCGCGGCGAACCACAGCAGGCCCCCGCGGCGGCGGCACAGGGAACAGTTGCAGTCGATGACCTCGGTGACCGGTTCATCGGCCTGTACGGTGAACGCAATCCGGCCGCAATGGCAGCTTCCTTCGTACTGCATGATCCACCTCCACGTGGGAATGCGACGATGGTAATCCTTTGGCACGCAGACAGGGCGACGGCCCCGGCCTATGCTTGGCGATTGACCCCAAGACAGGATTGCCGATGCGCCAGCATCTCCTTGCCCTCGCCCTGATCGCTGCCCTCGGCGGCTGCCAGCAGGCCGACGCCCCCGCCTCCGCCACCCCGCCCGCCGCCGCGCCGGCGCAGGCCGCCGATGCGGCCGCCGATGCGGCCTTCGCCGATCTGTCCAAGCGCGCCCTGGACAGCTGGATGCAGCTCTCGCCGGTGGGTGCCACGCAGATCGGCGACCACCGCTTCGACAGCGAGATCGACGATCTCAGTGCCGCGGGGCAACAGAAGACCCTGACCGCCTACAAGGGCCTGCTCGCCGAGCTGGAGAAAATGGACGTGGCCAAGCTGGGCCGCGAAAACCAGGTGGATGCCGCGATCCTGCGCAACCAGCTGCAGTCGGACATCTGGAATGCCGAGGTGCTGCAGTCCTCCAAGTGGGATCCGCAGATGTACAACGGCCTGGCCGGCAGCGCGATCTACGGCCTGATGGCGCGCGAGTTCGCACCGCTCCCCGAGCGCCTGAAGTCGGCGACCGCGCGCATGGAGAAAATCCCGGCGATCTTCGCCCAGGCCCGCGAAAACCTGGATCCGGCCCGCGTGCCGAAGATCCATGCCGAAACGGTGGCCAAGCAGAACCGCGGCATCCTCAGCATCGTCGATACCTTCATCACCCCGCACATCGGCGAACTGCCGCAGGCCGACCAGCAGCGCCTGCAGGCCGCCATCGATGGGCTGAAGAAGGCCGTGGACGAGCAGCAGCAGTGGCTGGACAAGACCCTGGTGCCCAATGCCAAGGGCGAATTCCGCGTCGGTGCCGAGCTGTACGACCAGAAGCTGAAGTTCGCGCTGAACTCCTCGCTGTCGCGGCAGGAGATCGGCGAGCGTGCACGTGCCGAACTCAAGCGCGTGCGCCAGGACATGTATGGCATCGCCCAGACCGTGCTGAAGGACAAGCCGGGCGCACCGGAAATGCCGGCGCAGCCGAGCGACGCGCAGCAGCAGAAGGCGATCGAAGCGGCGCTGGAACTGGCCTACGCCGACAAGCCGGCCCGCGACAAGGTCGTGGAAGATGCCAAGGCCGCACTGGACCAGTCCACCGCGTTCGTGCGCGAGCATGACCTGATGACCCTGCCCGATGCGCCGGTGGACATCATCCTGATGCCCGAATTCCAGCGCGGCGTGGCCGTGGCCTACTGTGATTCGCCCGGTCCGCTGGACAAGAACCTGAAGACCTTCTACGCGGTCTCGCCGATCCCGGATGACTGGAACGACAAGCAGGTCGACTCGTTCCTGCGCGAGTACAACTCACGCATGATCCACCTGCTGAGCATCCACGAAGGCACCCCGGGCCACTACCTGGAAGGCTGGCACTCGGCCAAGTTCCCGTCCACCCTGCGCGCGGTGCTGCGCTCGGGCCTGTTTGCCGAAGGCTGGGCGGTCTACACCGAGCGCATGATGCAGGAGCAGGGGTATCTCGACAACGATCCGCTGTTCCACCTGGTGCAGCTGAAGTTCTACCTGCGCACCATTTCCAACGCGATCCTGGACCAGGGCGTGCACGTGGACAACTGGACGCGCGAACAGGCGATGCACCTGATGACCCACGATGCGTTCCAGCAGGAAAGCGAAGCGTCGGGCAAGTGGGTGCGCGCGCAGCTGACGTCGGCGCAGCTGCCGACCTACTTCGTCGGTGCGCAGGAACACTTCGACACGCGCAAGGCCGCGCAGGAAAAGCTGGGCGACCAGTTCAACCTGAAGGCCTACCACGACAAGATGCTGTCCTACGGCGCCCCGCCGGTGCGTTTCGCGCGCCAGCTGATGCTGGACCAGCCGATCGAGTAAGTGCGTCTGTCCGATCCCGGGCAGGCCTGCTGGCACGCTGAACGCAAAGCGCCCCGTGAGGGGCGCTTTTTCATTTCAGCACGGCAGCGTCAGGGCCGTGTCAGACACGGTTGCAGGAGAGGCGATCGACATTGAAGTACCCATGCTCGTAGCGGATGATTTCCTTGGCATGGATCTCAGAGTCTGCGTTTATTCTCTGCATAGTGGGTGCACCGCGGAGCAGGAATGTGCACTGGTACGGTGCCACCGCTGCGGTTGCCGCTGTCGATGAAAAAAGTATCGCTGCGGCGATCAACATGTGCAGGTGTCGGATCATCTGTCAGGTCTCATGATCGGGCGAAGGCAGCGCAGCCGGATGGTCGCTGCAGCTCCAGTGTCCTTGCGATGCTTCATCTTGTCAGGAGGCTGGAGCACCACCGGATGACGCGTGCTGCGGCACACTTCAGAGGCCTATCGCAGCTTTGCCGCGAGGCGGAATCCCTGACGCTGTAACCAGGGGTTATCTGATCGCGATCACAGATCCAGCGTGCAAGGCTGCGCGCGAACGCGCCTGCTGCGAATGCCGGGCGACGTCCTGTCGCCGCGGGGCAAGACTATGGGCAAGCCGATGGAATCCGCCACCGGCCCAAACCCCAGGTGACCAGAATGATCAAGCCCATTGCCGCTACCCTGCTTTTATCCTTCGCCAGTCTCTCTGCGCACGCGGCATCAACGTGGCGCTGTGATTACATCTATGAAGGCGATATCGCCGACAGCCATTACGTGGAGGCCAATTCGCAGAGCCAGGCCATGCAGCGCACGCGTGAATGGGCAGCAGGACAGAACTTCCTGATCGACCGTTTCCTCGGGTGCCGCCCGGCCTGAAGCATTGGCGAAACCGGTTGCAGGGCCCGACACGCCCTGTAGCTGAAATGCCGCATCAACGGGGCGCCCAGCCATGCTCGGCGTCCTGCCGACCGAACCGGTAGCGCCCAGCCGTGCTCGGCGGCTTCTGATGGATCGCCACGGAAGGCATCCGCCGAGCGTGGCTCGGCGCTACCCATCAGCCTTCGGCGGCGACAAATCCACCGGTCTGACGTGCCCACAGCCGCGCATACAGACCACCGGCCGCGACCAGTTCAGCATGCGTGCCGGTTTCCACGATGCGCCCCTGGTCCATCACCACCAGCCGGTCCATCCGCGCGATGGTCGAAAGCCGGTGCGCGATGGCGATCACCGTCTTGCCGCCCATCAGCTCATCCAGGTTGTCCTGGATTGCCGCTTCCACTTCCGAATCCAACGCCGACGTCGCTTCGTCCAGCACCAGGATCGGCGCGTCCTTCAGCAACACGCGGGCAATCGCGATGCGTTGGCGCTGCCCACCTGAAAGTTTTACCCCCCGCTCGCCCACCAGGGCGTTGTAGCCCTGCCGGCCCTGGGCGTCGACCAGTGAATCGATGAAGCCATCGGCACGCGCCTTGGCCACGGCCGCACGCAGTTCCTCTTCAGACGCTTCGGGCCGCCCGTACAGCAGGTTGTCGCGGATCGAACGATGCAGCAGCGACGTATCCTGGGTCACCACGCCGATCTGGCCGCGCAGGCTTTCCTGGGTGACGCCGGCGATATCCTGGCCATCGATGGTGATACGGCCACTTTCCAGGTCGTACAGGCGCAGCAGCACGTTGACCAAGGTGGACTTGCCCGCGCCCGATGGCCCGACCAGGCCGATCTTTTCGCCGGGCTTCACCTTCAGGTCCAGCCCGGCGATCACCCCACCACGCTTGCCGTAGTGGAAATGGATGTCCTGGAAGTGCACGCCGCCGGCACTCACCTTGAGCGGCACGGCATCATCGCGGTCCTGCACCGTCAGCGGCTGGGAAATGGTGGTGATGCCATCCTGCACCGTGCCGATGTCTTCGAAGATGCCGTTGATGGTCCACATGATCCAGCCGGACATGTTGTGGATGCGGATGACCAGGCCGGTGGCCAGGGTGATCGCACCGACCGTGATCAGCCCATCGTTCCACAGCCACAGTGCCAGCCCGCAGGTGCCTGCGATCAGGAACCCGTTGACGATGGCGATGGTCAGGTCCATGCCGCTGGTGATGCGCGTCTGCCGGCGATGCTTCTCCGCCAGTTCCTGGATCGATTCGGCGACGTAGGCCTGCTCGCGTCCGCCATGGGCGAACAGCTTCAGCGTGGGGATGTTGGTATAGCCATCGACGATGCGGCCCATCGCCTTCGAACGCGCTTCGGAGGCGATCCACGCGCGCTCTTTCGCACGCGGCACGAAGTACACCATGATCACCGCATAGGCCAGCATCCACAGCACCAGCGGGATCATCAGCCGCCAGTCGGCCTGGGCGAACAGGAACAGCGCGGTGCCGGTATAGACCACGATGTACCAGAGCGAATCGACCATCTGCACCGCCGATTCGCGCAACGAGGTACCCGTCTGCATGACCCGGTTGGCCACGCTGCCAGCGAAATCGTTCTGGAAGAAGGTCAGGCTCTGGCGCACCACGTAGTTGTGCATCAGCCAGCGCGAGCGGTTGCTCAGGCCGGGCACGATGGCCTGGTTGACCAGCAGGTTGTGCAGCCCGACCAGCACCGGCCGGGCGACCACGCAGACCCCCACCATCCACAGCAGGTCCGACGCATGCCGCTGGAAGAAACCGGCGCCGGGCTGCTCGGCGACCATGTCGACGATGCGGCCGAGGAAATCGAACATCGCCACTTCCACCAGCGCCAGCAGCAGGCCGGCGACCAGCGTTGCCAGCAGCACCGGCCACACCGGGTGCAGATAGAACAGGTAGAACTTGAACACGCTGCGCGGCGGCATGCGCTTGTCCACCGGCGGGAACACCGGGATCAGGGATTCAAACCAGCGGAACATCACAGTCGCTCACAGCGGGGTAACGGGTGGATTATCCCATCGTATGCATGGCGGGTAGTGACGGCCGCTGGCCGTTGTCCACGCCAGCCTCACCCCTGCGGCACGAACAACAGATCCTGGAAGTCGAAACTGAAGTCGGTCAGCTCCGAGATCGCCTGCAGGCGTACTTCGCGGACCTTGCCGTCCGGATCCAGGCTGAAGTTGACGAATGCATCGGCATTGAGCGAGCGGTCGTCCCAGCGCACGATGAAGGTGTCGTGCTGCCAGTGCTCCAGCGTGCCGACCAGCTGCGCGGTCTTGTCGAACTGCAGGCGCAGCGCCTTGCCGTTGCCGGTGATGTGCATGTCGCCGTACCAGCGGTCGCGGTAGCGGCCCGCATAGCCTTTCAGCGGCAGTGACGGGGTGCTGCCCGTGGTGCGTGCCGCCTGGTGCCTGGCCCAGGCCGCGTCGGCCTTGTCCCGGCCCTTGTCCACCGCCTTGCCGTAGGCTTCCACCCAGTCATGCCGCTCACCGCCGAGATAGGCATCGAGCACGCTCAGGGTGATGGCATTGAAGGCCGCGCCGGCCTCCTGGTTGGTCAGCACCACCACGCCCAGGTTCTCGCCGGGTACCAGCGTCACCCGGGACACCATGCCCGGCCAGCCGCCGGTATGCCACACCAGCTTGCGGCCGCGGAAATCGCTCAGGCTCCAGCCTTCGGCGTAACCGGCGAAGTTCGGCCGCGCCGGCGCCAGCTCCGGTACCGCCGGCTCGGCCACCACCTGCGGGGTGATCATCTGCCACATCTGCTGCTGGCTTTTCGCCGTGAACAGCGCACTGCCGTCGGCCAGCTGGCCCTGCGCCAGCTGCACCTGCATCCAGCGCGCCATGTCATGCACGCTGGAGTAGATGCCACCGGCGCCGGCGTTGTTCTGCCAGGTCAGCGGTGCCACCGTGCGCAAGTCGGTGAAGTCGAACTTCGCGTGGCCCACCGCCGCGTTGTCGCCAGCGCGCAGATGATCGGCGTTGTAACGGGTGCCGGCCATGCCGACCTTGTCGAATATGCGCTGCTGCAGGAACGCCTGGTAGGACTGCCCGGAGACCTTCTCGATGACCTGCTGTGCCACGGCGTACAGGATGTTGTCGTAGGCATAACGCTCGCGGAACCCGCCTTTCAGCGGCACCCTGCCCAAGCGTTCCACCACCTCGGCGTTACTGTAGGTGGTGGTCGGCCAGAACAGCAGGTCACCGGCGCCCAGGCCCAGTCCACTGCGGTGCGACAGCAGGTCGCGCAGGGTCATCTGCTGGGTCACGAACGGGTCGGACATGCGGAACGACGGCAGGTGGTCGACCACCCTGTCGTCCATTTTCAGCAGTCCCTGTTCGGCCAGCAGGTTCAGCGACAGCGCGGTGAATGCCTTGGTGTTGGACGCGATGGCAAACAGCGTGTCGGCCTGCACCGGCTCCGGGCGGCCCTGCTCGCGCACGCCCCAGCCCTGCTCCAGCACCACCTTGCCATCCTTGACCACGGCCACTGCGATGCCGGGCACGTCGAAGCGCGCGCGTACCCGCTCCACCGTGGCATCCAGGTCCTGCAGCGGGGGCGGAGTCGCCGCGGTCGCCAGGGTGGTACAGGCCAGCAGCATCGCGCCTCCGATCAGGAATTTCATCACGCACTTTCTCCAGGCTGGGTTGCCGCGCGGTACAGCCGCCGACGGAATTCTCATGATGGTAACGGGGTCCAGCGCAGCCTTTCCCGTGCCAAAGGAGGGTGCCATGGATACACGCGAGCAGACCAGCAACGGTTCGACCATCATCCCGTGCCTGCGCTACCGCGATGCGCTGGAAGTGTTCGTGGGTGCAGCCGACGTCGGCCGCTGCGTGCAGGCACGCGCGTGACAGCGGCGGCAATCCGCTGCGGCATCGGCGGCTGGGTCTTCCCCGAATGGCGTGGCGGGATCTTCTATCCTGAGGGCCTGGCACAGCGCGAAGAACTGGCGTTCGCCAGCCGCGCCCTGCGCTGCATTGAAATCAATGGCACGTTCTACCGTACCCCGACCGCTGCCCAATGCGCGCAGTGGGCCGCACAGACGCCGCCGGGCTTCCGTTTTTCGATGAAGGCGCCGCGCTACCTGGTGCAGCGGCGTGACCTGTCCGGTGTTGCCGAGGCCGCGCAGCCTTTCCTGCAGGCCGCGCTGGGCCTCGGCGACCGGCTGGGGCCCCTGTTATGGCAGTTCGCGCCGGGCCACGCGGCCGACGCCGAGGCGCTGGCGGCGTTCATGGGTTCCCTGCCCGCCACGCTGCAGGGCGTGCCGTTGCAGCACGCGGTGGAGGTGCGCAATCCTGCCGCGATGGACGCCACGCTGGTGCAGGCCGCACGCCTGCATGGGGTGGCCCTGGTCATCGAAGACAGCCAGGAAGCGGCGCTGCATGGTGATGTCAGCGCCGACTTCGTCTACGCACGGATCAAGCGCAGCCAGCCGCGCCTGCGTGCCGGGCTGCCCGCGCCACTGCAGCAACGCTGGGCCGCGCGCGCCCAGGCCTGGGCCGCTGGCCATGCGGTGGACGACCTTCCGTTGATCGCAGCGCCGGCCGCGGGCAGGCCGCGCGAGGTGTATCTGCTGTGCATCGGCGCAGGCAAGCAGCGCAACCCCGCGGCCGCCATCGCCCTGCAACAACGCTGCGACACGCGCTGACCCATCGCCGCCGACGCTGGCTTGCCGCACAATACCGCGATGAGCAGCCCCGATACCCGCAAAGCCCTTTTCCAGATCCATTTCTGCGTGCTGCTGTGGGGCATCACCGCCATCCTCGGCAAGCTGATCACCCTGCCCGCGCTGCCGCTGGTGTGGTGGCGCATGCTGCTGGTGGTGGCCATGCTGGCGCTGCTGCCGCGGGTGTGGCGCGGCCTGCTCAACATGCCATGGCGGGTGGTCGCGGCTTACTCCGGGATCGGCGCCCTGGTTGCGCTGCACTGGCTCACCTTCTACGGCGCGGTGAAGCTGGCCAACGCCTCCGTTGCCGCCACCTGCATCGCGCTGGCTCCGGTGTTCACCTCCATCATCGAACCCTGGGTGGCCAAGCGCCCCTTCCAGCTGCGCGAACTGCTGTTCGGCATCGCGGTGCTGCCTGGCGTGGCGCTGGTGGTCGGCGGCGTCCCGGAAGGCATGCGCCTGGGAGTGCTGGTCGGCGCGATGTCGGCCCTGCTGGTGGCGGTGTTCGGTTCGCTCAACAAGCGCATGGTCAGCCATGCCGACCCACTGACCGTCACCGCGCTGGAACTGGGTGCCGGCACCCTGACCCTGACCCTGCTGGCACCGTTGATGCCGTTCCTGCTGCCCGCCCTCGCCAGCCCGCTATGGGTGCTACCGAACCTGCATGACGGCATCCTGCTGCTGGTGCTGGCCGGCTTCTGCACGCTGCTGCCCTTCGCTCTGGCGCTGGTCGCGCTGCGCCACCTCAGCGCCTACACCGTGCAGCTGGTGACCAACCTGGAGCCGGTGTATGCGGTCATCCTGGCGGTGGTACTGCTGCGCGAACAACATGAAGTCGCCGGCTGGTTCTACGTCGGCGTGGCGGTCATCGTCGGCGCCGTCTTCCTGCACCCGCTGCTCAATCGCCGGCGCCCGGTGCAGCACCCCGAACTGATCTGACCGGATTCATCCGGCGGTCTCCACGCGGTTGCGGCCGGCCGCCTTGGCCCGGTACAGGGCAGCGTCGGCGCGTTCGATGGTGCGGTCGGTCGGGTCACCGCTGCGGTGCGCGGCCACGCCGATGCTGACGGTCACCGGGAATCCCAGCGGCAGGTCGGCCACCGCCATGCGCAGGAAATCGCATTGCAGTTCAGCGGTGCGCAGGTCGGTGTCCGGCAGCAGCAGCACGAACTCTTCGCCGCCGTAACGCGCCGCCATGCCGGCGCCGGCAAACTGGCCACGCAGCAGGCGCCCCAGTTCGGCCAACACGCGGTCGCCGGTGGCGTGCCCCTGGAAATCGTTGATGCGCTTGAAATGATCGATGTCGAGCAGCGCCACGCAGGTCTGCCGCGGCTGCCCCTCGGTGTCGGCCACGGCTGCATCCAGCGCCATCGCCATGGCCCGCCGGTTGGGCAGCCCGGTCAGCGCATCGGTACGGCTCTGCTCGGCCAGGTCCGCGTTCTGCGCCAACAGCACGTCATGGTAATCAGCGAGCAGCCGTTCGTAGTCATCGCGCTCCTGCATGTGCTGCTGGATGTCCAGCGCGAACCGGCGCAGCTCCATCACTACCATCACCTGCCGCGAAAGTGCCGCCAGTGCCTTGGCACGGTCCGGTTCGAGCTGATGCGGCTGCGAATCGAACACGCACAGCGTGCCCAGGGGAAGACCCTCGTTGCTGATCAGCGGAGCACCGGCATAGAAGCGTACGCCGGGGGCACCCACCACGATCGGGTTGTCATGGAAGCGCGCATCCAGGCGCGCATCCTCGATCACCATGACCTCGCGCGGGCTCAGGATCGCATGCCCGCACATCGACGCATCGCGCGGCAGCTCGGCCGTCTCCACGCCCTGCACCGACTTGAACCATTGCCGCTCGGCATCGATCAGGGTGACCGCTGCCATGGACGTGCCGGCCACCGCCTTGGCGATGGTGACAAGATCCTCGAAGGTCTGCTCCTTCTCCGAGTCCAGGATCCGGTAGCGGTGCAGCGCATCCAGGCGATGCGCTTCATTGGCAGGCTTGTCGGGCTTGATCATCCAGCACTCGAGTGATGGCAGCTGACACCCAGTCTAGAGGAAAGCCACCGGGCATGGCGCGGCCAGGCCGGGTCTTACCAGTCCAGTTGCCCCGGCAGCAGCCCGCGCAGTTCCGGCTCGCTGAGGTTGCGCCACTGGCCCGGCTTGAGCGCGCCGATCTTGATGTTGTCGATGCGCACGCGACGCAGCTGGGTGACCCGGAAACCGAACTCGGCGGCCATCAGGCGGATCTGCCGGTTGAGCCCCTGCTGCAGGGTGATGCGGAACCCGAACTTGGCGATACGCGAGGTACGGCACGGCAGGGTCATCTGGTCGTGGATGCGCACACCGCGGGCCATCGCGCGCAGGAACTCGTCGGTCACCGGCTTGTTCACCGCGACCAGGTATTCCTTCTGGTGGCCGTTTTCCGCACGCAGGATCTGGTTGACGATGTCGCCGTTGCTGGTCATCAGGATCAGGCCTTCCGAATCCTTGTCGAGCCGGCCGATCGGGAAGATGCGCTGCTCATGACCGACGAACTCGACGATGTTCCCCTTCACCGAACTTTCGGTGGTGCAGGTCACCCCGACCGGCTTGTTGAGCACGATGTAGACGTGGCGGCGACCGCCCGGGCGGCTGGCCTGGCGGGCACGCAGGGGCTGGCCGTCGACCAGCACCTTGTCCTCTTCGCCGACCACCGCGCCGGTACCGGCGGGACGTCCATTGACAGTGACGCGACGTTCGCTGATCAGCCGGTCGGCCTCGCGACGGGAGCAGAAGCCGGTTTCGGCGATGTATTTGTTGATGCGGATGGTCATGCCCCCATTATCCGGCATTGTCGCGCCCACGGCATCCGTTCAGAGCGGGCGCACCGCGTCCAGCTGTTCACCGTCCATCACACGGTCACGTCCGGCGCGCTTGGCCCCGTACATCGCATGGTCGGCCCGGCGCAGCAGTCCGGCCAGGTCATCATGGTCAGGCCGCCACTGGGCCAGGCCGATGCTGGCGGTCAGTGCCAGGCCGTCCACCTGCAGCGCCACCCCGGCCTCGGTGATCCGGCGCCCCACCTGCTGCAGCCGCGCCGCGGCGACATCGCGCGGAGCGCCCGGCAACAGCAGAAGGAATTCCTCCCCGCCCATCCGGAACACCTCGTCACGGCCGCGCAGGGCGCCGCGCAAGGCCCCGGCCACCGCCTGCAGCACCGCATCGCCGGTCTCGTGGCCATGGCGATCGTTGATTTCCTTGAACAGGTCGATGTCGAGGAAACCGATCACCAGCGGTGCGCCCTCGGCACGCGCGCGTTCGATCTGCACGCCGAGCTCGCGCAGCCCGGCGCGGCGATTGGGCAGCCCGGTCAGTGCGTCGGTGTCGGCCAGTTGGCGCATCTGGTCACGTTGTTCGCGCAGGTTGCCCAGGCGCTGGTTGAGCGCATAGGCGGCCATCATCAGCAACCAGGTCACGCCCAGCTGCAGGGCTTCCACACGGTGCGCCAGCAGCCATTGCGCACGGGCCAGGTCGGCGACGATCATCACCAGGAACGGGGCCAGCGCCACCAGGCCGATACTGGCCCAGCGGTCACTGCGCGACCACGCCCATACGCCTGCCAGCAAGGCCGCCATGCAGCCGGTGAAGTGCGCCGCCTCCAGCACGTCCGAGGTCCAGCCCAGCAGCGTCCAGTCCATCCAGGGCACCAGCAGCGCCACCGCGAACAAGGCGCCACTCACGGCCGACACCACGCCACGCGAACGCGGCCAGGCGCGGTCGCCTGCGTTGAGTCGCCACAGCATCGGCAGCAGCACGGCCTGTGCGCAGGCGGTCAGGCCAACCAGCCACCAGGCACTGTCCACGCCGATCGGGAACCACGGTTCCGGATACCCACTCAGTCCCCCCAGCACGGCCTGCCACAGCACGAATACCGCGCAGGCACCAACGTAGACGAGGAAAATACGGTCGCGGGAGGTTAAAAATCCCATCAGCGCCGACAGTGCCAGCGCCAGCGCAACCGCCACGCAGGCGGTACGCACCAGCAACCGCGCGGTATCGCGTTGCTGTACCGGACTGGGCGCGCCGAGCCGCAGCGTAGGGCCCCAACGCTCCTTGAGCGGTGTCGCCCAGGACACATGGATCGGCTCCAGGCTTCCGGCGCGGGGCACGGTGACCATGCCGATGCCGGCGCGGAAGCGCGAATCCCGCGTGCGGGCATCGCCCATGTTGCCGCAGATCTCACGGTCGCCGTGGCGTATCGACACTTCGCCCGCATAGACGTTGAAGATATCCAACGCCTGCGGCTGGCCCGACCAGCCGCCTTCCGGGGCGGGAATATCCAGCTGTTGGCGCTGTCCGCGCAGCATGTAAGGGGCACAGGCGCGATGGGGCGTCGGCTCGTCGGTCGGTCCGCCCAGCAGCAGGTAGTCGCGCACCGGCTGCGGTGCCGCGGCGGCATTGCACAATGACAGCAGGCCGGACAGCAGCACCGCAGCCAGCACCCACCCGCCCCTGTTCCAGCGGCCCGACCGTACTATCGTGCTCCCCACGCACCACCCGCCTGCTTGCCATCCATGTCGGGAGATTATCGCAGCCCGGCTGATTTCACGCCGGACCGCCGCCGCGCGCGGGCGAGCACGCGCTTCAGCCGCGACCCAGCCACTTGCCGTGCGTGTCCTGGCGCACCGGGTGCAGGGCGGTCTGGGTGATCCGCTCCAACGGCTGCGGACGCTCGATCGCATACCCCTGCAGGCCCTGCACGCCCATCTCCACCAGCTGCGCTGCCTGCACTTCGGTTTCCACCCATTCGGCGATCACCTCCAACTGCAGTTCGCGCCCCAGCGCGGCGATGGCGCGCACGGTGGCACGGCTGACCGGGTCGGTCTGCATGTCGCGCACGAAGGTGCCATCGATCTTCAGCAGGTCCGCCGGCAGCTGCCGCAGGTAACCGAAGGACGAGAGTCCCGAGCCGAAGTCATCCAGCGCGATGCGGCAGCCGCGCGCCTTCACCGCATCGATGAACTCCCGCGCCTGCGCAAGGTTGCTGATCACCGCCGTTTCGGTGATCTCGAAACACAGCCGCTTGGCCAGTGTCCGGTTGCGTTCCAGCAGGTCACTGACGAAGGCCAGGAAACTGGGCTCGGCGATCGACTGCGCCGAGACATTGACGTTGCACAGGCCCAGCCGCGCCACGTGCGCGGGACACACCTGCAGGTGGCGGAACAGCATCGACAGCACGCAGCGGTCCAGCGACATTCCCATACCGTAGCGCTCGACCGCTGCGATGAATTCGCCCGGGCCATGCAGCACGCCCTGCTCATCGCGCATCCTTACCAGCACTTCGTAATGCAGGTAGCCCGGATCGCCGACGGTAGCGATGCGCTGGGCGTACAGCAGCATGCGGTTGTCGGCGATGGCATGGCTGACGCGGCGCAGGCGCTCGGCCTCGCTGCGCCTCTCATCCAGCGCCATGCGGTCTTCGTTGAAGCAGTGCACGCGGTTGCGCCCGGCCTGCTTCGCGGCATAGCACGCACTGTCGGCTGCGCCCATCAACCAGTTCACGTCCGGCGTATCGGCGCCCACTTCGACCACGCCCACGCTGCAACTGATCTTCAGCGTGTCTTCGCCGAACTGGATGCCGGCCTGGCCCAGCGTGCGGATCACCCGGTGCAGCACCTGCCGCGCTTCATCCTGGCTGGCACGCGCGAGGAACAGCGCGAACTCATCGGCGCCCAAGCGTCCCACCCAGTCGCCATCGCGCACCGCGCCCTTCAGGTGCTCGGCGAACGCACGCAGCATCTGGTCGCCCGCCGCGTGCCCTACCGTGTCATTGACCAGCTTGAAATGGTCCAGATTGAGGTGGCACAGCGCATGCACGCCGCCCTCGTTGCGTACCTGCTGCAGGGCCTGTTCGAGCAGCCGCTCGATCTCGCGGCGGTTGATCAGCCCGGTCAACGCATCGTGGCTGGCGTGGTGCTGCACCTCACGCACGAGTGCGTGGTTCTGGGTCACGTCTTCGACGATGGCAAATATCGAAATGCCCTGCTTGCCGCGCGGCACCGCCGTGCCGCTCCAGCGTCCCCACATCAGGCTGCCATCGGCGCGCAGGAAGCGCAGCTCTCCGGCCTTCAATTGCCGCGGCCAGTCGATCTCGCCGTTGCCATCCAGCACCAGCTCGCCATCGGCAAGCAGCTCGCGCAGGTGCATGTGCACCAGCTGGTCGCGTGATCGTTGCAGCAGGTCGGACAGCGCCTGGTTGACCTCCATCAGGCCGCCGCCGCCATCGATCTTCAGCATGCCCACGCTGGCCTGGTAGAACGCCGCACGGAAGCGCGCCTCCTGATCCATCAGGTCGATGCGCACGCGCCGCGCCAGCAGCACCGCCACGATGGCGATGGCCACCACCGACAGGGCGCCGACAATCAAGGTGGTCAAGCGCACCAGCGAGGACATGTGCACCAGCGCGAGCGAGAAGCTGCGCGCCGTGTCCTGCAGCTGCAGGTCCAGCTGCTGCAGCCGCTGCTGGTACGCCCTGGCCTGGTCGCCTTCGATGGGCCCGGCGGCGATCCGGCGCTCCAGGTCATCGCCGATGCGGGCGATCTCCAGCAGCGGCGCGTCGGTCTCCCGCCACAGTCGGGAGGCCTCGCGGAAATAGGCCAGGTCCCTGCCATGACGGTAGGAAAGAATCAGCCGATTGAGGTCGCCCTTGGCGTTGTTGCCGCGCAGGAACGCGGCGCGGGCGGCGGCGGTATCGGGTGGGTCGCGCTCCAGCGCGCGGCGCGCTTCGAGGTCGGCCAGCGGAACATCCAGCTGCGCGCGGGCCTGTTGCAGGTGCCCCGGCTGGCCGCTGTCCAGATACTGCTGCAGCGAGGCCACTGCCTGCTGCTGCGCGCGCGACCAGTGGCTCTGGCCGACGATCCACGCGGTGGACGCGGCCTGCAACTCCTGGATGAGCGCGGAAATGCCCACCAGACCGACGGCCATGCCGGTCAGCAGGGCGAAGCGCAGCGTAAGACCGCGCGTCCTGGCACCTGGTCGCATCCCCGCACCGGCTTCAGCCATACATGGAACCCCCGAATCCGTGGTTGGTCCTGCTTGCCGCCTTCACATCATGCACGCTAGACCCGGCGCTGTCTGCACCATGCGAAACCACCCGCCGCTGGCCACAGCATTGTCCCGGGACAAAAAAAAACGCCAGCCCGGAGGCTGGCGTTGGATTCAACCGATCACGCGCGGATCAGAAGTTGCGCGGACCACGCGGCTTGAAGCCTTCGCGGCGCGGCGGACGATCATTGCCGCCCGGGGCACCCGGACCACCCGGACCACTGCGGCGCGGACCGCCCTTGTCGAAACGCGGCTTGGACGGGGCACGGGGTGCCTGGCTGATGTCCTCGCCCGGCTCCACGCGGCGCATGTTGAGCTGCTGGCCGGACACCCAGACCTTCTTCAGGTGGGTCAGCACGTCCTGCGGCATGTCGATCGGCAGGTCGAGCACCGAGAAACCATCGTGGATGTCGATGCGACCGATGAAGCGGCTTTCCAGCCCGGCTTCGTTGGCGATGGCGCCGACGATGTTGGCCGGCTTCACGCCATGCTGGTGGCCCACTTCGATACGGAAGGTCTCCATGCCCTGCTCCGGTGCACCGCGAGGCGGCATCTCACGGCGCGGACGCTCCTGGAAACCTTCGCCTTCCGCACGCGGGGCGCGGTCGAACTTCGGGCGGTCGCCGCGATCGAAGCGGTCGCTCCGCTCCGGACGCTCGGTGCGCTCGAACCGCTCGCGCGGAGCACGCTCTTCGCGCGGCGCACGCACCGGCGGCTGCAGCAGGAACGGGGTGTCACCCTGCATCATCTTGGCCAGCGCGGCGGCGACGTCGATCGCCGGCACGTTGTTCTCGCCTTCGAAACGCTCCAGCAGCTGGCGGTAGAAGTCCAGGCCGCCCTGGCCCAGCGTTTCGCTGATGCGCGCGGTGAACTTGTTGACGCGGTTGTCGTTGACCGCTTCCACGCTGGGCAGCTGCATTTCTTCGATCGGCTGGCGGGTGGCGCGCTCGATCTGGCGCAGCATGCCCTTTTCGCGCGGGGTGGCGAACAGGATCGCCTCACCGCTGCGGCCGGCACGGCCGGTACGGCCGATGCGGTGCACGTAGCTTTCGGTGTCGTACGGGATGTCGTAGTTCAGCACGTGGCTGATGCGTTCCACGTCCAGGCCGCGCGCGGCCACGTCGGTGGCGACCAGGATGTCCAGCTTGCCTTCCTTCAGCATGGCGATGGTGCGCTCGCGCTGGGCCTGCTGCATGTCGCCGTTGATGGCGGCAGCGGCCAGGCCACGCGCCTGCAGCTTGCCGGCCAGCTCTTCGGTGCCGGCCTTGGTGCGGGCGAAGATGATCATCGCATCGAACGGCTCGACTTCCAGGATGCGGGTCAGCGCATCCAGCTTGTGCATGCCGCTCACCCACCAGTAACGCTGGCGGATGTTCGCCGAGGTGGTCGTCTTGTTGGCGATGGTGACTTCGGCCGGATCCTTCAGGTAGGTCTGGGCGATGCGACGGATGGCCGGCGGCATGGTGGCCGAGAACAGCGCCACCTGGCGCTTCTCCGGCAGCTTCTTCAGCACCGCTTCGACGTCGTCGATGAAGCCCATGCGCAGCATTTCATCGGCTTCGTCCAGCACCAGCGTCTTCAGCTCGGACAGGTCCAGCGTGCCGCGGTTGAGATGGTCGATGACGCGGCCGGGGGTGCCCACCACGATGTGCACGCCACGACGCAGCGCGGACAGCTGGGTGGCATACGGCTGGCCGCCGTACACCGGCAGCACGCGGAAACCGGGGATCTTCGACGAATAGGTCTGGAAGGCCTCGGCGACCTGGATGGCCAGTTCGCGGGTCGGGGCCAGCACCAGGGCCTGCGGCTTGCTCTGCTGCAGGTCGATGTTGGACAGTACCGGCAGCGCGAACGCTGCGGTCTTGCCGGTGCCGGTCTGGGCCTGGCCCAGCACGTCGCGGCCTTCCAGCATCGCCGGGATGGTGGCGGCCTGGATCGGCGAGGGGGTTTCGTAACCGACGGCGGCAACCGCCTGCATCACGGGCTCGGAAAGGCCGAGCTGCGCGAACTGCAGCGGCGCCTGGGTATCTTGGGACATGGGGAACTCCGAAGGCACTGCCACGAACGTGGCAGGCGAAAAAAGGGGGGTATTTTGCGCTTAGGGCGCCCTTCTGACGCGTGCCCCGGCGCTTTTTCGAGTGCATAGCTTACAGCACCTTGCATGAACGACGTGCACGGCATGTCATCATCGCCTGCCCGGCCACCGCCGGACCCGGTGCGCCAGCGTCGCAGCTGCCGCACAATGGGCGCCGTTCTTTTCAGGAATACCCCATGCAGATCCTTGAATTCGACCTCGACGGCGAGTACGTCGAGCTGAAGCAGCTGCTCAAGCTGACCGACCTGGTGAGCAGTGGCGGCGAAGCCAAGATGGCCATCAGCGAGGGCCTGGTGCTGGTCGATGGGGCCGTTGAACTGCGCAAGGCCTGCAAGATCCGCGCGGGCCAGCAGGTGGAATTCAACGACAGCGTGATCCACGTGCTGGCGCTGCCGCCCGAAGCAGAGTAAGCCCCGTCGGTACGCGACGGTGGGCGGCCGCTACCCTGCCACGGGCTGGGTAAGCCGGTCGGCGATCAGCCGGCGGAACGGGCGCACGCCCTGCGCGATGCGCAGCCCGGCCGCCCGCAGCAGCCGCGCCGGCACGCGATCATCGGTGTACACCCGGGCGATGGCGTTGGTGGCCTCGTACAGCGGCCGCGAGGCCAGTCGGTGCCCGCGCTGGTAGCGGGCCAGCATGCGTGCATCGGCGATATCGCCGCCCCGCGCCTGCTGCGCGATGACCCCGCGCGCCAGCCGCTGCTGGCTGGCCAGGCCCAGGTTGAATCCATGCGCGGTCACCGGATGCATGCCTACCGCAGCGTCTCCGATCAAGGCCGCAGCGGCGGCGATGAAGCGTTCGGCGTACACGCCCACCAGCGGATACGCCTGCGGCGTGGCGACCGGCTGCATGCGGCCCAGCCGGTGTTCGAAGAGCCCACTGACCGCTTCACCGAACGCGTCCTCATCCATCGCCAGCAGGGCCTCGGCCTGTCGCGGCGGCAGGGTGATCACCGCCGATGCCAGACCACCGTTAAGCGGCAGCAGGGCCATCGTGCGGCCATAGCCGAACCATTCCCACGCCGTGTGGTGGTGGTCGCGCTCGACCTGCATCCGGCAGACCAGCATGGTCTTGCCGAAGTCCTGCAGGCGCGCACCGATCCCCAGCATGCGCCGGGTGGACGAAAACCGACTGTCGGCCGCCACCACCAGCCTTGCCTGCACGGTGCTGCCGTCGTCGAGCAGCACCTGCTGGCCACCGTCGACCGCGCGCACGCCCTGCACCCGGCGCCCGTCGCGAAGCTCCAGGCCGGGCTGGTCCTGCACGGCATCCCACGCCGCGCGACGGATCAGGTGGTTGGGCACCAGCCAGCCCAGCGGATCGCCGCTGCGGTGGTCGCTGGCGAAGGTCAGCGCGAACGGCGAGCGCCCATCCAGCACCCGCGCCTCACGCAGTTCGGCGACCTCGGCCGCCGGCAGCCTGTCCCACAGCTGCAGCTGTTCGAGGATCTGTCGTGAAGCATGGGTCAGCGCGATTTCGCGGCCATCGAACGCCGCCTCGGCCAGCGCCTGGCGCGATTGCGGTTCGACCACGGTCACCTGCAGGCCACTGCCTGCCAGCGAGCGCGCGAAGCAGAGCCCGGCCGGGCCTGCGCCCACCACCACCACATCCGTGCCGTGCATGCTGCTGCCCTCCGATGTCATGTCCGGCGCCAGCATAGCGACGCCGGCACGCGCGCGTCCTTGATCTGGATCAGGCGTGGCAGTGACGGTTCACAGCAGGGCCCACAGCAGCATCAGGATACCGACCAGCGACACCACCCATGCCAGGCTGCGCACGTAAGGGATGCCGGCCGCATACAGCGGCACGTACGCCAGTCGCGCCCAGAAGTACAGCTGCACCGCCAACGCCGTGCTGCTGTCCTGCCTGCCCGCCACCACCACCGCGATGGCGGCAGCGGCGAACACGGCGAAGGTTTCCAGGAAGTTGGCCTGCGCGCGTTGCAGCCGCCCCGCCAGCAGCCCCGGTGGCGGCGCCTGGCCATCGCGGGCTGACGCGTTCCAGCGCGTGCCGCGTTCGCGGGTGATCGCCGCGGCCGCCAGCATCACCTGCGCCAGCCCGAGCACACCGGCCCAGGCCAGCATCTGCAGTTCGATGGCCATGGCTCAGGTCCCCGGCGCGCGGACGCTGTAACCGGCCAGGCGCCAGACGCGGTCCTCGTCCAGGCGGAAGCTGACCAGCTCGCGGACCGGCTGGGCGCTCTTCTCGAAACGGGTGGGGTAGGTCACGTTGAGGTACAGGCCCTCAGGCACCGCCGCACCGGCATTGAAGCGGACCCGGCTGATGCTCGGCTGGCCCCGTCCTACCAGTGCGCCCAGGCGGCTGCGATCGGCCGCGATCTGTTTGGCGAACGCATCGCGGGCAACCGCCTTGCGTGCTACCGCCGAGGCGCCGTCCCACAGCTGTGCGGCCTGCCCACCATCGACCAGGCGCACGGCCTGCAGGGCGGCCGCACTCATTTCGGCGTTCTGCTTGTCCAGCTGGGCCTGCTGGGCCGGGGTCAGCTGCTGGGCCGGCGTGCCCGGCCGTGCCGCTGCCGGTGCGGTAGCCGGCGCGGTTGCCGGCGCTGCAGTGGTGCGCGGCGCAGGCTGCGCTGCCGGCTGCTGGGCCATGGCGGTGAAGGGCAACAACAGGGACAGCACCATCAACGAATGCTTCATCGGACACCACCGCTCAAGGAGAAGTGTCCGCAGTCTACGCCAGCTTCGCCCGCTTGCTTCACGACTCCGGCAGTGCACCCGCATCACGCTGGCGCTCGGCCGTGCTGGTCGCCCCGGGAGCGCCCGGCGCTTCCATGGCAGCGTCTGCGTCCGCCGAATCGCCCGGGGCAGGCGGCAGGGTCGCCACGTCGATCTCCGACAGCGGACTGTCCGATGGGCACACCTCGTCCGGGAAGCCGTATTCCTTCTTCAGCGACTGGCCGCAGGCATTGACCGCTTCCAGTTCCGCGCCTTCGCGCTTGCACTGCTGGTCGAACGCCACCAGGAACGCATCCTTGCGGCGCACGAAGTCATCGCCACAGGCGCGCATCTGCTTGATCCGCTCCAGATCGTCCTGCACCGCGTTGGTGCCATCCAGGCCGAACTGGCGCAGCTCCCCGGCGCTGAGCAGGCGCAGGCTGCGGTTGGGCACGGTCATCATCAGGTCGGCCACGCCCACCGCCACGCCGTTGCGCTGCAGGTAATCCTTGACGTTGTCGTAGACCTCCTGCAGTTCGCGGTTGAGTTCGGCGCGCGAGGTGGCCTTCGAACTGATCCGCATCATCCGATGGATGCCGACCTTGCCCGAAACCAGCCGGTTGTCACCGGCCGCCAGCACGAACACGCAGGCGCTGTGGCAGATCGAGCCCTCGCGGATCCAGATGGTCCAGCCCGACTCGCCGATGGCATCACCGGCCACGATCGCCGACTCCACCTGCCCGCCACTGGAGTCCAGGTCGAGGATGCGCTTGTGGATGCCAAGCTGTTCGGCGACCACCGCCAGCCGCCAGCTCAGCTCGGCGAAGCCGGGGTTGATCTTGCCGCTGTAGCGCACGCGCAGCAGGCCGCGCTCCACGCAGGGCTGCAGTGCCTGTTCCAGCTGCGCCCGCTCCAGCCCCGGCAGCGGCTCGCCATCGCCCGGATCGGCGGCGTAATCGGTGCTGCAGCTGATCCACGCCTGCCCGTTTTCCAGCCACGCCGCCGGCCACGGCCGGTCAGCGCGTTCGGCGGGCGGGGCTACCGGACGCGGCGCGTCGGCCACGTTGATGGACACCATGTGGTCGCCATCGGCACGGGGCGCCCGTGTGGCCGCTTCATTGGCAGTGACGTTGCCGGGGTTCTCCAGCTTGCTGCACGAAGCGAGGGCGAGGCATAGCAGGGGCAGGCACCATCTGGGCGACATGAACCATCGAACCGGGAAGAGGACACGATCACAGTCTAGGGCCTGCGCCCACTGTGACGACAACGCTTCCTGAATCCGTGCCAGCCACGGGCATACCTGTCCGAAAATGGCGAGCCCAGCCGTGCCCTGCGGCCTAGACTGTGGCCATGCCTTCGCCCGCCGCCCTCGACACTGCCACCTGCGAACGGGCCCGCCTGGCGCGCGACGCGCGCTTTGACGGGTTGTTCTTCACTGCCGTGCGCAGCACCGGCATCTATTGCCGTCCCGTGTGCCCGGCGCCGCCGCCGAAGCCGTCCAACGTGACCTATTACGCGAACGCGGCCTCCGCTGCCGCAGCCGGCTACCGACCGTGCCTGCGCTGCCGCCCGGAACTGTCACCGGCCGCGCAGCAGGGGCTGGAACAGGACACGGTGCGCCGGGCACTGGAGCTGATCCACGCTGGCTTCCTGCAGGATGCCAGCGTGGCCGCACTGGCCGAACGCGTTGGCGTGGGCGCGCGCCAGCTGCAGCGCGTTTTCGTCGCCGCGCTAGGGGTGACGCCGCTGCAGCTGCACACCACCCAGCGCCTGCTGCAGGCCAAGCAGTTGCTGACCGAAACCCACCTGCCGGTGACCGATGTCGCGCTGGCGGCGGGCTTCAACAGCCTGCGTCGGTTCAACGATGCCTTCCTGGCGGGCTGCGGCATGCCACCGAGCGCCATCCGCCGGCTGCCCGGCGCCGCTTCGCAGACCGGTGAGGGCCTGCGCCTGCGATTGGGCTACCGGCCGCCGCTGGATTTCGGCCTGATGCTGCAGTTCCTGCGCCGGCGCATGATTCCCGGCATCGAGCGCATCGAAGAAGACGGCTATGCACGCGTGATCGGTCCGCCCGAGCGCCCTGCCCTGCTGCGGGTGCATGCCGATACCCGCCGCAGCGAGCTGGTGCTGCAGCTGGACGGCGTCGACCCGCGGCAGATTCCGCACGTGGTACGGCGGGTACGCCACATGTTCGACCTGGATGCCGACCTGCGCCAGGTGCACGCCACGCTGCAGGACGAGCCGCTGCTTGCGCAGGGCATCGCGCTGCGGCCGGGGCTGCGCGTGCCCGGCGGCTGGGAGGGCTTCGAAGTGGCGGTGCGCGCGGTGCTGGGGCAACAGGTCAGCGTGGCCGCCGCGACCACGCTGGCGCGGCGGCTGGTGCAGGCGTATGGGCGGGCGCTGCCGGGCATGCCGGACGGACTGGACCGTCTGTTCCCGCAGCCGGCGCAGCTCGCCGACGCACCGCTGGAAGCGATCGGCCTGCCGCGAACGCGCGCGGCAACCCTGCGTGCACTGGCACGGGCCTGCGATGCAGGTGATCTGGATTTCCGCCCGGGCCAGCAGCTGGACACTTTCGTGGCGCGCTGCGTTGCATTGCCGGGCATCGGCGCCTGGACCGCGCACTACATCGCGCTGCGCGCGCTGGGCCAGCCCGATGCCTTCCCGGCCGGCGACCTGGTGCTGCAGCAGATGCTCGGCACACCCGGAAAACGCCTGACCGAGCGCCAGGCCGAGCAGCGCTCGCAGCCATGGCGTCCGTGGCGCGCCTATGCCGTGCTGCACCTGTGGCATCTGTCCACCCCGTTCACCGGAGTTCCGTCATGACCCTGCACTACGACCGTTTCGACAGTCCGATCGGCGAACTGACCGTTGCCGGCGATGCACACGGCATCGCCCACATCCTGTTCCCGCAGAACCGCCACGATGCCAAGGGCCGCGGGCACTGGGTACACCACCCGCCCACCGTGCGCGATGCACGCGAGCAGTTGCTGGCGTACCTGCACGGTGAGCGGACCCACTTCGATCTGCCGCTGGCACCGCGCGGCACGCCGTTCCAGCTGCGCGTCTGGACGGCGCTGGCCGGCATCCCGTTCGGCCAGACATGGAGCTACCTGCAGTTGGCGACCCTGCTTGGCCAACCCAGCGCGACCCGCGCGGTGGGAGCGGCCAACGGGCGTAATCCGTTGCCGATCGTGCTGCCGTGCCACCGGGTGATCGGCCGCAATGGCGCGCTGACCGGCTTCGGCGGCGGGCTGGAAACCAAGGCCGCGCTGCTGCGCCTGGAACAGGGGGATGGCGGCCTGTTCCCGCGCCAGTGACGTTGGTTGTCTTGGGTGCGTCATCGCCTCGCCCTAGAATGGTGCGATGACTCGACGCCCCCTTGCCTGGATGCTGGCCGCGATCCTGCCGCTGGCTGCCTGTACCACCGCCCCGCCGCGCTCCAGCGCAACCTCCCCTGCTGCGGCAGCGACGCGGGAAAACGCGCCGCACAAACTGCTGCTGGTCTCCATCGATGGGCTGCGCGCCGATGCACTGGACCGCGGCATCACGCCCAACCTGCAGCGCATCATCGACGGCGGGGTGCGCGCGAAGTGGATGACGCCTTCGTATCCTTCGTTGACCTTCCCCAACCATTACACCCTGGTCACCGGCCTGCGCCCGGACCACCACGGCATCATCCACAACAGCATGGACGTGGCCGAACTGGGCCGCTTCAAGCTGAGCGAGGCGGCGACGGTGACGCGGGTGGAATGGTGGGGCGGCGAGCCGATCTGGGTCAGCGCCGAGCAGGCCGGGGTACGCACGGCGACCTGGTCCTGGCCGGGCAGCGAAGCGGAAATCAAGGGTATCCGGCCCAGCCAATGGCGCCGCTACGATGAAAGCATCGCACTGGAAGCACGCGCCGACAGCGTGCTGGGGTGGCTGCGGCAGACCGATGCCGATGCAGCGCGGCTGGCCACGTTGTACCTGGAGACGGTCGACAAGGCCGGGCACCGGCATGGTCCGGATTCGGTGCAGTACAGCGCGGCGATCAAGCAGGCCGATGCCGTGGTGGGGCGTCTGCTGGATGGCCTGCAGCAGCACGGATTGAGCGCGGACACCAACGTGGTGGTGGTCTCCGACCACGGCATGGCAGCGGTAGCGCCCGGCCAGGTGGTCGCCACCGAAGACATGGTGGACCCGCGCTTGGCACGCAACATCAGCACGGGCCAGTCGATCGGTTTCGAGCCGGTGGAAGGGCAGCGGGCCGCCGCCGAACGTGCCCTGCTCGGCCGCCACGCGCAGTACCAGTGCTGGAAGAAGCAGGACCTGCCGGCACGCTGGCACTACGGCAGCAACCCGCGCATTCCGTCGATCATCTGCCAGATGGACGAGGGCTGGGATGCGCTCAGCCGCGAGAGCATCGCGCGCCGCAGCTACGAGGATCGGGGATCGCACGGCTATGACAACGCGCTGCCTTCGATGCGTGCGGTGTTCATCGCGCGCGGTCCGTCGTTCAAGCAGGGCCAGGTGATCGCGCCGTTCGACAACGTGGATGTGTATCCGTTGCTGGCACGGCTGCTGCAGGTGCCGGCGGCCGCCAATGATGGCGATGCGGATCGCCTGCTGGACGCGCTGCGCTGACGGCGTTGGTGGGTGTGTGCCGGGCTGCGCCCGGCGCCTGCTTTTTCAAGCGGAAGCTAAGGCAACGTCAAAGGCTGCAGGGCTGCTTGCTGGTGGGGCGGGGTGGGTTGGCGGGAATCGCCGTGAATCCGTCCATGGAGGCTCGCCATCC
>NZ_LDJK01000048.1 GCF_001431535.1 Stenotrophomonas chelatiphaga
ACCCCGGACTCTGACCCCTTCAGCCTGGCGGCGGGCCGAGCTTCAGTGACAGATCGATGGCCTGCACGTGCTTGGTCAGGCCGCCAATGGAAATACAGTCCACGCCGTCTTCGGCAATCGCGCGCAGGCCGTCCAGGCCGACGCTGCCGGACACTTCCAGCGGAATGCGTCCGGCGGTCAGGCGCACGGCCTCACGGCGCAGCGCGGCCGGGAAATCATCCAGCAGGATGCGCTCGCAGCCGGCCTGCAGTGCCTGCTCCAGCTGATCGAGGTCTTCCACTTCCACCACCAGCGGCAGCTGCGGCCACAGCGTGCGCGCGGCGGCCACCGCGGCCGGCAGCGAGCCGGCGGCGCGGATGTGGTTTTCCTTCAGCATCACCGTGTCGTACAGGCCGATGCGGTGGTTGTCGCCGCCACCACAGCGCACCGCGTACTTCTGCGCCAGGCGCAGGCCGGGCAGGGTCTTGCGCGTGTCCAGGATGCGGGTGCCGGTGCCGGCCACCGCAGCGACATGACGCGCGGTGATCGTCGCGGTGCCGGACAGGGTCTGCAGGAAGTTCAACGAGGTGCGTTCGGCGCTGACCAGCGAGCGGTTGCGCCCGTGCAGCAGGGCCAGCACGGTGCCGGCCACGACGGCCTGGCCTTCGCGGACCTGCCAGTCGATGCGCACCTGCGGATCCAGCGCACGATGGGTGGCGTCGAACCAGGGGCGTCCCGCGATCACCGCGTCCTGCTTGCACAGCAGGTAGGCGCTGTCGGCATGGTCGGGCAGCAGGGCAGCGGTCACATCGCCGCTGCCGATGTCTTCAGCCAGTGCACGCGCCACGTCGGCGGCGACCTGCGCCGGGTCCGGCGCGATCAACGCGCCCGCGGCGGCGGTGCTCATGCGGAAGGGAAGTCCGCGATCTGCGCGGTGGCGATGGCTTCTTCAGCCAGCAGCACCGGGATGCCGTCGTCCAGGCGGAACACCTGCTTGCGGTCGCGGGTGACCAGCGCCTGCCGCAGCGGCTGGGCCAGCGGATTGCCGTCGGCCTTGTTGACGGTACCGGCACCGATGGCGCGGTTGAGGGCTTCCAGGCCCTTGGCATCCAGCAGGGACAGGGGCTGGCGGGTGTCGGGCGATACCAGCAGGTCAAGCAGCTTGCGATCCATGGTTCTTCGTCTTGCGTGGAAGACGGCTAGAATACGTCTTTAAGGCAGGTGACGGCCAATGACCCCCAACCAATCCGCGCCGCTCGTCGGCATCGTCATGGGTTCCCGCTCCGACTGGGAGACCATGCAGCACGCCGCCCAGAAGCTTGAAGCCCTGGGTGTTCCGTTCGAAGTGAAGGTGGTTTCCGCCCACCGCACCCCGGACGTGTTGTTCGACTACGCCGAACAGGCCGGTCCGCGCGGGCTGCGCGCGATCATTGCCGGCGCCGGTGGCGCCGCGCACCTGCCGGGCATGATCGCCGCCAAGACCGCCGTGCCGGTGCTGGGCGTACCGGTGCAGTCCAAGGCGCTCAACGGCATGGATTCGCTGCTGTCCATCGTGCAGATGCCGGCCGGCATCCCGGTCGCCACGTTCGCCATCGGCAATGCCGGTGCGTCCAACGCGGCGCTGTTCGCCGCGGCGATGCTGGCCAGTGACCAGCCGGCCATCGGCACGGCGCTGGATGCCTTCCGCGCACGCCAGACCGAAGAGGTCATGGCCCACGACGATCCACGTCAATGAGCACCAGGACGGTAGGCATCCTGGGCGGCGGCCAGCTGGCCCGCATGATGGTCCTGGCCGGTGCGCCGATGGGTCTGCGCTTCGAGCTGTTCGATCCGGCTGCCGATGCCTGCGGCGGACCGCTGGCACCGCTGACCGTGGCCGCGTTCGATGATCGCCAGGCCCTGGCTGCGTTTGCCGCCAAGGTGGACGTGGTCACCTTCGATTTCGAGAACGTGCCGGCCGACAGTGCGCAGTGGCTGGCCGACCAGGTGCCGGTGTATCCGCCGCCGTCGGCACTGGCCGTGGCCCAGGATCGGCTGAGCGAGAAGACGTTGTTCCAGCAGCTGGGCATCCCGCTGCCGCCGTTCGCCGACATCACCAGCCGCGCGCAGCTGGCGGAAAAGGTGGCTGCGTTCGGCTTGCCATGCATCCTGAAGACCCGCCGCCTGGGCTATGACGGCAAGGGGCAGTTCCGGCTGCGCAGCGCGGCCGACATCGATGCGGCATGGGACGCACTGGGTGCGCAGGTCGACAAGACCGGCCTGATACTGGAAGGCTTCGTTGCCTTCCAGCGCGAAGTCAGCGTGGTGGCCGTGCGCGGCCGCGATGGCAGCTTCCAGGCGTATCCGGTCACCGGCAACTGGCACGTCGATGGCGTTCTGTCGGCCAGTGTCGCGCCGGCCAGGTTGTCCGATGCCGAGCAGCAGGCGGCGATCGGCTATGCCCGCACCCTGGCCGAGCACCTGCAGTACGTAGGGGTGTTCGCGCTGGAGCTGTTCTGCCGCGATGGCGAACTGCTGGCCAACGAGATGGCGCCGCGCGTGCACAACTCGGGCCACTGGACCATCGAAGGCAGCGAGACCTCGCAGTTCGAGAACCACCTGCGCGCGGTACTGGGCCTGCCGCTGGGCGATACCCGCATGCTGGGGCATGCCTGCATGCTCAACTGGATCGGCGCGATGCCCGACCCGGTGCCGGTGCTGGCGCAGTCCAGTGGCCACTGGCACGACTACGGCAAGCAGCCGCGTGACGGTCGCAAGGTCGGCCATGCCACGCTGCGCGACGACGACGCCTCCGCGCTCGCGTCGTCCTTGGAGCAGGTAGGCGAAGCACTGGGTCGACAGGTCCAGGTAGCCCCGGCCATCCAGGCCCTGCGCGCGTGATCCGCGACTGAAGGCGGGTAGTGACGGCCGTCATTTGGTGGTGGGTGACGACCGTTGGTCGTCATTTGGTGGTGGGTGACGACCGTTGGTCGTCACGGGGTCAGCCGCTGCGCGCTGACAGGTAGTGACGGCCGCTGGCCGTCATTCAGCCCGGCAGCTGCTCCGCGGCGAATTCCCAGTTGACCGCCTTCCACCAGGCGTCCAGGTAACGCGCGCGGTCGTTCTGGTAATCCAGGTAATACGCGTGTTCCCACAGATTGCAGGCCAGCAGCGGCACGCTGTGGCTGGTCAGCGGCGTGGCGGCGTTGCGCGTGACCACCACCGCCAGGCTGCCATCCGGATGCAGCACCAGCCACGCCCAGCCGGCACCGAACAGGCCCAGCGCGGCGTCATTGAACGCCTTGCGCAGGCTGGCGGCGTCACCGAAGCAGCGCTTCACCCGGTCGGCCAGCCGGCCCACCGGATCGCCGCCGCCGCGCGGCCGCAGGCACTGCCATTGGAACTGCAGGTTCCAGGCCTGGGCGGCGGCTTCGAACAGCGCGCCCTGGCTTTCGCGCACGATCCGCTCCAGCGGCGCGTCTTCCCATTCGGTCCCGCTGATCCGCGCATTCACCTGATCCACGCAGGCGCGCTGGTGTTGTCCATGCTGCAGCGCCACTGACCGTTCGGACAGATGGGGTTGCAGGGCGCCGGGCGAGTAGGGAAGGTCGGTGAGTTCCATGGGCGGGCGATGAGGGAAAAGGGGAGGATGCCGGTGGCCGGTTCCATCGGCTTACAATGGCGACTACTGTGGGAAGTCTAGCCGACCGTCGCGGTCGGATTCGCCCATCCAGGAGGCAGTGTGGTTGTGGCAGTGATGCAGCAGATCCAGGCCGAAGTTGATCGTTACCCCCTCGTGCTGTTCATGAAGGGTACGCCCCAATACCCGATGTGTGGCTTTTCCAGCCGTGCCGTACAGGCCCTGATGGCCGCCGGAGCGGTATCCCTGCGCACCATCAATGTGCTGGAAGAACCCGAGATCCGCGCCAACCTGCCGCGGTTTTCCAACCTGCCGACGTTCCCGCAGCTGTTCATGCACGGTGAGCTGATCGGGGGCTGCGACATCGTGATGGAGCTGTTCGAAGCCGGCGAGCTCAAGCGCATCGTCGAAGAAGCCTCGGTTGCATGAGCCTGGCCGCGTCGCCTGACGCCGAAGCCGGCGCGCTCGAGGGCCGGGTGATCCTGGTGGTCGGCGCCGGTGGCGGGCTGGGCAGCGCTGCCGCGGTGGCCTGCGCGGCAGCCGGGGCCACGGTGATCCTGCTCGGGCGCAAGCCGCGCCGGCTTGATCGCGTCTACGCCCAGGTGCAACAGGCCGGACCGGAGCCGCTGCTGTATCCGCTGGACCTGGAAGGCGCCACGCCGGATGATTTCGCCGAACTGGCCAGCCGCGTGCAGGCCGAATTGGGCCGTCTGGACGGCATCCTGGTCTGCGCAGCCGATTTCCCGGGGCTGACCCCGTTCGAGCTGGCCGAACCGGCCGCGTTCGCCCGCTCCCTGCATGTCACCCTGACCGCGCCGGCGCTGCTGGTGCAGGCCTGCCTGCCGTTGTTGAAGCAGTGCGAGGATGCCGCCGTGGTGTTCTGCGTGGACGACCCGGCACGGGTGGGGGCGGCTTACTGGGGCGGTTACGGCGTGGCCCAGCATGGGCTGCGCGGGCTGCTGGCCAGCCTGCATGATGAATTGAAGCAGGGACCGGTACGCGTTGCCGGGCTGCAACCGGCCCCGATGCGGACAGCGCTGCGCGCCCGGGCGTGGTCGTTGGACCAGGATGATGTGGCCGGCGGGCCGGGGTTGGCGGCCGCCGAGGCAGTGCACCTGCTGTCGCAGGAAGGCTTGACGTGGCGCGGAAGCGTGAAGGCCGTCATGCCGGAATAGCCCGATTTGTGAGCCGAACCTTCACGGGGAGTGAAGGAACCGTCACGATTGGGTTGCGATCAGGCCGCTTCTGTCGCACTACCGTCACATTCGGATCGTACCGTGTTAATCTATTGTTAACCGTTGCGGCAGCTGCCGTTCACGGTTGGGAACCCCAGATAACTATCCGAGCAGCCGCCCGCAAGGCTGCCTGGATGCGCTTTTTTATCCGCCATCGCCAACTCCCATCGAGGCTACCCTAGATGAACCACACTCTCCGGATGTCCAAGCTCACCCTTGGCCTCTTGACCGTGCTTGCTGCCGCTCCCGCCTTTGCCCAGAGCACCTCTGCCGGTGTCGGCGGCCAGGTCGTCTCTTCCGCCGGTGCGCCTGTCGCTGGCGCCGAAGTCATCATCACCCACACCGAGTCCGGCACTGTTTCGCGTGCCACGACCGATGCGGCGGGTCGTTACAACGCGCGCGGCCTGCGCGTGGGTGGTCCGTACACGATCTCCATCACCAAGGCCGGTGAGGGCACCAAGACCGAAGATGGCGTCTACCTGGGCGTGAACCAGACCGGCACCATCAACGCGACGCTGGCCGGCGACCTCGCCGCCACCAACCTGGACGCGGTCCAGGTCGTCGCCGTGGGCGGTGGTTCGGAAGTGTTCAGTGCCACCAAGATGGGTTCGGGCACCAACATCAGCCAGGAACAGATCGAAATGGCGCCGTCGATCGGCGGCAACATCCAGGACCTGATGCGCCTTGACCCGCGCGTGACCTTCGTCGACCGCGCCTCGGGCTCGATCTCGGCCGGTGGCCAGAACCCGCGCTACAACTCGATCAGCATCGACGGCGTTTCGGCCAGCGACACCTTCGGCCTGGAAGGCAACAACATGCCGACCCGCCGCCAGCCGGTCGCGATGGAAGCCATCGAAGCACTGGACATCAACCTGTCCAACTACGATGTAAGCATCGCGTCGGCCGTGGGTGCCACCGTCAACGCGGTGACCAAGTCCGGTACCAACGAATTCCACGGTTCGGTGTATGGCACCTACCGTGATGGCGACTGGTTCGGCGACAATCCGGAAGGCGAGCCCTTCAATGGTTTCACCAAGGAAGAAACCTACGGCGTCACCGTCGGTGGTCCGATCCTGAAGGACAAGCTGTTCTTCTTCGCCAACTACGAGAAGTTCAAGCAGGCCGCGCCGGGTGCCGATATTTCCGGCACCGCGCTGGGCCAGGCTGACGCGGACTTCACCATGGCCGACGTGACCCGTGCGCAGCAGATCGCGCAGGGCTACGGCTTCGACGCCGGCACTTTCAACAGCAACGGTGATACCGAGCTGGAAGAGTACGCGCTGAAGATCGACTGGAACATCAGCGACAACCACCGCGCCAACATCCGCTACAGCAAGCTGGAGCAGGACAAGCTGCGCATCAACGGCATGAACTCGACCTCTGCTGCAGGCCTGAGCTCGTACTGGTACCAGCAGGTCAAGACCAACGAAAGCTACGTCGCACAGGTGTTCAGCGACTGGACCGACAACTTCTCGACCGAGTTGAAGGCGTCCTATCGTGAGTACTCCGCCGTGCGCCAGGTCCCGACCAATGCGCCGAGCATCCGCATCTATTTCCCGCAGGCCGGTGATCCGAACGTCCCGCAGGGTGACTCGCTGTACCTGGGCACCGAAGCGAACTCCCACAACAACGTGCTGGAGACCAAGGCGTGGAACTACTACGCCGCCGGTACCCTCACCCTGGGTGATCACGACCTGAAGTTCGGTGCCTCCTACGACACCAACGACATCTACAACTACTACGGCGCCAACTCGTGGGGCACCTACACCTTCTACGGCCTGGACAACTTCGCCGCCGGCCGTTGGCAGACCTACAACCTGGCCAAGGAAACCTCGCCGGGTTCGATCGCCGCTGACTACGAGTACAGCAACCTGGCGCTGTTCGTGCAGGACACCTGGTACGTCAACAACAACCTGACCCTGACCATGGGCCTGCGTGGTGACCGTCCGGATTCGAGCCCGGAGCCGGCTTACAACCAGAAGGCCTTCAACACCTTCGGTTACAACAACAGCAAGGTGTTCGGCAGCAAGTTCCTGATCCAGCCGCGCTTCGGCTTCAACTACACCTTCGACACCGAACGTCCGACGCAGCTGCGCGGTGGCGTGGGCCTGTTCCAGGGTGACTCGCCGCAGGTCTGGATCAGCAACAGCTATTCGACCACCGGCTTCAACTACGACTCCTACACCTACAACTCGCCGGTGCCCGGCCTGCCGTTCAGCCCGAACAAGGATACCCAGCCGGTTCCGCCGCCCTTGGCCAACCAGGCGCTGCAGAACGTCAACTTCGTCGGCAATGACTTCAAGATGCCGTCGACGTACAAGGCCAACATCGCCTTTGACCACGAGCTGCCGTGGAACGGCCTGGTGGCTTCGGCCGAATTGCTGGTGACCAAGGTGAAGGATGGCCTGTTCTATCAGCACCTGAACCTCGGTAACAGCCGTACGGTGGGTCCGGATGGCCGCACCAACTACTACCGGCCTTCTGCTGACAACAGGCTGTGGGCGACCGGTGATGCGCGTAACAGCTACGCGGCCAACGGCTTCAACAACGTCTACCTGATCGACAACACCGACAAGGGCCGCACCTCGCAGTTCACCGTGTCGTTGAGCAAGCCGTGGTCCCCGGACAGCGACTGGTCCTGGAACGTGGGCTACACCTACACCGATGCCGAAGAAGTGGGCACCCTGACCAGCTCCACCGCCAGCTCGGGCTGGGGCTACCAGTACGCCTTCAACATCAATGACGAAGTGCTGAACACCTCGCGCTACCAGATCCGTGACCGCATCTCCGGCTCGCTGAACTGGAAGCACGCGTTCTTCGGTGATTACGAAACCCGCGTGGGCCTGGTGTACGAAGGCCGCAGCGGTCGTCCGTACAGCTACCTGTTCGTCAACGATGCCAACGGCGACAGCCGCTCGGCGAACGATCTGTTCTATGTCCCGAACCCGGGCGAAGTGCTGTTCGGCAACCTCAACGCTGCTGGCCGCTTCACCCCGGATGCCGCGATGGAGAAGAGCTTCTTCGATTGGCTGGCCGCCAACCCGGATCTGGCCAAGTACGCCGGTCAGGTCGCTCCGGCGAACAAGTTCACCAGTGGCTGGATCAACACCTTCGACGTCCGCATCACCCAGCAGCTGCCGGGCTTCATGAAGGGCCACAAGTCGGAGATCTGGCTGGATATCCAGAACGTCGGCAACATGCTGAACAAGAAGTGGGGCAACATCTACGACTACGGCTTCAACGCCAACAGCCGTGTTGCCACCCTGCAGGGCCTGTATGACGGCAAGTACGTCTACAACTACCGCTTCGCCGATGCCCCGGCCGTCGCCAACAACGACGCCGATGGTTTCGACACCGGTGTGTCGCAGTGGTCGCTGCAGCTGGGCTTCCGTTACCAGTTCTAATCGGTAGCGGTACCTGATGTGAACGGAAACGGCCGGGGAAACCCGGCCGTTTTCTTTTTTATGGGGGCAGCGCTACAGTCGGACACCTTGAAGGAAGCGAAACGTTGGACATGACCACGACGATTGAAAAGCCGGCACGTACGCTGCCGGTGCAGGACGCGCGGATCTATCCGCGCGGTGGCCTGGATGTGCTGTCCCGGGCGGAAGTGGCGCGCCTGCGCGATGCCTCCGGTGGCGGCATGCACGAGCTGCTGCGCCGCTGCGCGCTGGCCGTGCTGACCAGTGGCAGTGCCTCGGACGATCCGCGCGCGGCGCGTGACCTGTACCCGGATTTCGACATCCAGGTCGCCCAGCAGGACCGTGGCGTACGCATCGACCTGGCCAACGCGCCGGCGATGGCCTTCGTCGACGGCGAGATCATCCGCGGCGTGGCCGAACTGCTGTTCGCTGTGGTCCGCGACCTGGCCTACATGGCCATCGAAATGGGCCCGGCCTACGCGGCCGAACTGGAATCATCGGACGGCATCACCAACGCCGTGTTCGGGCTGCTGCGCAATGCGCGCATCCTCAACCCGGGTGACCCCAACCTGGTGGTCTGCTGGGGCGGCCATTCGATCGGCCGCGACGAATACCTGTACACCAAGCAGGTCGGCTACGAGCTGGGCCTGCGCGGGCTGGACATCTGCACCGGCTGCGGCCCGGGTGCGATGAAGGGCCCGATGAAGGGCGCCACCATCGCCCACGCCAAGCAGCGCCGGACGGTGACGCGCTACATCGGCCTGACCGAGCCGGGCATCATCGCGGCCGAGTCGCCGAACCCGATCGTCAACCACCTGGTGATCATGCCGGACATCGAAAAGCGGCTTGAAGCGTTCGTGCGCATCGGCCACGGCATCATCGTGTTCGCCGGTGGCGTGGGTACGGCAGAGGAGATCCTGTACCTGCTGGGCATCCTGCTGCGCGAAGAGAACAAGGACCTGCCGTTCCCGCTGATCCTGACCGGCCCGACCGTGGCCGCGCCGTACTTCGAGCAGATCGACCGCTTCATCCGCCTGACCCTGGGCGATGCGGCCGCCGAGCGCTACCAGATCATCATCGGCGATCCGTCGGCGGTTGCGCGCAAGATGTCGGCCGGCATCAAGCAGGTGCGCGAACATCGGCTGGCGGCGAAGGATTCGTTCTTCTTCAACTGGTCCATCGACATTCCGTGGGACTACCAGCAGCCGTTCGAGCCCACCCATGAAGCCATGGCCGGGCTGGACCTGCACCACGGCCGTGCCCCGCATGCGCTGGCGGCCGACCTGCGCCGCGCGTTCTCCGGCATCGTGGCCGGCAACGTGAAGGAAGACGGCATGCGCCGGATCGAGGAATCCGGTCCGTTCCAGATCCATGGCGACGCCGACATGATGCAGGCGCTGGACGCGCTGCTGCGCGCCTTCGTCGACCAGCGCCGGATGAAGATTTCCGGCGAATACAAGCCGTGCTACCAGGTGCTGGCCTGACCGATCGCCACCCAGGGTAGTGACGGCCGCTGGCCGTCAGCCGTTGCCGCGGTGGGTGACGACCGGTAGTGACGGCCGCAGGCCGTCCGCCGTTGCCGCGGTGGGTGACGACCGGTAGTGACGGCCCCTGGCCGTCAGCCGTTTCCGCGGTGGGTGACGACCGTTGGTCGTCACGCCCGTCACCGCTTGGGGCGCCGATCTTTAGACGCTTGTCGCCCCCGAATGACCGTTCGTCCTGCACCCCCTTGCGGGGGGCGCAGGCCTGCCTCATCGTGCCGACATCACGCTGGGGAGCGTCCCATGTCTTTACGCCTGTCCAAGGGCTTCACGATGGTCGAACTGATGGTCACGATCTCCATTCTGGCGATCCTGATGACCATCGCGTTCCCGAGTTTCCGCAGTACCTTGCGGTCAAACCGCGTCGCCAATGCCAACAACGAGATCCTCGGGCTGGTCGCGCTGGCCCGTAGTGAAGCCATCCGCAACAGCAGGGGCGGCGGCGTCTGTGCCAGTTCGGCCGGCAGTACCTGCGATGGCGCCTGGAATGGCGGCCTCATGGCCTACAGCGACGAAGATGGCAGCGGCAGCTTCAACAGCGGCGATACCGTGCTGCGTTATGTGGCAGGGCGGCCGAACCTGGTTCTCACCGGCCCCTCGGCCGAAATCGCATTCGATGCACGTGGGCGTCGTCGTGCAAGCGCGGACCAGGTGCTGACCGTGGCCCCGGACAGCTGCGCGGCGGGCGATCCCAAGCGCACGCTCACCGTCAACCTTTCCGGCCAGGTCCGGGTGTTGCAGGAGACCTGCTGATGACACGTCGCGCTACGTTCAAACCGCTTCGCCACCAAGGCGGCTTCAGCCTGCTGGAGGTGCTCATCGCGCTGCTGGTGCTGGGCTTCGGGCTGCTCGGTTTCGCCCTGCTGCAGACCATGAACGTGCGCTTCGTGCAGAGCGCCGGCTACCGTACCCAGGCGACCAACCTGGCCTACGACCTGATCGACCTGATGCGCGTGCAGCGCACCGATACGCTTAACGGTGGCGCCTACGGCACGGCCTCGTTCGCGGCCGGTTCGGTGACCCCGTCGGCGGGCCCCTGCGCCTGGCCCACCGGCACCATCACCCAGGCCCAGAACATCGCCCGCTGGCAGTGCCAGGTGGTGAAGACGCTGGGCGACAAGGCAGCCGCCAGCGTGAGCATGGACGCGGGAGTGGTCACCGTCGGCATCACCTGGGGCGACCAGCGCTGGGACAAGGCCAACCCGGACACCACCACCACGTTCACGCTGGTCAGCCGTCTATGAGCAAGTACATCCCTTCGCGCAAGCAGGCCGCGGCCGGTATCTCTCTGATCGAGGTGATGGTCTCGCTGGTCATCGGCCTTATCCTGATGCTGGGCGTGATCCAGATATTCAGCGCCTCGCGCACCGCCTCGCGACTGTCCGAAGGCGTGGCGCGTACCCAGGAAAACGCGCGCTTCGCACTCGACTTTCTGGAGCGTGACATCCGCATGGCCGGGCACATGGGCTGCGTCAATGACCAGGCCCATATCGTCCGCGCCGACGATGCGATCCGCATCAATCTGACCGGCGTGACGCCCGGTGCGGGATCCGCGTTGGACTTCAACATCCCCATCCAGGGCTATGACGCGGCCAACACCGCGCCCGGCAACAGCCTTCAACTGGGTGCCAACTGGGCCGGCGTGGCCAATGCCCCAGCCAGCATCAGCGGGCTCTCGCCGGCACCGCGCGGTGGCAGCGACATCATAGTGCTGCGCTATCTCGCGCCCGAGGGCGCACCGGTCCTTGCGATCGCCGCGGGGACCAATTCCACGCTGACCATCAGCAGCGCTGCGGCAGCACGTTTGACTGCCGGCGTGCCGTCAACACCGTCGTTGTTCGCCGTCGGCGACTGCAGCGGCGTGGACATCTTTGCCGGCACGCTGGCAGGTACAACCCTGACAGCCACCAACACCGACCTGAGCCGCTACGCGGCCAACAATGCGGTGACCATGGTGTACCGCGCCGAAGCGGTGGCGTACTACGTGGCCAACAACAGTGCCACCCCTGCGCAGCCTTCGCTGTACCGCGCCCGTGCCAACAGCACAGGTTTCCAGTCAGGCGAGGAGCTGGTCGAAGGCATCGAGAACCTGCAGTTCCTGTACGGGCTCGACAATACGACCAACATCGGTTTGCTGCAGCCGCCGTCGGGCAGAATCACCGCCCAGCAGCCGGCTGCCCAGGTGAGTACGGCGGTCACCGCCGCCGCGGTGGGGCCGTGGCGGCGGGTCGGCCTGGTGCAGGTCGGGATTCTCGCCCGCAGCCCGCAGCCGGCAGCGGCCGCGCAGGCGGCTGCGGCGACCAATGAGCCAGGTGTACTGGGCGTGCGCTTCACCAATGCTGCTGCAAATGACAGCCGTTACCGTGCCTCGTACGAGGTATCGGTAGCGCTTCGCAATCGACTGTTCGGGAACTGAGCCATGCACCGCATCCACATTCCACGCACCGCACTTCCCTCACGGCAACGCGGTGCAGTGCTCTATGTCGCGCTGATCATGTTGATCCTGCTGTCCCTGCTGGGGATTGCCGGCATGCAGGTGGCCAACATGCAGGAGCGCATGGCCTCGAACTATCGGGCCGTGAATGCAGCCTTCCAGCGTTCGGAGGACGCCGTACGCCTGACTGAGAACCAGGTGGAAGCTCTGGCCAACCGCGATGCGACAGCCGGTGCGACCGGATCGCTGACGAGTGCCAGCATCGAAATCCAATGTGACAACGGCTACGACCCCTCGGTATGGACCAGCCAGCGAGCCCAGAGTGAGCGCCAGGTGGTGAAAGTCCGGCAGATCGAGACCTGCATCCAGGGTGAGGCGGCGCTTGGCATGGGACGACCGGTCGAAGCTGCGACGCCGGTATACCAGATCACCGCCTATGCAACGGACACGGCTACCAGTGGCGATCCCAGCCGCTCGGCGGTCGCCATCGACACTGTATTCAAGCTCTGAGGATGGCTGCCATGGCAAGCCGAAAGAAGATGTTCATCGCGGGGGGCGGCGCCACGCTGGCCCTCGTTGCCGGCGCACTGGTCTACTCGCTGTTCGCCGCGCAGGGGCAGGGCATCCTGGCCCAGGCGCCGCTGAACGTCGAAGTGCCGGTCGCGCCTTCGTTCATCATGGCGGTGGACAACTCCGGCTCGATGAATTTCCAGACCCAGTTCCCGGGGCCGGATGGCGAGGTCTGCTGGAACCGTACTCGGCGCAGCTTCTTCCTGGAGAATGGCAGCCTGTCGTTGTCGGGCAACTGTGACTACCTGTACGTGCTGCCCGGACCGCGCGCCGGCGCCAGCGTGGGCCTGCCGCCGCTTGATGTATACGGCTTTGCCCGGTCCTCCGAGTACAACCCGAGCTTCTTCGATCCGACCATCGTGTACCAACCGTGGATCAACCGCGACGGTACCTCGTTCGGAAATGCGAACCTTGCCAATACGCGCATCGACCCGCGCGAGAACGCGACGATTACCCTGACGGATGACTATTTCGGACTGAACACCACCGACAGCTTCCGCATGCAGGACGGTATGGTGGTCCCCGCGGGCACGCGCTTCCGCGTCAATAACACCACGTATGAATTCAACAGCGACTACACCTGGGCCATCGGCGCGGCCGATGCCTATGTCCGCTACCGGCCGGGCGTGTTCTTTACACCCTGGACCAGCAACAACGACGCGCGTCCACTGCTGGGTGGCGCGGCAGCTTACGCCAACGTGCCGCGTACCAAGATAGATAATGCCTGTGGCCAAGGCTGCCACATGTGGAAGTACACGCTGCGTACGGCTGATACGGCAGCGCTGCAGAATTTCGCCAACTGGTACTCGTACTACGGCAACCGCAACCGCGCGATGATCGCCGGCATGACCCAGTCGATGGCCGACGTCAACAAGATGTACGTTGGTTACTTTCGCATCGGCTCACATGCCTCGTACAACAGCTCCACGGACAGGAACAAGCGCCTGCCGATCTATGACATGTCGCAGGACCGCGAGAAGCAGACGCTCTACGACAACATGATCGCGCTGAACGCCAGTGGCGGCACGCCGAACCGCCAGGCGGTGGACGCGGCGGGACTACAGTTCAAGCGTACCGACGCTGATGCACCGATCAAGCTGTCGTGCCAGAAGAACGCCGTGATGCTGTTCACCGACGGCTTCAGCAATGGTGGCACGCCGTCGTCCACCAATGCCGACGGCAACATGGGCGTTCCGTTCAGGGACGGGCACAGCGGCACCATGGCAGATATTGCGTCCACCTACTACAACTCCCCGCTGCGCACCGACATGCCGCTGGGCCAGGTGAAGGTGCCCAGCACCTGTGCTTCAGGTGGCAACCCGAAACTGGACTGCAACACCAACCTGCACGCGAACTTCTACGGCGTGACCCTGGGTGCCCGCGGTCAGCTGTTCAACCCGGACATCACCCAGGATCCATACACCACGCCGGCTATTTACAACAACTGGCCTTCGGCGCAGAACGACAACCTGACCACCATCGATGACATCTGGCACGCGACGGTCAATACGCGTGGCGAGTACATCAATGCGCGCACGCCAGCCGACATCACCGAGGCCATGCGCCGCATCCTGTCGTCGGTGAACGCCGGTTCGTCACCCTCCGGCAGCCTGGCCATCACCGGCGCGCGGATCGGCAGCGGCTCGTTGGCGGTCACCCCGGTCTACGAGATCGCGAACCAGAGCACTGACTGGTTCAGTCGGTTGAGCGCGCAGACATTGGCGGTCAATCCGACCACGCGGGTGGCCGAATACACAGCGGCATGGGAAGCAAGTGCCCGGTTGGCCACCAAGTCGGTTGCCAGTCGGCGCATCTTCGCGGGTAAGGCGGCTGCGGCGTTTGAGTTCAACAGCACCAACTTCTCGCTCGACAATCTGTGCACCAAGAGCCTGGCCAACGGTGGCATGTCCTTCTGTACGGCCGATGAGATCACCCGGATGGGCGCGGATGCGTCCAGCGTGATCAGTTACCTGAAGGGCGATACAAGCAAGGAAGTCCGCAACACCGGCGGCATCTTCCGCAGCCGTACCACACTGCTCGGTGACATCGTCAATTCCAGCCCGGTGGTCAGCTCGCCACTGGATGATTTCGGCTATCGTTCACTGGGTGGCACCCTGGCCACAACCTATGCGGCCTACCTCGCTGACAAGCAGCAGAACGGCCGCCACATGGTGTACGTGGGCGCCAACGACGGCATGCTGCATGCCTTCGACGGCGGCCTGACTGGCACGGGCGTGAGCACCGGCAGCGGTGGCGACGAGGTCTTTGGCTACATTCCGCAGACCGCCGTGGGCCACATGGGCAACCTGGTGTTCCCTTACGTGGAAGCCGGCAAGGGTCTGCAGAAATTCTCGCATCGTTACTATGTCGATGGCCAGGTCACAGTGGCCGACGTACGGTTCGGTGGCAGCTGGGGCACGGCGCTGGTGGCGGCATCCGGGGCAGGTGGTCGCTCGGTGTTCGCGCTGAACGTAACTAATCCAGGGACGTTCGGTGCCGGCAACCGACTCTGGGAGATCAACGACCTGAACACCTCGTTGCCGCAGGACGTGCGCAACAACATCGGCTTCGTACTGGGCAAGCCGGTGATCGTGCCCACCCGCGGCGCCAATGGCGGCGTCGCGTGGAAAGCGATATTCGGCAACGGCTACAACAGCGCCAGCGGCAAGGCCGTGCTGTTCGTGGTGGACTTGAATGACGCATCGGTGCGGATGATCGAGGCCGCCGAGAGTGCCACGACAGCGCCGGCAGGCAGCAACGGGCTGGGCAACCTGGTGGTGGTCGATCGCTTCACCACCACCACCACCAATGGCACCACCACGCGCCGCCGCGGCCGCGATGGCATGGCCGACATCGTCTACGGCGCCGACCAGAAGGGAGCGATCTGGAAGTTCGACCTGGAGTCCGCTGCGACCTCGGTCACCCAACCGCTGTTCACCACGCGCACCAGCACCGAAGGCAGCCTGACCTATCGCCAGCCGATCACCGGCGGCATGACCGCAGTCTCCGGCCTTGGCGACGGTGCGATGCTGCTGTTCGGGACCGGCAGCTTCTCGTTCAATGGAGACGAGCGCGATACGACGGTACAGGGGCTTTACGGCGTGAATGACAACTTCCCCGGGCAGCCAACCTCGACCTACACGGCAGCCAACCTGACCCCCTTCACGGTGGGGACCACCAATGGCGAGCGCACCATGACAATGGGCGCTACCCCGTCGAACCGCGTGGGCTGGACGGTCACCTTACCGACCAGCGAACGCTTCGTCGGCAACCCGACGGTCGCTGCGGGCGTAGTGTTCATGCCGACCTATGTGCCCAACCAGGCTCAGGCGGGCTGTTCGACCGAGGGGTCCAACTGGCTCTACGGCCTGAGCAGCACCAGCGGCGTCGCCGCGCTCCAGCAGGCACGAAAGGCGTCGCCGGATGGTACGCCGGTAGCTACCGGAACCGCCGCCATTCCGCTGAATACCGGCGGTACTTCGCCGGTCCGCGATGTCGGAGTTACTGTGGTCCCGCGGTTGGCGAACGGCACTGGCCCCCAAGGCCAGGCCTGCTGGATGGCGATCAATGCACCAGGCGCCGAGCCGCTGTACATTCCTTATCCCTGCGGTCGCCAGTCATGGCGTCAGCTGCAGTAAACCGGAGATCCCTGCGATGACATCCGCTGTTGCCCCCCCCCTGCCGCGCCGGGCCTTCGCCCGGGCGCAGCGCGGCTTCACCCTGATCGAGATGATGGTCGTGGTGGCCGTGATCGCAATCCTCGCCGCGATCGCTTTCCCGTCCTACTCCGAGCACGTGCGGAAGTCCCGCCGGGGCCAGGCCAAGGCGGATCTGGTGGAGTACGCCCAGCTTGCCGAGCGCTTTCACACCACCAACAACACTTATTCCGGCTTTGCGTTGCCGGCGACCCAGTCGCCGCGCGAAGGTGGCACCGCGCACTACGGGTTGGGCTTTCAGGGCGCGCAGTCGACGTTCGTCATCACCGCGACGCCGTCCACCGCGCAGAGCCGTGACAAGTGCGGCACGATGACCATCAACCAGGCCAGCGTGAAGACGCCTTCAGAGGCGACGACGTCGGGCTGCTGGTGACCGCCCGAGGCGGTTGCAAGTCTCCGCAGCAGCGTCTAGAATGCGCGTCCCCGCCCGAATAGCTCAGCCGGTTAGAGCACTTGACTGTTAATCAGGGGGTCGTTGGTTCGAGTCCAACTTCGGGCGCCAGATACTACAAAAGCCGCGAGAAATCGCGGCTTTTGCTTTTTCAGGGAACCGCGCAGCGCAGCGACCTGCGCAGCACATTGCTGCGCACCCTGCCGGTGATGCTTACCTTGATCTCGCTGTGCAGACGGTCGCCTGCGCAGATGTAAAGCGACAGGTTGCGTCCCGCATTGCGTCCATCGTGGCGGAACTGAACGCGCAGGCGGTGTTGCGTATGGAGTACGCGGACGGTGGACGGTGCTCGTCGCTCCACCATCAGCGGCACGATGGGATGGGGATCTTTGCCCGCTTTGTCCGCTGCCTCGAACAACAGCCAGCCGTCTGCCCATTCAGTGCCGCAGGTGGTGCCATCGCTGCTGGGACACAGATGCGTGCGCTTGCGCCGGGTCAGCGCGGTGGCGCGCGCCATTGACAGGGTGGCGTGCAGTTGCATGCGCAGGTTGTCCGCCCGTAGCCGTGCCATGTTGTACTGGAAGGAGGGCAGGGCGACCGCGCACAGTAGGCCGACCACGGCCAGGGTGGCGCACAGCTCGATCAGGCCGTAACCGGTGGGGCGGGATGCAGGGCAATATGGCGTTTGCATCGGCAAGTCCTCCGTGCCTGCATGGTCCACCTTGCCCCGCCACCGGTCCGTCGCCGGACCCGTCAACCGCAGGTCGCCGATTCCCTCAACCTGCCGTCACTGGCCGCCCCGCTATAATTGTTCCCCCCGGGACCTGGCAGCACCATGAGCGACCGTTTCCAACTCGTATCGCCGTATTCGCCGGCAGGCGACCAGCCCAACGCGATCGAGAAGCTGAGCAGCAACTTCGAAGCCGGCGTGGCCAAGCAGACCCTGCTCGGCGTGACCGGCTCGGGCAAGACCTACACCATCGCCAACGTCATCGACCGCATCCAGAAACCGACGCTGATCATGGCGCCGAACAAGACGCTGGCCGCGCAGTTGTACGGCGAGTTCAAGGCGTTCTTCCCGCACAACGCGGTGGAGTATTTCGTCAGCTACTACGACTACTACCAGCCGGAAGCCTATGTGCCGTCCTCGGACACCTTCATCGAGAAGGACAGTTCGATCAACGAACACATCGAGCAGATGCGCCTGGCGGCGACCAAGACCCTGTTGTCACGTCCGGATGCGCTGGTGGTGGCCACGGTATCGGCCATCTACGGCCTGGGCGCGCCGGAAGATTACCTGTCGCTGCGGCTGATCCTGTCCAAGGGCGAGCGCATCGACCAGCGCGACCTGATCAACCACCTCACCCAGCTGCAGTACACCCGCAATGAATACGAGCTGCATCGCGGCACGTTCCGCGTGCGTGGTGAAGTGATCGACGTGTTCCCCGCCGAATCGGACAGCGAAGCGCTGCGCATCGAACTGTTCGACGGCGAAGTGGAAAAAATCACCCTGTTCGATCCGCTCACCGGCGAAACGCTGCGCAATATGATGCGCTTCACCGTCTACCCGAAGACCCACTACGCCACCACCCGCGAGCGCGTGCTGGCGGCAGTGGAAACCATCAAGGTGGAGCTGAAGGAGCGGCTGGATCAGCTGTATGCGGAAAACAAGCTGGTCGAGGCGCAGCGCCTGGCCCAGCGTACCCAGTTCGACATCGAGATGATGGCCGAGGTGGGCTTCTGCAACGGCATCGAAAACTATTCGCGCCACCTGACCGGCAAGCCGGCCGGTTCGCCGCCGCCGACCCTGTTCGATTACCTGCCGCCGGACGCGCTGCTGGTGATCGACGAATCGCACGTGACCATTCCGCAGATCGGTGCGATGTACAAGGGCGACCGTTCGCGAAAGGAAACGCTGGTGGAATTCGGCTTCCGGCTGCCGTCGGCGCTGGACAACCGGCCGCTGCGTTTCGAAGAATGGGAACAGCGCTGCCCGCGCGCCATCTACGTGTCGGCCACGCCCGGTCCGTATGAGTACCGCGAAGCCGGCGAAGACATGGCCGAACTGGTGGTGCGCCCGACCGGGTTGATCGATCCGGTGGTGGAGATCCGCCCGGTCGGCACCCAGGTCGACGACCTGATGAGCGAGGCCAACGAGCGCATCAAGATGGGCGACCGCGTGCTGGTCACCACCTTGACCAAGCGCATGGCCGAGAACCTGACCGAGTACCTGAGCGAGCACGGCATCCGCGTGCGCTACCTGCATTCGGACATCGACACGGTCGAGCGCGTGGAGATCATCCGCGACCTGCGCCTGGGCAAGTTCGACGTGCTGGTGGGCATCAACCTGCTGCGCGAAGGCCTGGACATGCCGGAGGTCTCGCTGGTGGCGATCCTGGACGCGGACAAGGAAGGTTTCCTGCGTTCGACCGGTTCACTGATCCAGACGATCGGTCGTGCGGCGCGCAACGTGCGCGGCAAGGCGATCCTGTATGCGGACAAGATCACCCGTTCGATGCAGGCGGCCATCGATGAGACCGACCGTCGCCGTGCCAAGCAGGTGGAATACAACGAAGAGCACGGCATCGTGCCCAAGTCGGTCGCGCGCCCGATCGTGGACGTGCTGGAAGGCGCGCGTTCGGAGGCGTACGACCGGGCCTCGCGCAAGGGCAAGGGCAAAGGAAAGATCGGGGCGGTGGAGATCGCCGAGGAGGGCGCCGATTACGCGACGCTGTCGCCATCCCAGGTCGCCACCCGGCTCAAGTCGCTGGAACAGCGGATGTATCAGCACGCCAAGGACCTGGAGTTCGAAGAGGCCGGCCGCGTGCGCGACCTGATCAAGCGCCTGAAAGAGGCCAGCCTGGGCTGACCACCGTACCGGATGCGCCGAGCCCCGCTCGGCGAAAGTCCCCGAAACCTCGCGCCATCCGCGCTTTCGAAGATTTCTTCACAAAAGTGTTGCACAACCCCGGTCTCCTCCGTAATATACGCGGCCTGCCCCGACGCAATCGCAACGCGGCAGGAAACGAAAAACGGGCGGTTAGCTCAGCGGTAGAGCACTACCTTGACATGGTAGGGGTCACAGGTTCGAACCCTGTACCGCCCACCACTCTCAAGCCGGAAGCAGCAAGGCTTGAAGTGGAAAGAGCAGATTCAGGGGTCACGCAAGGTGACCCCATAGTGACCCCGAGCAGGTCACCCATTCTTGGAACATCCCCCCAGGATCCACAATGATTTCCTACAGCGCGATACGCACCGGGCCCATGTAAGCCGGGTCGAGCTTCGCGTGTGCATCCGTGGTGCCGCCGGCGAGGTGGCCGAGCAGGCCCGACAAATTCCAGGCGGGCACGCCGCGCTGGCGCAGTGGGAACTTTCGCCACCCGCATTGATTTGCAGTGGGACGTCGGCACCAACACCGGCCCGGTGCTTTTCCACTTCGCACGGCTGGACTGTGACCGGGCGACCCGCGTGATCATCAGCCGCAGCTACGACCGCACCATCTGCCAGGACATCGTCGTGCTGGTCGGCGGGCAGTCCGCGCCAACGGGGTGCCTGCAGATTCGGCGTGTTCTCCATCCGCTCCTTCGAACCCTCGGGCCATCGTCCAATTGGAACCCCGATCACGGTGCGGTCAGTTTCAGGTAACCCCTACGGACGGGTGCAAGGGGCTCATCTAGAGTCTGAACTCGGCCCGTTGATTACTGACCGTCCGAGACAACCTTTAACTGCACTCCTGGGAGCACTATCTTGTTCAAAGAAACAGTTGTAGCCGCGATTGCCATCGCCGGCTGCGTAGGCGTTTCCCCAGTGGCCCAAGCCGTCCCCGTTCGCTGTGATTCATGCATGGATGCAGGTGACTTCCGGAATCAAGCCATCGCGCAAGGCGCCGGCACACACGTTGTGTACAACATTACCAACAACACGCTCCAGCAGTACTACATCGGGAGGAGTGCTGGCGGCGGCGGTCCGATTGTCCCGCTTTCGTCGTCGGCTTCACGTGGGGAGGTAGCCGCCACCGCCGCTACACGGACAGTTCAGCGGCAGACTCCCCCTGCTGCAGCCGTAGAGGAAGTTCGCCTGGCTCACAAGGTGTATGTCGAAGGCGGCCTGACAATTCGCCCGACTTTCGTGGTTCCTGTGAGCCAGCTTGGATTGAACGCAAATGCTTCTTCCAAGACGGCCTACGACTATGTTGGTGACTTCAACCTTCAGGCGATGGTGGAATCCGCTGCAGGTAACGCGAACATCATTAGTCGTGTTGTCGGTGCCAATACGCTGACAGCCCTTTCCGACTTGATTGGCCACGTCAGCAACTACACCGGACTAAGAGACCAGGCGCGCCTGATGTTCCGCGTCGTCTTCGCTGACGGCTCATATGTGACGGTCGTTGTCGATCTCCAACATCAGAACGGCAAGACAGAGTCCAAAAGTGCGCGTACGGCAGCCGGTCAGCTGATTCCATCCGATGTCGAGGAACTGAATGGCGAATGGACTGACATGGGGGGTGGAGAGAACCTGATCAGGATGAGTGAGCATATGGCAGCACTCGGTGCGACGGTAAAGGTTACGGGACCGACCAACGGCGGCATTGTGAAAGGTATCAGCTGCTCCGGATCTGGCACAGCAAAGATATGCTACGTGCAGTACCAAGCGAAGTAGAACACTGCTTGCGGAGCGCATGCCGACATGCGTGTTTGGGCTGGTGCCTCGGTTGGCTGCCGATAGCGAAATCGCGTGCGCTTGGCGATGGAAACAAGCGTGCCGCTCCAGCCTGCATGCGGTGGATCGTCGCATATTTTGTGCCGATTTGGATCCAAGACCCTCCGGCTACATCGCTCACGCCTTGAATCGGGTGACCCCGGCGAACAGGAGCACAAAGAACCTGCCATCGCGCTGGTTTTTTGACATCCGGAATCCGCCGCTGCGGCCGCATGATGGTGTCGTTCGCGGCACCGCCGAAGCTGCCGGGCCAGCGCAGGTTGCGACGGTTTGCCTGCGCATGCGGCGTAAAAAGCGTTCAGCAGTTGCAGCGGCGGGCGCGTTGCCCTGGGATCAGGTGGCCGGGAGTGCCGGTGTAGGAGAAACCCGATGACCACCCTCAACAGCAACGTTGTTGCGATCACGCTGGCGTGCGCCCTGTTGGCGCTCCCGCTCACGGTGACCGCAGCCTACACCCCCGCCGGCACAGCCCGGGCCGCCCCGCTTCCGAAGCCGGCCGCGGCACCGCCGGTTCCGCTTCCAGCCAGTGGGAAACCCGACGAGGTATTTACCGTCGGCACGCAGCTTGATGGTGGGATGGAGTCGTGGACCTACAAGTGGCACGCCGATGCCGGCAGCTGGGCCCTGATCGGCTACTCCTACAACTTCTACGATGAGAAGGCACGCTGACGCCCCCTCGTCCACGCACGTCAGCCTGCGGCGAACGCCTGCCGCAGGCTGTGCAGTGAGGCCTGGCGGCAGGGGGGCGCACCGTCTTCGCCCATCTTGAATT
>NZ_LDJK01000049.1 GCF_001431535.1 Stenotrophomonas chelatiphaga
CGCTCAAGGCCCCGCACAGCCTCCCCGCCCGAGCCCCGGACAGGTTCCGGTGGCCGCCACCCGCGCAAGAAAATAAAAGAGCAAAGGCAGGGGTCAGAGTCCTTTCGCTGTGCGAAAGGACTCTGACCCCTCTCACGGCTACGTGTCCGGTGAAGGGAGCCCCTGAGTCAGGGGCGGCCGCGAAGCGGCGGGGTGTGGGTGCTGGTGAGACGGGGCCCGCGGTTTGCGCAGCAAAGCACGGGAGCGACAGCGCGAATGCGATGGCGTGGACCCGCCATGGATGGCGCGCATCGAGGCCCGCAGGAGCGGCTGTTGCCGTCCCCCGCCAACCCACCCCGTCCCACCAGCAAGCAGCCCTGCAGCATTTGACGTTGCCGTTGCCGTTGCCGTTGACGTTGCCGTTGCAGCTGACGTTGCCGTTGCTTTTGCTTTGGCTTCAAAGCCGCGCGCAAGCGCACGGAATCACAACACCTGCGCAGTCACGGCGACGAAGTGGCACACGCTGCCGCCGATCACGAACAGATGCCAGATCGCATGCGAATAACGGATCGATTCACGGTGATAGAAGTAGGTGCCCAGTGTGTAGGACAGCCCGCCGGCCAGCAGCCAGCCCAGCGTCCACAGGTCGATCGCCGCCAGCATCGGCTTGATCGCCACCACGATAAGCCAGCCCATCGCAATGTAGATGCCCGTCGACAGGGCCTTGAAACGGCCGGTGTAGAACAGCTTGAACACCACCCCGGCCAGGGCCAGGATCCAGATCGCGGTGAACATGCCCCAGCCCCACGGACCGCGCAGGCCGATCAGCATGAAGGGGGTGTAGGTGCCGGCGATCAGCACATAGATCGCGCAATGGTCGAAAACCTTCAGCCGCCCCTTGGCCACCGGGTGCTGGATCGCGTGGTACAGCGTGGAGGCGGTGTACAGCAGCAGCAGCGCTACGCCGAACACGATCGAACTGAACAGCTGCCAGCCATCGCCGTTGATGGCGGCCAGGGTGATCAACACAGCGCTGGCGGCCAGGGCGAATACCGCACCAAGGCCATGGGTCAACGCGCTGGCGATTTCCTCGCGGATCGATTCAACAGAGGTCATGGAAGAGAGTGGGTCGCAGGGAGGGGGACCTGCATCCCCCCTATCATCGCCGCGATGGCCGGCGCTTGCACGCCCGGCCATGACCCTCTGGTTCAGGACGTAGCCGTGTAGGCCGCTTCACGGGTTGCCGAGAACCGCACGTCCGGCGCGCGTTCCTGCGCCAACTGCAGGTTGACCCGCGTCGGTGCCAGGTAGACCAGCTGGCCGGCCGCATCCACCGCCAGGTTCAGCGCGTTCTTCTCGCGGAACTCTTCCAGCTTCTTTTCATTGCTGCAGGTGACCCAGCGCGCAGTGACCACGCTGACCGGTTCGAAGGTCGCTTCCACGCCGTATTCGTCCTTCAGGCGGTACGCGGCCACGTCGAACTGCAGCACGCCGACCGCACCGAGGATCAGGTCGTTGCTCATCAGCGGACGGAAGAACTGGGTCGCGCCCTCTTCGGACAACTGTGCCAGGCCCTTCTGCAGCTGCTTGAGCTTGAGTGGATCGCGCAGGCGCGCACGGCGGAACAGTTCCGGGGCGAAGTTGGGGATGCCGGTGAAGGTGATCGCCTCGCCTTCGGTGAACGTATCACCGATGGAAATGGTGCCATGGTTGTGGATGCCGATGACATCGCCCGGCCAGGCCTCCGCGGCGATTTCGCGGTCGCTGGCCATGAAGGTCAGTGCGTTGGCCAGTTTCATGTCCTTGCCGGTGCGCACGTGCAGGGTCTTCATGCCCGCCGCGAACCGGCCCGAACACACCCGCATGAACGCCACGCGGTCGCGGTGCTGCGGGTCCATGTTGGCCTGGATCTTGAACACGAAGCCGGTCAGCTTGTTTTCCTGCGGCTGCACGGCGCGGCCGGTGCTGGCACGCGCCTGCGGTGACGGGGCATGTTCGACGAAGAAGTCCAGCAGCGGCTGCACGCCGAAGTTGTTCACGCCCGAACCGAAGAACACCGGGGTCTGCTTGCCGGCGCGGTAGGCGTCCAGGTCGAACGGGTGGCTGGCGCCCTGCACCAGTTCCAGTTCGTCGCGCAGGTCGGCCAGCATCTGCGCGCCGATCTTCTCGGCCAGGCCGGGCGAGTCGATGGACGGGAAGATGGTCGAGTCCTGGCGGGTGAAGTTGCGGCCCTGCTCGTACAGGTGCACCTCGCCGGAGATCAGGTGGACCACACCCTTCAGGCGCTGGCCCATGCCGATCGGCCAGGTCACCGGCGCGCACTGGATGCCGAGCACGCTTTCCACTTCATCAAGCAGGTCGATCGGTTCCTTGCCCTCGCGGTCCAGCTTGTTGATGAAGGTCATGATCGGCGTGTCACGCAGCCGGCAGACCTCCATCAGCTTGATCGTGCGTTCTTCCACGCCCTTGGCCACGTCGATCACCATCAGCGCCGAGTCCACCGCGGTGAGCACGCGGTAGGTGTCCTCGCCGAAGTCGGCGTGGCCGGGGGTATCGAGCAGGTTGACGATCTTGCCTTCGTACGGGAACTGCATCACCGAGGAGGTAACCGAAATACCGCGTTCTTTCTCCAGCGCCATCCAGTCGGAGGTGGCGTGGCGTGCGGCCTTGCGGCCCTTCACTGAGCCGGCCATCTGGATCGCACCGCCGAACAGCAACAGCTTTTCGGTCAGCGTGGTCTTGCCCGCATCGGGGTGGGAAATGATGGCGAACGTACGGCGACGCGCGGCTTCGGTGGCGACTTCGGACATGGCAGGGGCGCCCGCCCGGGGCGCAGATCAATGAAGTAAGCCGATGATTATCGCCGAAAAAGGGGACGGAGGGGATTAAGACGTGAAAGGCCGCATTCGGGCCGAATGCGCCTTAATCCCCTCCGTCCCCTTTTTCGAAGTGGAGCTGGCCGCGCGGGGTGACGATGCGCACCGGGATCGACTCGAGCCGGGCACCGCGCTGTCGCTGCACGGCGAAATGCAGGTGCGGGGCGGTGCTGTAGCCGGTGTTGCCGGACAGGCCGATCAGCTGCCCGGCCTGCACCTGCTGGCCTTCACGCACCCGCACGCCCTCGTGTTGCAGGTGCGCGTAGACGGCCATGCTGCCGTCGTCATGCACGATGCGCACATAGTTGGCGCGCTCGCGGTCCCGCTGCGGGTCCAGACCATTGCCGCTGAAGCCCGCCTGCACCCGGATCACCCGGCCGGCGCGCGCGGCCAGAACCGGCGTGCCTTCGGGCAGGGTGAAGTCCACCGCATGGCGGTTTTCGGCGTCGCGGTGGCTGAAGCGGCCCTGCGGCGCCTGTCCCACGCTGAAGCGGCGGGCATCGAACGGCAACTGGTAGGCGAACGAATCGGCCGCGGGGGCGCCTGCCAGGCCCCAGCCGGCGCGCCAGTCGGCGGTGTCTGCCGCCATGGCGGGCCGCGCCCACACGGGCAGCAGGATCAGGCAGCACAGCAGCAGACGGCGCATCGAGGCTCGGCATGGCAGCAGGAGGGCGGACTGTAGCAGCCCGCGCCGCGACCGGCGGAAGTTGCGAGTGAATCCATCTCTTCATCCGCATGGAGGGATTGACATGGCGGAATTGCACTGGCATCGTGGCTCCACCATCGAGACCGGCAGAGGGACAGGCCCTTTGAAGCCGGGGCAGCCCGCAGGCGCGAAAGCGTCAGCGTAGGTGCCAAATCCTGCGGGGACCCCGTGTCTACCGGAAGATGGTTCGAGCCGTGCCCTGCCGGGGCAGGACTTGGACGCGAGCCCCGCGAAGGCTCGATGGCCGTTTTCCTTATTGGATGCCGCCATGAGCTTCGCCCCCAGCACCGCCCTCCGCCCCGACTCCTTTGTTCCCGTCAGCGTGCCGGTCGAAGACCGCGTGCATGCCGCACGCGGCGAGTTCGCCGCGGTGCTGGACATGCGCCACGCCGGCCCCCGCCCGATCCGCCTGCGTTACGAATGGGTAGGTCCCGCCGACGCGCCGGTGGTGGTGCTGGCCGGTGGCATTTCCGCCAACCGCCACGTGGCAGCCAATGCCCAGTTCGTCGAAAAGGGCTGGGCCGAAGGCCTGGTCGGCCCGGGGCGGACGCTCGACCCGCAGCTGCTGCGCGTGCTGGCGTTCGATTTCATCGGCGCCGATGGCGCGCTGGACGTGCCGATCGATACCGCCGACCAGGCCGATGCGCTGGCGATCCTGCTGGACCATCTCGGCATCGCGCAGCTGCAGGCCTTCGTCGGGTACTCCTATGGTGCGCTGGTCGCCCAGCAGTTCGGCGTGCGCCACCGCCCGCGCGTGCAGCGGCTGGTGGTGGTCAGCGGTGCGCATCGCGCGCATCCCTATGCAGCGGCATGGCGCGCGCTGCAGCGGCGTGCGGTTGCCCTGGGCCAGCTGCAGTGCAGTGACGAAAACGGCCTGGCCCTGGCACGCCAGTTCGCGATGCTCAGCTACCGCACGCCGGAAGAGTTCAGCGAGCGCTTCGACGCCGCACCGGAAGTGATCAACGGGCGCGTGCGCGTGGCCGCCGAAGATTACCTGGACGCCGCCGCTGCGCAGTACGTCGCGCGTACGCCGGTCACGGCCTGGCTGCGCCTGTCCGAATCCATCGACCTGCACCGCATCGAGCCGGCGCAGCTGCTGCTGCCGACCGTGGTGGTGGCCGTCGAAGGTGACCGCCTGGTGCCGCTGGCCGACCTGGTCAGCCTGGTCGAAGGGCTGGGCCCGCGCGGCAGCCTGCGCGTGCTGCGCTCGCCCTACGGCCACGACGCCTTCCTGAAAGAAACCGATCGCATCGACGCGATCCTCGCCAACGCCATCCGCATCCCGGGAGAAACCGCATGAGCCACGACAACCACGGCACGCCGTCCTGTAGCCGCACCACTGCTGCGGTGCGCGCCGGCATCGACCGCGATAGCGCCTACGGTGCGGTGACCCCACCGATCGTGCTGTCCTCCAACTTCAGCTTCGACGGCTTCGGCAACAAGCGGCAGTACGACTACACCCGCAGCGGCAACCCGACCCGCGACCTGCTCGGCGAGGCGCTGGCCGAGCTCGAAGGCGGCGCGGGCGGCGTGGTCACCGCGACCGGCATGGGCGCGATCAGCCTGGTGCTGCAGGCACTGCTGGGACCGGAAGACACCCTGGTGGTGCCGCACGATGCCTACGGTGGCAGCTGGCGGCTGTTCAACGCACTGGCCGGCAAGGGCCAGTTCAAGCTGGTCACCGCTGACCTGACCGACCCGCGTTCGCTGGCCCAGGCGCTGGCCGGTTCGCCGAAGCTGGTGCTGGTGGAAACCCCGTCCAACCCGCTGCTGCGCATCACCGACCTGCGCTTCGTGATCGATGCCGCGCACAAGGCCGGCGCGCTGGTGGTGGTCGACAACACCTTCCTCTCGCCGGCCCTGCAGCAGCCGCTGGCGTTCGGCGCCGACCTGGTCCTGCATTCCACCACCAAGTACATCAACGGCCATAGCGATGTGGTGGGGGGGGCGGTGGTGGCGCGCGACCCGGAACTTGCGCAGCAGCTGACCTGGTGGGCCAATGCGCTGGGCCTGACCGGTTCGCCGTTCGATGCGTTCCTGACCCTGCGCGGCCTGCGCACGCTGGATGCACGCCTGCGCGTGCACCAGGAAAACACCGCGGCGATCGTGCCGTTGCTGGCCGCCCATCGCGCGGTGAGCGCGGTGTACTACCCCGGCCTTGCCGACCACCCGGGGCATGCCATCGCCGCACGCCAGCAATCCGGCTTCGGCGCCATGCTGTCCTTCGAACTGGTGACCTGCGACGGCGACGATCCGCACGCGGCCGTGCGTGCCTTCGTAGATGGCCTGCAGTACTTCACCTTGGCCGAGTCGCTGGGCGGGGTGGAAAGCCTGGTGGCGCATCCGGCGACGATGACCCATGCGGCGATGACCGTGCAGGCACGCCAGGCCGCTGGCATCAGCGAAGGCCTGCTGCGCCTGTCCGTGGGTATCGAATCCGAACGCGACCTGCTGGCCGACCTGGCCGCTGCACTGGACCGGGCGGCGGCCGTGGTCGATGCACAGGCGCGGCAGAAACAGGTCGTGGACGCATGAACGCACAGGTGGTCGAACTGGGCCATGCCGCGCCGCGCCGCCTGGCGCTGCTGGGCACCGGCACCGTGGGCACCGCGTTCGTCGCGCGCTACCGGGCGCTGCAGTCACGCGGGCTCGCCTTGCCGCGCTTTGATTGGCTGGCCAACTCGCGCGCGGTGCTGGCCTGCGACGGTGCGCCGGAACAGCCCCTGCATGCGCTGCGCCGCGCGCCCCGGCTCGGCGACGCAGCCGCACCGTGGAAGCAGGCTGACAGCCTGCACGCCGGTGACGTGGTGGTCGATGCGACGGCCAGTGAAACGGTCGCGGCCGAACACGCGCACTGGTTGGCACGCGGCGTGCACGTGGTGACCGCCAACAAGCTGGGGCAGGGGGCGCATGCGCAGCGCGCCGTGCAGATCGCGGCGCACTGTGCCGACAGCGGCGCGCGGTATGGCGACAGTGCCACGGTCGGTGCGGGCCTGCCGTTGCTTAGCAGCCTGCGCGCGCTGGTGGAAGGCGGGGATCGCATTCTTCGCATCGAAGGGGTGCTGTCCGGATCGCTGGCCTGGTTGTTCCACCGTTACGACGGCAGCCAGCCGTTCTCGCTGGCGGTCCGCGAAGCGCTCGATGCCGGCTTCACCGAGCCCGACCCGCGGCTGGATCTTTCCGGAGAGGACGTCCGCCGCAAGCTGTTGATACTGGCGCGTGCAAGCGGGCTGGACCTCGCCGATGGACAGGTGCAGGTCGATTCGCTGGTGCCGGCGGCGCTGGCCACGCTGCCGCACGCGCAGGCGCTGGAACAGCTCGCGCAGCTGGATGCGCCACTCCACCAGCGTTGGCTGCGCGCGCGCGAAGCGGGCCAGGTGCTGCGCTTCATCGGCTGCGTCGAAGCGGGCGCCGCACGCGTGGGTGTGCAGTCGCTGGCGGCGGACCATCCGCTCGCGTCAGGTGCGGGAACGGATAACCGTGTCGCGATCCACAGTGATCGGTATCGCGATCAGCCTCTTCTGATCCAGGGCCCGGGGGCGGGTGCGGAGGTCACGGCGGCGGCATTGCTGGATGACGTGCTGCGCATTGCGCGGAAGGAGACAATCGAGCGCTGCTGAGCCCGCGGTTCTGCCTATGATCGATTTATGGCAGTGATCGAAGAGTTTGCAGTGAACGATTTAGTAGTCAGCCCTCTGCGTGTGGCCGTGCTTGAAGTCGATGCGGTGCTTCGCGAACGGATTCTTGTGCCGCGCCTGCGCGACCATGGCTTCGACGTGGTCGGGCTGGGCACGGCGGCCGCGCTGGAGCACCTGCTGGTGACCCACCGGCCCGACATCATCGTGCTGGATGTCGGGCTGCCGGACGCCGACGGCTTCGAGCTGGCGCAATCGCTGCGTTCGCGTTTCCCGGCGGTCGGGGTGGTGATGTTGACCGGGCGGCGGAGCCCGCAGGACCAGGTCCGCGGACTGGTGGGCGGCGCCGATGCCTACCTGGTCAAGCCTGCGGAGCCGGCGCTGCTGGCGGCCACCCTGCACAGCCTCGCCCGGCGACTGCGTCGGTTCGACGACAGGGCTGCACGTGCCGCTGAGCCGGGTTGGCGACTGGACGGCAACGGCTGGCGGCTGCTGGCGCCGTGTGGACAGCCGGTCCAGTTGACGCGCAGCGAACGCCCGCTGCTGCACTGCCTGATGCAGCACGCCGGCGAAGTCGTCGGGCGCGAGACGCTGGCCGCGACCCTGACCGCCGATCCGTTCTCCTTCGACATGCATCGGCTGGACTCGCTGATCCACCGCCTGCGGCGCAAGATCGCCGTGGCAAGCCGGCATCCGTTTCCGCTTTCGGCGGTCCACGGTGCCGGCTACGTGTTCGCGCCCTGACCGGGCGGCCTGCAGCGGGCGCGTACAGGCAGCGCAACGGCTCGTCGTTCGGTGAGAAGTGGCGAGGATTCGGTGACAACCCGTGCGTGACACCGATTACAGCTGAATCGTACGGTCATCCACGCCGCCGCTGGCCGTCTTCTACCGGACTGCATCCTACGTCCCGCGCGGCGCTTCTCTGAATACCCGGGCCCAGCGGCTGGGTCGGCGCATCGCACCGACGGGCCTGCGGGACGGGGGTGCGTTGCCCGTCGAATCGTGAGGTGCTGGATGAACAAGATTTTCTGTCGTGTATGGAGCCGCTCGCTGCAGCAGCTGGTGGTGGCGTCGGAGCTGGCCACCCGTGGTCGCTGCCAGGGCGGCCGACGCCGCCTGTCCGGATGCGTGGTAGCCGGTGCAATGCTGCTGCCCGCATGGACGGCGATGGCTTCGGGGAAGGTTCCCATCGTGGCCGCGGCAGCCGCACAGACCGGCTATGTGGCCATTGGCGGCAGCAACGACGGAAGCGACGACGCATCGGCAGGCGGTGACGAGGCGGTGGCTGTAGGTGTGCTGGCGCGTGCCCAGGGCGCCGATGCCACGGCGGTTGGCAGCCAGGCGCGGGCGACGGCCGTGGGCGCATCGGCGTTCGGCAGTGGCGCACGTGCGACGGCGGGATCGGCCACGGCGGTTGGGCAGAGCGCGCGCGCACTGGCCACCGGCGCCGCTGCGTTCGGTCAGAATGCGACGGTCAGCGCCGCCGGGGCGGGGTCGGTCGCGGTGGGTGCGTATGCACAGGCCGAGGCGGCGGATGCGGTCGCCCTGGGCGGCAATGCGCTGGCGGATCGCAACGGCACGGTGTCGGTGGGCCGGCAAGGGCAGGAGCGCCAGATCGTCAACGTCAGGGCAGGCACCGAAGCGACCGACGCGGTCAACGTCGCCCAGTTGAACGAGGTCAAGGACCAGATCGGCGATCTGGATTACATCGCCATCGAAGGCGATCCCGACCGCAATGACCGCGCCTCCGCCAGCGGCGATACCGCCATCGCCATCGGCTCGCGTGCTACTGCCGAGGGCAATGCGACAACCGCCGTGGGGGCCGAGGCCTGGGTGCGGGGCGTGGGCAGTTCGGCCTTCGGCCAGGGCGCCAGCGTGATCGGCGACGCCGGCACCGCGATCGGCCAGGGCAGCGTGGCTGCAGGTTTTGGCAACACTGCGGTGGGCGCCAGTGCGTCCGCCGAGGGGGACCAGGCAGCGACGGCGCTGGGCGCGCTGAGCACGGCGATGGGACAAGGCTCCACCGCGGTCGGCGCACAGGCGCAGGCCTATGGTCCGGGCAGCTTCGCCGCGGGCTACAACGCGGGCACCAACGGCGAGGCCGGCGTGGCCATCGGCGCCAATGCCGTTGCCGCCGGGGGTGACTTCACCGTGGCGGTGGGCGGGAACACGCAGGCCACAGGGAACGGGGCCACCTCACTCGGTGCCGGCGCACTGGCCCGCGGCGACAACGCCAGCGCCCTGGGAGGCTTGGCCACTGCGGTAGGCGCGTCGGCGCTGGCCGTAGGCCGCAATGCCTCGGCGCAGGGCAACGGAAGTGCGGCGCTGGGGGCCAACAGCCACGCCGATGCCGACCATGCCCTGGCAGCGGGGGACACTGCGCTTGCAGCCGGCGAAGCGTCGGTGGCGCTGGGCCACGGAGCCACCGCGCTAGGCGAACGCGCCATCGCACAGGGCAGCGGCGCGGTTGCCACGGCGCAATCGGCAATCGCGCTCGGCAATGGCAGCACGGTTGAAGGACCGGGCGCGATGGCGCTGGGCGCGGAGTACGTCTGCGATGGCATCTGCACTGAAACCAACACCACGGCCAGCGGTCGCAACAGCATGGCCCTCGGTGCATCGGCGCGCGCGTCCGGTAACGACTCGGTGGCTTCCGGACCGATGAGCGCTGCCTTCGGTGAGCAGGCAGTGGCAGTGGGACCGCATTCGCAGGCATACGGCAACAACAGCACCGCCATTGGTCAAGGTGCGCTGAGCAAAGGGGCCAACAACATCGCACTGGGCAACAATGCGCACGCGGCCGGCGGCGACAATCCGGCCGTGCTGAGCAACAACATCGCCATCGGCAGCGACAGCCTGGCCGATTACGTGTACTCCACCGCATTGGGCACCCAGGCGCGCGCCACCGGGCTGGGCTCGATGGCACTGGGCTGGACCGCCACGGCGACCGGGTGGAACGGCATCGCACTCGGCACATCGGCAGATGCGAGCGAAGCGTTTGCCGTCGCGGTCGGTAGCACCAGCCGGGCTGAGGCCTACCAGGCCACCGCAATCGGAGCGAGCGCGCATGCTTCCGGCAGTGCATCCACTGCCGTCGGCGGCAGCAGCACGGCCGAAGGCGTCGGCGGCGTAGCAGTCGGGAAGCTGGCTTACAGCCACGGTGACTACGCCACTGCCCTGGGCACGATGGCGATCGCCTACGCCGACCGCAGCGTGGCCATCGGCAATTCATGGGTGCAGGAGCAGGCGGATGACAGCGTCGCGCTTGGCCACGGCTCGCTGGCGACGCGCGCCAATTCGGTGTCCGTCGGCGCGTCGCAGGAATGGTTTGATGCACTGAGTGATCGACACGGTGTGATGCAACGCCAGATCACCGATGTGGCTGCAGGCACCGAAGCGACCGACGCGGTCAACCTGGGCCAGTTGAAGGCGGTGGAAGCCAAAGCGGGCAACGGACGTTACGTCGCGGTCGACGGTGCCGGCGATGGCAGTGACGATCCGGTCGCCACGGGCACGGGCGCCTCGGCTTTCGGGCCACAGGCGATGGCCGACGGCGAGGGCAGCGTTGCCGTGGGTGCACAGTCATTGGCGCTTGGCGAAGGATCCATCAGTGTGGGAGCAACCAGCACCGCGGTCGGTACCCATGCCGTTGCGCTCGGGCAAGGGGCCAGTTCCAGTAGTGACTTCACCACTGCAGTGGGCGGAACCTATGTCGGACCGGTGGATGGCCAGCCGGTCCAGCGTGTCACCACCGCCGCCGCTGCAGGCGCAAGCGCGTTTGGCGCTGGCGCCCAGGCAACAGGGGTGAACGCACTTGCCCTGGGTACAGCTTCGACGGCGGAAGACCAGGGCACGGCCGTGGGCTTTGGCGCTTCGGCCCGCAGTGGCTATGGCACGGCAGTGGGTACCTACAGCCAGGCCGAATCGGAAGGCACCGCCATCGGCTATGGCGCCAAGGCGTTGCTGCATGGTGCCACCGCGTTGGGATGGAATGCGGAGGCCACGGGTCTGTATGCGCTTGCGTTGGGCCTCGGAAGCCGTGCGACGCAATGGAGCGCGCTCGCCCTTGGACCGTTCGCTGAGGCAACGGGAAGTGCCAGCATCGCCCTCGGTGAGTTTGCCACGAGCAGTGGTGCGGACAGTCTCGCGATCGGTTCATCGGCCCAGGCATCGGGATCGAACTCAATGGCGCTGGGCTCCTCGGCCGTGGCCACTGCAAACGATTCGGTTGCCCTGGGTGCCGGGAGCGTAGCAGACCGCCTCGGCACGCTCTCCGTCGGCAGTGCGGGACACGAACGCCAGATCACCAACGTCGCTGACGCGACAGAAGGAACCGATGCGGTCAACAAGCGTCAGATGGACACGGCACTCGCGGATATCGGTAGTGACATCGGCGACCTGGCTGCGACCGCGGTGCGGTACGACGGCAAGGACAAGGCACGCATCAGCCTGGAAGGCGAACAGGGCACTACGCTGAGTAACCTCAAGGCGGGCGTGGGCCGCAGCGATGCCGTCAATGTTGACCAGTTGCAGGGAGTGGTACGTGCGCTGGGAGGCGGCGCCGAGCTCGGTGGCGACGGGATGCTGATCGGGCCGGTGTACACGGTCCAGGGTGCTCGATTCGGCAACGTCGGCGGCGCGGTAAGCGCGCTGGATGGTGCGCTGAGCGGGTTGGATGCACGCGTGGGCGTGCTTGAATCCCATCCGGGATCGGGCAGTGGCGGTGGTGGCGGTAGCGGTGGCGGTGGGAAGGTTCCCGTGGTGGACCCGCCGGCGGACGATGGGCTGGTGGCTGCAGGCAGCGGCGCCGGCTCGGTCGCGATCGGCGAGGGCTCCGTTGCGCACGAGCCGAACACGGTGTCGGTCGGCAGCGCGGACAACGCCCGTCGCATCACCAACGTCGGTACTGGCAGCGCGGCAACCGATGCAGCCAACGTCGGACAGATGCAGGCAGGCGACGCGCAGACGCTGGCGTCGGCACGCGCGTACACCGATTCGCGCTTCCAGCAGATCGACGATCGCTTCGTCGACCTGAGCCAGGACCTGGACCGCCGCCTGGGCCAGCAGGACCGGCGCATTGATCGCCAGGGTGCGATGAGCAGCGCCATGATGAACATGGCGATCAACGCATCGGGCAGCCGCAGTTCACGGGGTCGCGTGGCCGTGGGCGCGGGCTGGCAGAACGGTGAGCAGGCGCTGTCGGTCGGCTATGGCAAGCAGATCGGTGAGCGCGCCAGCTTCAGCCTGGGCGGCGCGTTCAGCGGTAACGACCGCTCGGCGGGCGTCGGTTTCGGCATCGATCTGTGAACCCCGGGGCCGCTCCGGACGGAGCGGCCTCCTTCCTGATGGTCTCTTCTGGAGAAACTCGCATGCGTCAACGCTTCACTCCCCAGGCCGGTGTCCTGGCCCTCGCCATTTCGCTCGGCACCGTGCCGATGCTGGCCCACGCCGCCGACGTTGCCGTGGCGCGTACCGTGGTCCCGCTGCAGCAGCTGCCCGCTGAACCCGCCGTTGCACCGGTGCAACGCTTCATCATCAAGTACAAGCCCGGCAGCGCGCCCGCGCGCGATCGCAGCCGCGTGCAGTCCAGCCTGGGCACTGCCGCTGCCCAGAGTGTCGGCGTGCACCCTTCGCGCGCACCGTTGGGCCTGAAGGCACTGCGTCGCGGCGCCACCGGTGCGGAAATCGTGGCGGCGTCGCGTCCGCTGGACAACGTCGAAGCGCAGTCCGTGCTGCGCCAGCTGCGACAGGATCCTGACGTGCTGTACGCCCAGCTGGATGGGTTCAAGCACGCATTCGACCTGATGCCAAACGATCCGCAGCTGCCGATCTACCAGTGGGACCTGCTCAATACGGTGGGCGGCATCCACGGTCCACAGGCCTGGGACCACAGCACCGGCAAAGGCGTGGTGGTGGCGGTGCTGGATTCGGGTTCCACGCCGCATGTGGACCTGAAGGACAACCTGATCCCCGGTTACGATTTCGTGTCCTGGTACGGCCAATCGCCTGATCAGCCCGATATCGCCGGCGATGGCGACGGGCGCGATCCCGATGCCACCGATACCGGTGACTGGACCGACGCTTCCATGCCCTGGTGCGGTGGCAGCGCCGACAGCAGCTGGCACGGCACCCATGTGGCCGGCACCGTAGCGGCGATGACCAACAACGGGCTTGGCGTGGCGGGAACCGCGTGGGGGGCGAAGGTGCAGCCGGTGCGCGTGCTGGGCCATTGCGGTGGCCTGACCTCCGATATCGCCGATGCGATCGTCTGGGCCGCGGGCGGCAGCATCGACGGGGTGCCGGTCAATCCGACCCCGGCCGATGTGATCAACATGAGCCTGGGCGGACGTGGCGCCTGCTCGCAGGACCCGGCCACGCAGGAGGCGATCGATTTCGCCGTGTCGCGTGGCACCACGGTGGTGGTCGCGGCGGGCAACAACAACGCCGATGCCTCGCAGTTCAGTCCTGCAAGCTGCGACAACGTCATCACCGTGGGCGCCACCGGCGTGGGCGGCACGATCGCCAGCTACACCAACTACGGACCACGCGTGGACCTGGCCGCTCCGGGTGGCGATCCGGACAGTGGCGCCGGGATATCACGAGGCTATGTCTGGTCCACCGGCAATGATGGCGCGACGGTGGCAGGCCGGGACATCATCGTCGGCATGGTAGGCACCTCGATGGCATCGCCGCATGTGGCGGGCATCGTGGCGCTGATGCAGTCGGCGGCGGTGGCTGCGGGCAAGGATGCGTTGACGCCTGCGAAGGTGCGCGAGCTGTTGGTGGAGTCGGTGCGTCCGTTCCCGGTGCAGCCGCCGGCCAACCGCTCCATTGGTGCGGGGCTTGCCGATGCCGGCCGTGCGGTGCAGCTGGCACTGGGCAATACGCTGCCGGAGCCGCCGGTACCTGAACTGCAGAGTGGCGTGTTGCTGCAGGGGCTGGGCGGTGGCCAGGCGCAGTCGTTGCTGTACCGGGTCGAGGTGCCTGCCGGCACGCGCAGCCTCAACCTGCGCAGCCTCGGCGGCCGCGGTGATGTCAGTCTGTATGCCGCGCCCGGCGCCCCCCCTTCGGTGGAAGATGCGGCGTACCGCTCCCGCCGTGCCGGCACTGCCGAAGCGATCGTGGTGGCCAGTCCGCAGCCGGGCACCTGGTACCTGCGGGTGGTAGGCGAGGCGACCTTCAATGGCGTCAGCGTGCTGGCCCTGGCGCGCTGACCCTGCGTCGCATCCGCGAAAGCATCAGGGGCCGCCCTCGGCGGCCCCTGATGCCGCTCAGGGGCGTGCAGCAAGAAAGCGCAGCAGTGCGCTGTTGAACGCTGCCGGGTCCTGCACCTGCGGCGAATGTCCCAGCGTGGCGAACTCCACCAGCTGCGCTGCCGGGATGGCCGCGGCCGCGGCCTTGCCCAACGCAGGGTAGTCGCCCAGCGTTGCCTTCACCGCAGGCGGTGCCAGGTCGCGGCCGATGGCGGTGCGGTCGGTCTGGCCAATGAACAACGTGGTCGGCACCGTGATGTTCTTCAGTTCGTAGACCACCGGCTGGTTGAACACCATGTCCGAGGTCAGCGCCTGGCTCCACGCCACTGCCTCCTTGCCCGGCCCGGCATACATGCCGGCCTGCATCCGCGCCCACTGCTCGAACTGCGGCTTCCAGTCGCCGTTGTAGTACACATCCAGCTGGTACTTCCTGATCGAATCGAAACTGGTTTTCAGTTCGTTCGCATACCAGGCATCGACGCTTCGCCACGGCACGCCGAGTGCCTTCCAGTCTTCCAGGCCGATCGGATTGACCAGTGACAACGACTGCGTGGCATCCGGGTAGATCAGCGCATAGCGCGCTGCCAGCATGCCGCCCATCGAATGACCGACGATGTGCGCGCGCTGCACGCCCAGCGCCTGCAGCAGCGCATGCGTGTTGGCTGCGAGCTGTCCGAACGAATACTGGTAGCCCGCTGGCTTGCTGGACTTGCAGAAGCCCACCTGGTCCGGCGCGATCACCCGATAGCCAGCATCGAGCAGCGGCTGGAAGCTTTCTTTCCAGGTTGCCGCGCAGAAGTTCTTGCCGTGCAGCAGGACCACGGTGCCGATCGGCGTACGCGAGGGGGACAGGTCCAGATAGGCCATTTCCAGCGCCTGGCGCTGCGACTGCAGCGCGAAGGTCTTTACCGGATGGGGGTAATCGAAGCCTTCCAGGCGTGCGCCGTAGCTGTCGGCGGCGAGTGCGGTGAAGGGAAGGCAGGCAAGCAGGGAGACGGCCAACAGGCGCATGGGGGGCTCCGGGGGGAAAGCCTGAGGTTACCCCGAAAAGCGTGACGACCAACGGTCGTCACCCACCTCAAGCGGCGGTCGTCACCCACCTCAAGCGGCGGCCGTCATCCGCCTGCAGCGGCGCCGTCATCCACCGTCAGCGACGGTGTTCAGCGCGCTCAGCACTCGATGACGTTGACCGCCAGCCCGCCGCGGCTGGTTTCCTTGTACTTGTCCTGCATGTCGCGGCCGGTGTCGCGCATGGTCTTGATGACCTTGTCCAGCGATACCTTGTGCTTGCCATCGCCGCGCATCGCCATGCGCGAAGCATTGATCGCCTTCACCGCGCCCATCGCGTTGCGTTCGATGCAGGGAATCTGCACCAGGCCGCCGATCGGATCGCAGGTCAGGCCAAGGTTGTGCTCCATGCCGATCTCGGCGGCATTCTCGATCTGGCTGGGGCTGCCGCCGAGCGCGGCGACCAGGCCACCGGCGGCCATCGAGCAGGCCACGCCCACCTCGCCCTGGCAGCCGACTTCGGCACCGGAAATCGAGGCGTTTTCCTTGTACAGGATGCCGATCGCTGCCGAGGTCAGCAGGAAGTCGAAGATCCGCTGTTCGTTCGCGCCCGGGCAGAAACGGTCGAAGTAGTGCAGTACCGCCGGCAGCACACCGGCCGCGCCGTTGGTCGGGGCGGTCACCACGCGGCCGCCGGCAGCGTTCTCTTCGTTCACCGCCAGCGCGTACAGGTTGACCCAGTCCAGCGTGGTCAGCGGGTCGCGCATTGCGGCTTCCGGCTTGGACGACAGCTCGCGGTGCAGCGCCGGCGCGCGGCGGCCCACCTTCAACCCGCCGGGCAGCACGCCTTCCTGGCGGATGCCGCGGGCCACGCAGGCCTGCATCGCTTCCCAGATCTCACGCAGCTGGGCGCGGATATCGTCTTCGCTGCGCCAGGATTTTTCGTTCTCGAACATCAACTGGGCAATGCTCAGGCCGCTGCGCGCGGTCTGCGCCAGCAGCTCATCGCCACTCTTGAACGGATACGGCAGCGGGGTCTCGTCGGGCACGATGCGGTCGTCCGCCGCGTCATCCTGGTTGACCACGAAGCCGCCGCCGACCGAGTAATAGTCGCGCGTGGCGATCAGCTCATCGTTGGCGCCGTAGGCGGTGAAGCGCATGCCGTTGGTGTGGTAGGGCAGCTTCTGGCGCTTGTTCAGGCCCAGGTCGCGTTTTTCGTCGAAGCTGATCTCGTGCTGGCCCATCAGGTTGATGCGCTTGCTGGCACGGATGCGTTCCAGCGTCGCCGGGATGATGTCCGGGTCGATCAGGTTCGGTCGCTGGCCTTCCAGCCCCAGCAGGACCGCCTTGTCGGTGCCGTGCCCGCGACCGGTCAGCGCCAGCGACCCGTAGACGTCGGCACGGATGCGCACCACGTCCTGCAGCCGGCCGGGGTCCAGAAGCCAGCGGTGCACGAAGCGCTCGGCGGCCTTCATCGGGCCGACGGTGTGCGAGGAACTCGGGCCAATGCCGATCTTGAAGACGTCGAACGTGCTGACTGCCATGGATGCCGTGCTGCGGGTACCGGGAAAGCCGCTATTCTAGCGGTTGCCGCAGCCCATCCTTGGCTGCGCCGCAGCAAAGCCGGTCACTGGAGCCCTGTCTGTGTTCATCCTGTACCAGCGCGACGACTGCCAGCTGTGCGACGAGGCGCTGGCGGTGCTCGCCCAGGCGCGTTTTCCTGCCTTCGATTCGCTGTTCATCGATGACCAGCCGGGGCTCGAACGGCGCTACGGTGCCCGCGTCCCCGTGTTGCGCGATGCCGGATCGGACCGCGAACTGGACTGGCCGTTCGACGCCGCAGCGGTGCAGGCCTGGCTGGCAGAAGACAGGTAGTGCCGGCCGCTGGCCGGCAACCACCCCAGGCCTGTCGATCACTTCGCCTTGAAGGTCACCACGGTGCTGATCGCGGTTTCATCCGGGATCGTCTTGGTATCGGCCCAGTCGCCACCGCCGACGCCGAAGTCCAGCCGCTTCACCGTTGCCTTGCCCTTCAGCACCGGCTGTGTGCCCGGGGTCCAGGTGAAGGTGAGGGTGACCGGCTTGCTGACGCCACGCAGTTCGAGCGTGCCGTCGGCGGCGAACTGATCATTGCCAAGCGCGCGGAACCCCTTGGCGGTGTAACGCGCGGTGGCGAACTTGCCGACATCGAAGAAATCCGCGCCCTGCAGGGTGGAGTCGCGGTCACTGTTGCCGCTGCGGGCACCGGCCAACGGAATCGCTACGTCCAGCGAACCCGCCGCCGGATTGGCCGGGTCGAAGCTGAGCTGGGTGGAGAAGCCAGGGAAGGTGCCGGCGAAGACTTCGCCGTCGTACTTGGTGGCGAAGGCCAGGTTGGATCCCGGCGCGCCGGCCGCCTGGACGTAGTCGGCGGCCATCGCCGGCGAGGCCGCCAGCAGGCCGGCCAGGGCCGCAGCGACGGCGGACGGGGTGCTCAGTTTGATGCTCATCGAATCAATCCTTCTGGGAAGAGGCGAGCCAGCCGCGCGGCAGCATGCGCACCAGCGTGGCATCGCGTTGGAAAAAGTGGTGGTAGAGCGCGGCGCCAGCATGCGCCAGCACCACCGCGATCAACAGCCAGAAACCGTACTCATGGATGGCATGCGACATGGCGACCGTCTGCGGATCCGGTGCCACCAGCTTGGGCACGTCGACCAGCCCGAACCAGCGGAACGGGCGCAGGCCACTGGCCGAGTCGTAGATCCAGCCGGACAGCGGAATGGCGAACATCAGCACGTACAGCAGCCCGTGCGTCGCACTGGCAATGCGTTCCTGCCAACTCGGCGTGCCCGGCACCGCCGGGGGCGCACCGGCATACAGGCGCCAGCCCAGCCGCAGGGCCACCAGCGCCAGCACGCTGATGCCCAGGGATTTGTGCGCGGTGTACACCCAGAAATACTTCGGCGTCTTCGGCAGTTCGCCCATGGTCAATCCCACCACCCCCAGGGTCAGGATCAGGATGGCGATCAGCCAGTGCAGGGACTGGCTCACGCCTCCCCAGCGTTGTGCATTGGGACGGGTCATGGCGTGCTCCTGGAAGGCGGTTCGGGCGCAACGGGGGCCGCCGGCGCGGCGGCAGGCGGTTCGTCACCAGCGCCGCTGCGGTCGCGGACCGCCTCCGCTTCGATACGCAGCTGCACGCTGTCGCCGATCATGCTGGACCACGCGGTAAGGCCGAAGTCGTGGCGGCTCAAGGTGGTCGTCGCGGAAAAACCGGCGGTGCGGCGGAACGGTGGCAGCGGATGCCGCTTGAGGGCGTTGAGCGTCACCTCCAGCACTACCTCGCGGGTGACCCCGCGCAGGGTCAGCCCACCGATGACGCGTGCGTGCGTGTCATCGACCGGTTCCACCCGGGTAGACACGAAGCGTGCTTCGGGGAAGCGTTCGCCGTCGAGCAGGTTGCGCGCCAGCGTGGCCTGGTTCCACTTCGCATCGCCCAGGTCCAGGCGGGTGATCGGCACGCGTACGTCCAGCCGCGAGGCGGCCCAGTCCGACGGATCGAAGTACAGCTCGCCCTCGCTGCCGGATACGGTGCCCAGCGCATGGGAGAAGCCGGCGTGTTCAATGGCGAACAGCACCCGTGTATGCACCGGGTCGAGGCGGTACAGCGGCGTGGCGGCCAGCCCCATGCAGGGCAGGGCGGACAGCAGCAAGGCGAGGGTGAGACGTTGCAGCACGCGGTGGGCTCCTGCAGGGGGACGTGACGATCATACGCACGGCACCGGCTTCGCGAGCAGCCACATGGCTGCAACAGTTCATGGTGCCGATGACGCCTTGGCTGTCAGGTCGTGTCGGCAACGACAGCGGCAGCCTCCGCCTCGACGGACGCCTCGTCAAGGCTGTGTGACAATCGCCGGCATCCAAGGGGAAGCGATGGTCAGGCACATGCATCATGGACGGGCATTGGGATGGCTGCTGGCAATGGCCAGCACCGTGCTGGCCGGGCTGCTGCCCGGCCCGGCAATGGCCGCCACGCAGGACGCCGCAGAAACGCCCCGGCTGCGGCGCCTGGGCACCGCCGAAGGCCTGCCTTCGCGCATGGTGACCGCGCTGGCGCAGGATCGCCAGGGCTACCTGTGGGCCGCGACCGACGGTGGGCTGGCGCGTTACGACGGCGTGTCGCTGCGCAGCTGGCGGCATGACCCGCAGGTGGAAGGCAGCCTGCCCGGCAACGAGATTGAAACGTTGCTGGTGGATGCGCAGGACCGGCTGTGGCTGGGCATCAACGGCGTGGGCCTGGTGCGCATGGGACCGGCCCGTGATGCCTTCGAGTCGATCAACGATCTCAACGAAACCTGCCAGGGACAGTTCTGGACGCTGGCCGATCACGATAAATCGTTGTGGATCGGCACCAGCGCGTACGGACTGTGCCGGCGCGACGAAACCGGCAACGTGCAGGTGTTCCGCCATGACCCGGCCAATCCGCGCAGCATCCCGAGCGATACGATCTATTCCAGCCTGGTGGACGAACGTGGGCGCCTGTGGATCGGTACGGAACAGGGCGTCGCGCGCTGGGACGGAACCGGCTTCGAACGGATCGGCGTGGCCACGCTGGGTGAGACGGCGGTGCTGCGGCTGAGCCGCGATGCCGGCGGCAGTGTCTGGGTGGGGACCCAGGCAGAGGGCATGTTCGGCATCGATGCCGATGACCGGGTACATCGTCCGCAGTGGTCACAAGGGGAGACACTGCGCTCTTCGATGGTCCTGCATGATCGCCAGGGTGGCTACTGGGTCGGCGGGTCGGAGGGGCTGCTGCGTGGCGATGAAAAGCAGCTGCGGCGGCTCGAAGGCGACCGCGGCAGTGGCTTCCTGACCGCGCACAGCGGCGTGCTGGACCTGCTGCAGGATCACGAAGGCGGCATCTGGATCGCGCTGCTCACCCAGGGCCTGGCCTATCTGCCGCCGGACTGGAAGCGCTTTTCGACGTGGTACCAGCTGGATGGCAAGCCACTGGACAGCCAATACCTGCTCAGCGCCGCCAGTGATGGCACCGGCTTCTACATCGGTGCGGCGCATGGCGTGTACCGACTGGATGGAAAAGGCACGCTGTCGCTGCTGGTCAGCGATGAAACCATCGGCAGCGGCGCCATCTGGTCGCTGCTGCCACGTGCCGACGGCAGCGTGTGGCTGGGGCGTGCCGGGCGCATCACGGTGTACGACCCCCGCCGGGGTACCCATCATGACTGGTTGATCCACGGCGGCGCGGACCTGCGCCAACGCATCGACCTGATGCGCGCCGCGCCGGATGGAACGGTGTGGTTGTCGGTGATGAACCATGGCCTGCAGCAGCGTGCCGGTGATGGACGCGTGCTGCGGGAACTGCTGGCCGCCGACCTGCCCGGGCGCAGTGAAGCGCCGGTTGAACAGATCCGCTTCGACGCTCGTGGCCAGCCGTGGATCGTCGGCGACATGGGCGTGCTGCGCTTCCAGGACGACACCTTCATCGCCGTGCCGGGGGTGTCACGTGGTCCGATCTTCGACATCGCCTGGATGACCCCGACCAGCCTGTGGCTGGCACGCCAGGGTGCCTTCGAACGCTATGACTGGGATGGCCTGGGCCTGACCCTGCGCGAGCAGGTCGCGGCAAATGAAGGCGTGCCTCCGGTTTCAATCGGCGGCCTGGTGCCTGGCGCGGACGGGCAACTGTGGGCCACCAGTCCGCGCGGTCTGATGCGCTGGGATCCGCAGAGCCGGCAACTGCGGCTGTACAGCGAACGCGATGGACTGCCGGATGCCGAGTTCACCGGTCGTCCTCCCGCCCAGGACGCGGCAGGGCGCGTGCTGGCGGTGTCGCAGACCGGCCTGGTGGGGTTCGACCCCGGCGTGCGGGACGCCGCACTGCCGCCATCGCAGCTGGTGCTCGGCGCGCTGCGGGTGCGCCGCGACGACGGTGAAGGCTGGCAGGAGTTGCCGCTCGGGGCCCCGGTGGTGCTGGGGCCGGATGATCGCGACCTGCAGATCAACGCACGCCTGCTGTCCTTTGCCAATCCGTTGAGCAACGCCTACCGCTTCCGCGTGGAGGGATACGACCTGAACTGGGTGCCGGCGGTGGACGGCGAACGCACTTTGTCGCGGCTGCCGGCAGGCCACTACGGCATTGAAGTCCAGGCACGCCGCGCCGGTGGTGAGTGGACCGCCGCCCCGGACCTGCACGTGCAGGTGCTGCCGCCATGGTGGCGCAGCGGCGTTGCGCTGTTGCTGTATGCGGTGAGCGGCGTGGCGCTGCTGGCGGCACTGGGCGGGTACGTGCGGCTGCGGCTGCGGCGTCGCCAGCAATGGCAGCTGAGCCTGCACAAGCAGCACCTGGCCGAGCAGGCATCGCAGGCCAAGAGTCATTTCCTGGCCACGCTGGGCCATGAGGTGCGCACCCCGATGACCGGCGTGCTGGGCATGAGCGAACTGTTGCTGGATTCGGCGCTGGATGAGCAGCAGCGCGGCTACGCCGGCGCCATCCACCAGGCCGGCACCCACCTGCTGCGACTGGTCAACGATGCGCTGGACCTGGCACGCATCGAGGCCGGCCGGCTGGAACTGGACATCCGGCCGTTCGACCTCGGCGCGCTGCTGGACGAAGTACAGGGATTGATGGAGCCCCTGGCGCGGCAGCGCGGGCTCGACTTCCAGCGCCGGGTCGGCATGCCCGGCTACGTGTCGGCCAGCGGCGATGAAATGCGCGTGCGGCAGATCCTGATGAACCTGTTGGGCAACGCCATCAAGTTCACCGAACGCGGCGCGGTGCGTCTGGAAGCCCACCCCTGCGAGGGCGGGGTCGGGCTCGCCTTCGAGGTCATCGATACCGGCCCGGGCATCAGTGCCGAGCAGCAGGCGCGGCTGTTCGAGCGCTTCGAACAGGCCGAGGGACCCCGCACCGCCTCGCGCTTCGGTGGCTCCGGGCTGGGGCTGGCGATCTGCCAGGAACTCGCCGTGGCCATGGGCGGGCACATCGGCGTGCAGAGCCGTCCGGGCCACGGGGCGTGTTTCCGGGTGGAACTGCCGCTGCCGTGGCAGCAGGAGGCGGGGCCGCCTGCGCCCGGCGCCGATTCGCTTTCGCTGGAGCTGCCCGGCCTGGCGATCCTGCTGGTGGAAGATGATCCGACCGTGGCCCGGGTCATTGTCGGCCTGCTGTCGGCGCGCGGCCACCGCGTGGTCCATGTGCTGCACGGGCTGGCGGCGTTGGCCGAAGTGACTACCTCCTCCTTCGACGTCGGATTGCTGGACCTGGACCTGCCTGCGCTGGACGGCCTGGCCCTGGCGCGGCAACTGCGCGCGCTGGCGCATGACTTCCCGCTGGTGGCGGTGACCGCACGTTCCGACGCCTATGCGGAAGCGGAAGTGCTGGCGGCAGGATTCGACGGATTCCTGCGCAAGCCGGTGACCGGCGACATGCTGGTCGGTGCCATCGCGCGCGCGCGCCAGCGCCGTCCATGGCCGTGAAACCTGCCGTGGCAGCGCATTGCCCGCGGCGCACCCCGCACGAAGGGCAGGGCTTCGGTTTACCATGCCGGGACGGCGATGTGCTGTCGCATCCACCGCTGCGTTGAACGCGCGGTCTGGCAGGTGAGGGACGGCAATGCGGAGATGGCAAGGGTGATGGGGCGTGGGAACGTAATCGCGTTGTTGCTGTCGGCCTGGCTGCTGTGCGTGCCAGCGCACGTGCTGGCGCAGCCGGTGCCGCCCACGCCACGCCAGCTGACCGTGTTCGATGGGCTGCCTTCCAACACCGTCAACCGGATGGCCGAAGATCGCCTGGGCTACCTCTGGATCGCCACCAACGACGGGCTGGCGCGCTTCGACGGGCGCAGCTATCGCATCTGGCGCGCTGAGGATGGCCTGCGTGACAACCGCATCTGGACGGTGCTGGTCGACGCGCGCAACCAGTTGTGGATCGGCACGGAAAACGCCGGGCTGGTGCGGCTGTCCGCCGACCGCCGGCAGATGCGTTTCTATGACCGCGCCAGCCAGCCGCTGCTGGCCAGCAACACGGTATGGAGTGTCGCCTCCACCCCCGATGGTGCGATCTGGTTCGGCACCTATGAGGGCGGCCTGTACCGTCTGGATGCGCAGGACCGGTTGCAGCGCTTCCTGCCCGAGCCGGGCAACCAGCGCAGCCTGCCGTCCAACAGCGTACCGTTCCTTGCCACGCTGCCCGATGGCACGCTGTGGGTCGGCACCAAGCGCGGACTGGCGCGCTGGACCGGCAGCGATTTCGAGCGCATGCCGGATGCGCTGCCCGCCGATGCGGTGATCAACGGAATGACCGCCGACGCCGATGGCAGCCTGTGGATCAACACGCTCGGCAGTGTCATCGTGCGGCGTGCCGACGGGCGCTTCGAACCGGCGCCCTGGCCGGTACCGTCCGGGGACCAGGTGCTCGGCGTGATGCTGCATGACGAACAGGGCGGCTACTGGCTGGACACCCGTTCCGGACTGGGCCGGGGTGTGGAAGGGCATTACCAGCAGGTGCCGCTGTACAGCGCGCTCGCGCGGGGGCGGGTACGCCCGAACTGGAGCGGCGCGTTCCAGGATCGCGAAGGCGGCATCTGGCTGGCCAGCACCAATGCCGGGCTGTGGCACCTGCTGCCGCGCTGGTGGCAGTTCTCGGTGCTCGCCCGGCTGGAAGACGAGCCTTCATCACTGCGCAATGCCTTCGTGCTGGGTACCGCGGCATCGCGCGATGGGGGCGTGTGGACGGTGGGCGGCCACGGCGCGCTGGACAAGCTGGACCCGGCCACCGGGAAAGTGCAGCAGCACCTGACCTGGGTCAACGGCAACCATTGGTTGTTGTCAGTCGCCGAGGATGCCCGCGGGCGGGTCTGGATCGGATCGATGGATGCGCTGCTGCGCTACGACCCGGCCAGTCGCCAACTGCTGCGTTGGGGCACCGGGGTCGGCCGGGATGCGGTGATGGAGGGCAACGTCCAGGACATCGCCGTGTGCGGCGACCAGGTCTGGACGATGTCGCCGCCCGGCGTGCAGGCGCGTGACCTGGACGGGCACCTGCTGCATGACGTACCGCTTGGGCAGGGTGGACTGCAGTCGGGCCAGCTCGCGACCAGCCTGGAATGCGGTCCGCGCGGCCTGCCCTGGCTGACCAGCAGCGCCGGCGTGCAGGAATGGGATGCGCAGGGGGCGCGCTTCGTGCAGGTCGATGGCGGTCCTTCCGGGGCGGTGCATGCGATGGTGCTGGCAGCCGACGACCAGGTCTGGCTGTCGCAGGATGGTCGCCTGGTGCAGCATCGGTGGAACGGCAATGCGCTGCAGCGGCACCGCGCGATCGGCGCGGTGCAGGGCTATCCGGCGCTGGCCGCCAACGGGCTGGCGGTGGGTGCCGACGGCATCGTCTGGGCCAGCAGCCCGCGCGGCATGCTGCGGGTGGACCCGCGCGCACCAAGCGTGCGGCTCTATGGGGTGCATGACGGCCTGCCCAGCCAGGAGTTCCGTGAAAACACGCTGGTCACCGCGGCCGGTGGACAGCTGCTGGCAGGCACGCCGGCCGGGCTGGTGGTGTTCGATCCGCTGAAGGTGGGGCCGCCCACGCGGCAGGCGCCGCTGGTGATCGAGCGGGTCGAGGTCAGTCGCGGTGACAAGGTGGTCGAGCTGACCCACGATGTAGCCGTGACCATCGAAGACGGTGACCGTGACCTGCACATCGTGGCGCGGCTGCTGTCCTTCAGTGATGCGGCCTCGAATGTCTATCGCTTCCGGCTGGCGGGCTACGACCCGGACTGGGTGGATGGCGGGGCAGGCGGGGAGCGGGTGTTCTCGGCGCTGCCGCCGGGCCGTTACGCACTGGAAGTGCAGGCACGCTCTGCCGACCACGTCTGGTCGCGGGTGCAGACGCTTGAATTCCAGGTGCTGCCACCGTGGTGGCGCAGCGTTACCGGCGTGCTGGTGCTGGCCGCGGCGTCGCTGCTGCTGCTGAGCGGTTTTGCCTGGTTGTACCGGCGGCGGCTGCACCGGCGGCATGACTACCAGATGGCCGTGCACAAGCAGGAAGTGGCCGAGCAGGCATCGGCCGCCAAGACCCGCTTCCTGGCCAATCTGGGGCACGAGGTGCGCACGCCGATGACCGGCGTGCTGGGCATGACCGAACTGCTGCTGTCATCGCCGCTGGACACGCGCCAGCGCAGCCAGGCCGAATCGATCCGAAGCGCGGGCGAGCACTTGCTGCTGCTGGTCAACGATGCGCTGGACCTGGCGCGGATCGAATCGGGCCGGTTGGAACTTCAGTCGCAGAGCATCGACCTGCACGCGCTGCTTGCCGAAGTGCAGGCGCTGACCGCGCCGCTGGCGCGGCAGAAAGCGGTGCAGTTCACGTTGTACAACGAGCTGGATCCGGGCCTGGCCGCCGAAGGGGATCCGCTGCGGGTGCGGCAGATCCTGCTGAACCTGCTCGGCAATGCGGTGAAGTTCACACAGCGCGGCTCCATCACCCTGCTGGCGCGTGCCGAAAACCCGTCCAGCGGACTCTGCTTCGAGGTCGCCGACACCGGGCCCGGCATCAGCCACGAACTGCAGAAACGCCTGTTCCGGCGCTTCGAACAGGCCGAGGGGGCGCGTACCGCGGCCCAGTACGGCGGCAGTGGGCTGGGGCTGGCGATCAGCCGCGAGCTGGCGTTGGCGATGGGCGGCGACATCAGCGTGGAAAGCCAGTTGGGCCGCGGCACGCGGTTCCGCGTCGACCTGCCGCTGCCGCTGCACGCGCTGGATGTCAGCGGTGCGCCCGCCACGCAGCTGCGCCCGGCGCCGGCGCTCCCGCTGCGCATCCTGCTGGTGGAAGACGATCCGACCGTCGCCGAGGTGGTCGGCGGGCTGCTGCGCGCGCGCGGGCACGAGGTGGTGCATGCCGAGCACGCGCTGGCCGCCCTGCGCGAGATGGCCGGTGAACGCTTCGACATCGGGCTGCTCGACCTGGACCTGCCCGGCCTGAGTGGCTTCGACCTGGCCCTGCACCTGCGCAACCAGGGCCATGTGCTGCCCTTGCTGGCGGTGACCGCGCGCACCGATGCCGACCTAGCCGAGCGTGTCGGCGCTGCGGACATGCAGGGCTTCCTGCGCAAGCCGGTGACCGGCGACCTGCTGGCCGAGGCGATCGCCCGGGCGATGTCCCGGTAGCGCCGGGCACGGTGTCGATCGCGGTCGGCAGCTGCGCTATTCGGCGACTTCCTCGATCTGCTTCGGGTCCGGGCCGGTGTCGGGCAGCTGCCAGAAGATCAGCGTGGAGGTCAGCGTGATCGCGCCCACGCACAGGAACGTGGCATGCAGGGCCGCGGTGGCGCCGTGTGATTCCAGCGGCGCGAAGGCCGCCAGCAGGCTGCCGGCGGCGGCGGCGCCGAAGCCTGCCGCCAGCATCATCACCATCGACAGCAGGCTGTTGCCGGAGCTGGCGAAGCCGACGTCCAGGTCGCGCAGGGTCACGGTGTTCATCACGGTGAACTGCAGCGAATTGACCGCCCCGAACAGCGCCAGCTGCAGCAGTCGCCAGCCCAGCGGCTGGTCCGGCGACATCAGCGCGAAGCTGGCCATGGCCAGGCCCACCAGCACGGTATTGGTCATCAGCACGCGCCGGTAGCCGAAGCGTTCCACCAGCTTCACCGCCAGTCGCTTGGAAACCATGCCGGCGGCGGCCACCGGGATCATCATCAGGCCAGCGTTCATCGGGCTCATGCCCATGCCGACCTGCAGCAGCAGAGGAATGAGCAGCGGCATGGCGCTGCTGCCGATGCGCGAGAACAGGTTGCCGAGGATGCCGATGCGGTAGCTGGGCACGCGGAACAGGGCGAGCGAAAACAGCGGCGCGGTGGAGTTGGCCGCGTGCAGCCAGTAGCCCACCAGCGCGGCCAGCCCGGCCACCGTCATCAGCATCACCAGCGCATGCGGGGTGCCCATTCCGGAGATGCCATCCAGCGCCAGCGACAGCACCACCATGCCGAAGGCCAGCATCACATAGCCGCGCAGGTCGAAGCGGCTGCGATGCGCGGCGTAGTGGTCGGGCATCACCCTCATCGCCACCAGGTAGCCGATCACCCCGATCGGCAGGTTGATCAGGAATACCCAGTGCCAGGACGCCACCTCCACCAGCCAGCCGCCCAGCGTGGGACCGATCAACGGGCCGATCAGCGCCGGGATGGCGATGAAGCTCATCGCCCGCAGGAAGTCTTCGCGCGGCACCGAGCGCATCACCGCCAATCGCCCGACCGGCAGCAGCATGGCCCCGCCGATGCCCTGCAGCACGCGCGCGGCCACCAGCTGGTGCAGGCTCTGCGCCAGTGCGCAGGCCAGTGACCCGAGGGTGAACAGGATGATCGCGACCAGGAAGGTGCGCCGGGTGCCGAAACGGTCGGCGATCCAGCCCGATGCCGGAATGAACGTGGCCACCGCCAGGGCGTAGCTGAAGACCACCGACTGCATCTGCAGCGGGCTTTCGCCCAGGCTGCGCGCCATCGCCGGCAGCGCGGTGTTGACGATGGTGGAATCCAGCATCTGCATGAAGATCGCCAGCGACACCAGCCACAGCAGGGGACGGATGGAGGCGTAGCTTGACGTCATCGGGCTTGGATCCGCACGACCGGGAGGCGACATCATCACCCAATGGCGGTCATGGCGCGATCAACGCACGCCATGCCGCCATGTAGGGAAAAGCGTCAGCGCGCGCTGAGCCGGTGCACGGCGTCCACCAGCACCTGCACGCTGGCCGGGTCCATGTCCGGCGACATGCCATGGCCGAGGTTGAACACGTGGCCTTCGCGCGAACCGCCGTTGCCGGCCGCGTAGGTGTCCAGCACCCGCCCGGCCGCCGCGGTGATCGCTTCGGGGCTGGCATACAGGGTGGTCGGATCCAGGTTGCCCTGCAGTGCGACCCGTCCGCCGGTACGCCGCACGGCCTCGTCCAGGTCCAGCGTCCAGTCCAGGCCGAGCGCGTCGGCGCCGGTGTGCGACAGGGCTTCCAGATGCAGGCCGGTGCCCTTGCCGAACAGGATCAACGGCGTGCGCTCGCTGCCCTGGCCGCGTTCGAGTTCGGCGGAAATCCGCTGCAGGTAGCGCAGCGAGAACTCGCGGTACATCGCCGGCGACAGGACGCCGCCCCAGGTGTCGAACACCTGCAGCGCCTGCGCGCCGGCCGCGCGCTGCGCGCCGAGGTAGGCGATCACCGCATCGGTCACCACCTCCAGCAGCCGGTGCAGTTCCTGCGGGTGGTTCAGCGCCATCGCCTTGATGCGCGCGAAATCCTTGCTGCCGCCGCCTTCCACCATGTAGCAGGCGAGCGTCCACGGGCTGCCGGAAAAACCGATCAGCGGCACCTGGCCATCCAGTTCGCGGCGGATCACCCGCACCGCGTCCATCACATAGCGCAGTTCCTGTTCCATGTCCGGCACCGCCAGCCGGGCGATGGCCGCGGTATCGCGGACCGGATGGCGGAACTTGGGACCTTCGCCCTCGACGAAGTACAGCTCCAGGCCCATCGCATCGGGAATGGTCAGGATGTCGGAGAACAGGATCGCCGCGTCCAGCGGGAAGCGGCGCAGCGGCTGCAGGGTGACCTCGCAGGCGATCTCCGGATTCTTCGCCATGGCCAGGAAGCTGCCGGCCTTGGCGCGCGTGGCGCGGTATTCCGGCAGGTAACGGCCGGCCTGGCGCATCAGCCAGACGGGCGTGTGGTCCACCGGTTCGCGGCGCAGGGCGCGCAGCAGGCGATCATTGCGGAGGGGACTGGTCACGTAAGGGTGTTCCTTGTGCGGGTGGGACGTGGGCGCGGTGCGGGGGAGGTGCGATCAGGTGCTGCCTTCGACGAGCGCGAAGCCGCGATGCAGTTCTGCATCGCGTGCCTTGTCGAATGCCGCGCGGGCCTCATCCTGCTCCAGGTACAGCTCGCGGCGAAGCTGCGACCGGCCGCCGATGCGACCTGTTTCGCGCAGCAGTTCCCAACCACCGAACAGGTCCGGCAGCAGGGTCAGGCGCAGGAAGCGGGGCGCTTCGGTGCCGGTTGCAGGGTGTTGCAGGAAGGCATGCATGGCGCAAGTGTAGCGCCGCGCTATGTGAGCCGGAGACAAGGCGGGTACTACGGCGCGTCCGAAAGCCGCGAGAACGGGCAGGCGGCGGGGCACCGTGGGGTCGGTCGAACGGGTGAGGCCCCTCGCGGGTAGCTGGAAGCCGTTGCTGGGTCTGGGCCGGGCGGGTTACGGTGGCCGTCACCTGCGTAGCAGACAAAGAAAAAGCGGTAGCGCCGACCCATGGTCGGCGAGCGCAGCGGGCCGTTGGCGGAAACATTCCGCCGACCATGGGTCGGCGCTACCGCGCCACCCGGCCCCACCAACAACCCGCCCTGCCGCTTTCGACGTTGAGGTTGACGTGGCCCCGCTCAGCCGGCAGCCAGCACCGCCAGCACGGCCTCGTCGTGCACATCGGCCACCACTTCGGCTTTGCCGATGCCGCGCCAGAGCACCAGCCGCAGCCGCCCGGCCACGTTCTTCTTGTCCAGCCGCATGCGTTCCAGCAGCGCCTGCGGGGCCAGCCCGGCGGGAATGGCGACCGGCAGCTGCAGTGACTGCAGCAAGGCCACCAGGCGATCGGCGTCGGCGGCGGGCGCGCGGTCCAGCGCGGTGGAAAGCCGCGCCGCCAGCACCATGCCGACCGCGACCGCCTCGCCATGGTTGAGCGCATCACGGCCCGGTGCGGCGTAACCCTGCTCGGTCTCGATCGCATGGCCGAAGGTGTGGCCGAGATTGAGCAGGGCGCGCTCGCCCTTTTCCAGCGGGTCACGCGCGACGATGGCGGCCTTGTGTGCACAGCTGCGCGCGATGGCTTCGGCCAGCAGCGCGCTGTCGCCGGCAGACAGGCCCTGCGCATGCCGCTGCAGCCAGTCGAAGAACTCCGGGTCGCCGAGTGCCCCGTACTTGACCACTTCAGCCAGGCCGGCGCGCAGTTCGCGCACCGGCAGCGTGGAAAGTACCTGGGTGTCGGCGATCACCGCGCGCGGCGGATGGAAGGCGCCGACCAGGTTCTTGCCCGCCGCGATGTCCACCGCGGTCTTGCCGCCCACCGACGAATCCACCATGGCCAGCAGCGTGGTCGGCAACTGCACGCAGTCCACCCCGCGCATCCAGCAGGCGGCGGCAAAGCCGGACAGGTCACCCACCACCCCGCCGCCCAGCGCGAGCACGCAGGCATCGCGGGTGGCGCCCAGCGCGGCCAGCGCTTCGATGGCCCGGCCGAACTCGGCCAACGTCTTGGACGCTTCGCCGGCCGGCAGCACGTGTTCGCCGATGAGCAGGTCCGGTCGCGCCTGCAGCAGTGCGGCACGCACGCCAGCCAGGTACAGCGGGGCGACCTCGCTGTCGCTGACCAGCAGCACGTGGCGACCGCGCACATGGCGGGCCAGGGCGTGGCCGTCGGCGAGCTGGCCCGGGCCGATGGTGATCGAATACGGATGCTCGCCGCCGACGGCGACGTGCAGGGGGGGGGTGTCGGTCATGCGATGAGGTCCTGTCGCTGCCAGTGCGCGGCCAGCTTCACCACCAGCTGGGAAGTGGCCTCGGCGGCGGTATAGAGGTCGGTATCCAGGGTGAGGTCGGCCAGCTGCCGGTACAGCGGATCGCGGTGGTAGGCCAGGTCCTGCAGCACCTGTTCGCGGTCCGGCCGCTGCAGCAGCGGGCGGCCCTTGTCGCGCGCCAGGCGTTCCAGCTGGGCCGCCACGCTGACGCGCAGGTAGACCACATAGCCATGCGCGGCGATGGCCTGGCGGTTGCCGGCATCCAGCACCGCGCCGCCACCGGTGGACACCAGCTGGCCGTGGCCGCTGAGCACCTGCTGCAGGGCCTGCCGTTCATGCTGGCGGAAGCCGGCTTCGCCGGCCAGTTCGAACAGGGTGGGGATGCTGGCGCCGGCGTTGTCGACGATCACCTGGTCCAGGTCGATGAAGTCCAGCGTGAACCGTTCGGCGAGGCGACGGCCGATGCAGGTTTTACCGGCCCCCATGGGGCCGATCAGGATCAGGTTCGGTGCGGGATTCATGCCCTGCGATGCTAACACCTCCGTGACATTCCTTTACGCCCCGACGCCCCAGCCTTGGCCGGCGCGGAGCTTCCCGCGCGCCACGGAGCAGCCACCATGTCGGTCGCCAAGGTCATCGAAATCAACGCCTCCTCCAAGACCAGTGTCGAGGATGCGGTACGCAGCGGGCTGAAGAAGGTTTCCGAAAGCGTGAAGAACATCCAGGGCGCCTGGATCAACGAGACCAAGGTGGTGACCAGCGGCAGCGGCGAGATCACCGAGTGGCGGGTCAACCTGAAGGTCACCTTCCTGGTTGAATAGGGCCGTGCCGCGTCGCGCGTCGTGCGGATCCGGCTCAGCGGACCTCGACGATGCGGCGTTCGGCGTCCAGCGCGATCACCCGGTCGGCCAATGCCGGCAGGGTGCGCAGGGCCTGCCGGCTGACCCGTTCGTAGTACTGCACGAAGCGCTCCAGCTGCGCCCGGGTCATGCCACTGCGTCCGGGCTGGGCGGCCTGCAGGTGTTGTTCCTGCTGCCAGCGCCAGCGCGGCACCACCGCGAAATCCGGCGGCTGCAGGAACCACAGCCGGTCACAGCGCTGCCACAGCGGGGCGTAGTGGTCGGCCAGCGCCTAGTTGCACCAGCGCCGCCAGCGGCCATCGCTATCGGCATCACGCTCCAGGGCATTGAGTGGTTCGTCGAGCGCGTCCGGCTGCTGCGCCGGTGTGCCCAGGAACCAGCCTTCGAACACCAGCAGGTCCAGTGGTGCATCCAGGTCCTGCCACTGCGCCGGCGGCAGCCGTTCATCGGCCAGTTTGTCGAAACGTGGCAGCGAGGTAGGTGCGCGGGCGATCACCGCATCGAGCACCGCATGCGCCAGTGGCAGATCATGCGTGCCAGGCGGGCCGCGGGTGACCAGCAGCGGATGCACGTCGCGCGCCAGCCGCTGGCGTTGGGCGCGGGTCAGGTAGACATCGTCCACCGACAGCGTCGCGGCACGCAGGCCACGCGCCTGTGCACGCGCCACCACCTGCGCGGCCAGCGTCGATTTGCCGCTGCCCTGCAGGCCGCTGATCGCCAATACTGGCACCTCGGCGCCGCTGGCCAGCGCGTCATCCAGCGCCTGTTCGGCCAGCGTGTCCGGGAATCCTTTCGTCGTGGTCGTGTACGCCATTGCCTTCATGCCGCCACAATAGCCCAATCCCTGCAGGAATGAAGCGTCATGAGCGAGCTCTACACCGAAGCGTTGTCCACCTTCTCGGCGCTGTTCGACGAGGCCCGGCAGGGCAGCGAGATCGAGCCCAACGCGATGACCGTGGCCACGGCCGACGCGGACGGACGGCCGTCCGCGCGCACCGTGCTGCTGAAGGCCTTCGATGCGCGCGGCTTCGTCTTCTACACGCACCTGGACAGCCACAAGGGGCGTGAGCTGCAGGCAAATCCACGGGCGGCGCTGTTGTTCCTGTGGCGCAGCCTGCGCGAGGCCGGCATCCAGGTGCGCATTGAAGGTGCGGTGGAGCAGGTCGACGATGCCGAGGCGGATGCGTACTTTGCTTCGCGGCCGCGGTTGAGCCAGATCGGCGCGTGGGCATCGAGCCAGTCCCGGACGCTGTCATCGCGCGAGGAATTCGATACGCGGGTCGCCGCGGCAGAGGCGCGTTTCGACGGCCAGGACGTGCCGCGTCCGGACGGTTGGAGCGGGCTGCGGGTGGTGCCCGACCGCGTGGAATTCTGGTACGGGGCAAAGTTCCGCCTGCACGAGCGCTGGTGCTACGAGAAGGCCGCCGATGGCAGCTGGAGCAAGCGCCAGCTGTATCCCTGAGCACGCGGCGCCGCGCGTTCATGACGTGATCTGCATGCTGTATCGGGTGGAGCAAGCGCCAGCTGTATCCCTGAGCACGCGGTGCCGCGCGTTCATGACGTGATCTGCATGCTGTATCGGGTTCCCCCCGCCCCATGCCAGTGACCGCTTCATGTGCCGGCAGGGCAGGCCGTTGCAGCGTCGGCTCTTTTCGGGAAGGGAGAGTCGGGATGGAGCTTCTGCGCAGGGTCTGGTCGGTTGCGCCGTTACGCGGCGGCGTGGAGTCGTGGCTGCTGCTCGCCGCGCGCGTGGTGGCCGGCGGGATGTTCAGCGTTTCAGGCTGGAACAAGCTGTTCACGGTGCCGGGTCGGGAGCGCATGGTGGCCACGCTGCACGATGCCGGCATCCCGTTTCCCGGGCTCAGCGCGCCGGTATTGGGCGCGATCGAATGGGTGGCCGGGGCGCTGCTGGTGGCCGGCCTGCTCAGTCGTCCGTCGGCGCTGTTGCTGGCGGCGATCTGCGTGGTGGCCGCACTGACCGATGGGGTCGCACGCATTCCCGGCGGACTGGGCGTGCTGGACTGGCTGAGCTGGTTCTTCTACCTGACCGAGGTGCCACTGGCGGTCCTGCTGTCGTGGCTGGCGTTGGCCGGGAGTGGACGTTTCGCGCTCGACGCGCGCTGGGCGGCGCGGCGGTAGCCAGGGTGTGGTGGGTGACGATCGCTGGTCACCAGAGCATCCGCCGTCACAGCCCCGCTGCGCGCAGCCAGCGCCACAACGTGGTGCGCGAAATGCCCAGCGCCTGCGCCATCCCCTCGCGATCATTGCGGTGGGTCGCCAGCAGCTGCTGCAGCTGCACGCTGGACGGGCGCCCGGTGGCGAGCGGCGCGGCAGGCGAAGCGGGCGTGCCCTGCGCCAGTTCCGGTGCCAGTGACAGCAGGCGGTGTGCATCGATCAGGCCGTCGCCCGGCTGCCAGTGGATGCGCAGGCGGTCGACCAGGTTGCGCAGTTCGCGCACGTTGCCGGGCCAGTCCGCCGCACCCAGCAGGGCCATGGCGTCCTCGTCCAGCGGTGCCTCGATGCCGCGCAGCTGCTGGAAGAAGTGGTGCACCAGCAGGGCGACGTCGCCGCGCCGTGCGCGCAGCGGCGGCAGCACGATGCGCAAGGTCGCCAGCCGATAGAAAAGATCGCGACGGAACTGGCCGCCCTGTACGCGCTGCTCGAGCGACTGCAGGGTAGCGGCGACCACGCGCAGGTTGACCGGCGTGGGTTCGGTGGCGCCCACGCGCAGCACTTCGCGCTCTTCCAGCACGCGCAGCAGGCGGGTCTGCAACGGCAACGGCAGCTCGCCGATTTCGTCCAGGAACAGCGTGCCCCCGTCGGAGGCTTCCACCAGCCCGATGCGACCACCGCGGCGGGCGCCGGTGAACGCGCCATCGCTGTAACCGAACAGTTCCGATTCCAGCAGCGATTCACTGATCGCGCCGCAGTTCAACGCGACGAAGCGGCCACGTCGCCCGCTTTCAGCGTGAAGCTGGCGGGCCACCAGTTCCTTGCCGGTGCCGGTCTCGCCGCTGACCAGCACGGTGCTGTCATGCGGGGCGTACAGCGCGATGTGCTGGCGGACCTCGGCCATCGCGCCGCTGTCGCCGAGCAGCGCCGTGCCCTGGCCTGCGCGGTTGCCGCGGCGTTGCCGCAGCGGCAGGCGGCGGCTTCCCGAACGTGCCAGTGTGTGGGTCAGCTCCAGCGCATGTTCAAAGGCCTGGCGGACCGAATCGGCCGAATACAGCAGCACGCCCTGCAGCCCGGCGGCTTCAGCGTGGTCGATGGCCATGCCGGTGCCGACGATGACTTCGATGCCGTTGGCGCGCAGGTCGGCGATGCAGTCGCGCGCGTCTTCGCGGGTGACGAAACGGCGGTGCTCGATCTGCAGGCCGAAGCTGTCCTGGAAGCTGCCGAAGGTCGGCACATCGCTGGCGTGGGTGACCAGGCCGATGCGCGGGGCGATGCGGCGCGCCCGCGCCAGCGCTTCCATCAGGTCGAAGCCGTTGGCCTGGATCGGCACCAGCGGCACGTCCAGCCGGCTGCGCAGCCAGGCGGCATTGGAGCCGCCGGCGATCACCACGTCGCAGTGTTCCTGGCGCAGCCGCTGGTTGATCACCGCAACGGCGTCCTCGAACCCGAGGTTGATCTGTTCGATGCGCGCGCGGCGGTCGAATTCGGGAATGACATCGCCCAGCAGCCCGGTCAGCCGGGACACGCTCACCGTCCAGATCACCGGCTGGGTGGGATCGGCATCGCCGGCGCTGTCGGGAGGGCGGGGCAGGTACATGGGCGTCGCGGTTGGCAGGGTGTTTCATGATACATCTGTTTCGATGTTTCATATGTTTCAAATTTGCGGTCAGACAAGGCATGAAAATCAATGGCTTGCGGGTTGGCACGCTCTTTGCGCTGCCCTACGCTGACCCCTGACAGGATTGCTGCATGACTGCTTCCCTCGTTTCCGCCGGTGCCCGCTTCCGCCAGGCCTTGGCTGCCGAATCACCGCTGCAGGTGATCGGTGCGATCAACGCCAACCATGCGCTGCTGGCCAAGCGCGCCGGCTACCGCGCCATCTACCTGTCCGGCGGTGGCGTCGCGGCCGGTTCGCTGGGCCTGCCGGACCTGGGCATCAACACGCTGGAAGATGTGCTGATCGACGTGCGCCGCATCACCGATGTGTGCGACCTGCCGCTGATGGTGGACATCGATACCGGCTTCGGGCCGAGCGCGTTCAACATCGCGCGCACGGTGAAGTCGCTGATCAAGGCCGGTGCGGGTGCCTGCCATATCGAAGACCAGGTGGGCGCCAAGCGCTGCGGCCACCGGCCGGGCAAGGAGATCGTGTCGCAGGGCGAAATGGTGGACCGGGTCAAGGCCGCCGCCGATGCCAAGACCGATCCGGCGTTCTTCCTGATCGCGCGTACCGACGCCATCCAGGTCGACGGCGTGGACGCGGCCATCGAGCGCGCCATCGCCTGCGTGGAAGCCGGTGCCGACGGCATCTTCGCCGAAGCCGCCTATGACCTGGACACTTACCGCCGCTTCGTCGATGCGGTGAAGGTGCCGGTGCTGGCCAACATCACCGAATTCGGCGCCACCCCGCTGTTCAGCCGTGACGAGCTGGCCTCGGCCGGCGTGGCCATCCAGCTGTTCCCGCTGTCGGCCTTCCGCGCGGCCAACAAGGCCGCCGAAAGCGTGTACGAAGCGGTGCGCCGCGACGGCCACCAGCGCAACGTGGTGGATGCCATGCAGACCCGCAACGAACTCTACGACCGGATCGGCTACCACGCCTTCGAGCAGCAGCTCGATGCGCTGTTCGCCGCCAGGAAGTAACCTGCTGCCACGATTTCCGGGAGGAAAACCATGAACGATACGACCGCCACCCCGACCTTCAAGCCGAAGAAGTCCGTCGCCCTGTCCGGCACCGCCGCCGGCAACACCGCCCTGTGCACCGTGGGCCGCAGTGGCAATGACCTGCATTACCGTGGCTACGACATCCTGGACCTGGCGACCACCAGCGAGTTCGAGGAAATCGCCCACCTGCTGGTGCACGGCAAGCTGCCCACCCGCGCCGAGCTGGTGTCCTACAAGGCCAAGCTGAAGTCGCTGCGCGGCATCCCGGCCGCGGTCAAGGCCGCGCTGGAAGAACTGCCGCCGTCGGCGCACCCGATGGACGTGATGCGCACCGGCGTGTCCGTGCTGGGCTGCGTGTCACCGGAAAAGGACGACCACAACCATCCCGGCGCGCGTGACATCGCCGACAAGCTGATGGCCTGCCTGGGCTCGATGCTGCTGTACTGGTACCACTGGAGCCACAACGGCCGGGCCATCGACGTGGAGACCGACGATGACTCCATCGGCGGCCACTTCCTGCACCTGCTGCACGGCGAAAAGCCGCAGGATTCGTGGGTCAAGGCGATGCACACCTCGCTGATCCTGTACGCCGAACACGAGTTCAACGCCTCGACCTTCGCCTGCCGGGTGATTGCCGGCACCGGCAGCGACATGTACAGCGCCATCGCCGGTGGCATCGGCGCGCTGCGCGGACCCAAGCACGGCGGCGCCAACGAAGTGGCGTTCGAAGTGCAGAAGCGCTATGACAGCCCGGATGAAGCCGAGGCGGACATCAAGGCGCGCGTGGAGCGCAAGGAAGTGGTGATCGGCTTCGGCCATCCGGTGTACACCGTGTCCGATCCGCGCAACAAGGTGATCAAGGACGTCGCCCGCGAGCTGTCCGAAGAACAGTCGAGCATGAAGATGTACGACATCGCCGAGCGCCTGGAAACGGTGATGTGGGACATCAAGAAGATGTTCCCGAACCTCGACTGGTTCAGCGCGGTGAGCTACCACATGATGGGCGTGCCGACGGCGATGTTCACCCCGCTGTTCGTCATCGCACGCACCTCCGGCTGGAGCGCGCACATCATCGAACAGCGCATCGATGGCAAGATCATCCGCCCCAGTGCCAACTACACCGGTCCGGAAGACCAGGCGTTCGTGCCGATCGACAAGCGCGCCTGACGCGTGACCCGGCACCCTCGCGCAGGGTGCCGTGCGGAGCGGGGCGGCGGTGCCGTCCCGGTTCCGTTGTGGCGTTGCAACGCCGTCCCTGCCGGTGACGCGACGCCCGGCCCGCCACTGTCCAAGAGCCAGCCATGACCAGCCCCATGATGAATGAGTCGTACCGCAAGAACCTCCCCGGCACCGCGCTGGACTATTTCGATACCCGGGCCGCGGTAGATGCGATCCAGCCCGGCGCCTATGCCACGCTGCCGTATACCTCGCGCGTGCTGGCGGAAAACCTGGTGCGCCGCTGCGACCCGGCCACCCTGCAAGCCTCGCTGCGGCAGCTGATCGAGCGCCGCCAGGACCTCGATTTCCCGTGGTTCCCGGCCCGCGTGGTGTGCCACGACATCCTCGGCCAGACCGCCCTGGTCGACCTGGCCGGCCTGCGTGACGCCATCGCCGATGCCGGCGGTGACCCGGCGCAGATCAACCCGGTGGTGCCGACCCAGCTGATCGTCGACCACTCGCTGGCGGTGGAGTATCCCGGTTTCGACAAGGCCGCCTTCGAGCGCAACCGCGCCGTGGAAGACCGTCGCAACGAAGACCGTTTCCACTTCATCAACTGGACCCGCAAGGCGTTCAAGAACGTGGACGTGATTCCGCCGGGCAACGGGATCATGCACCAGATCAACCTGGAGAAGATGTCGCCGGTGGTGCAGGTGCGTGATGGCGTGGCCTTCCCGGATACCTGCGTGGGCACCGACAGCCACACCCCGCACGTGGATGCACTGGGCGTGATCGCCATCGGCGTCGGCGGCCTGGAAGCGGAGAGCGTGATGCTCGGCCGTGCCTCGTGGATGCGCCTGCCGGACATCATCGGCGTGGAACTGACCGGCCGCCCGCAACCGGGCATCACCTGCACCGACATCGTGCTGGCGCTGACCGAGTTCCTGCGCGCGGCCAAGGTGGTCGGTGCGTGGATCGAGTTCTTCGGCGCCGGTGCCAGCGCGCTGAGCATTGGTGATCGCGCGACGATTTCCAACATGACGCCGGAGTTCGGCGCCACCGCGGCGATGTTCTCCATCGACCAGCAGACCCTGGACTATCTGCGCCTGACCGGCCGCGAGGAACCGCAGGTGCAGCTGGTGGAAACCTATGCCAAGGCCGCCGGCCTGTGGGCCGATGACCTGGCGCAGGTGCAGTACGAGCGCGTGCTGCAGTTCGACCTGTCCAGCGTGGTGCGCAACATGGCCGGCCCGTCCAATCCGCACAAGCGCGTGGCCACCAGTGAACTGGCCGCGCGCGGCATCGCCGACGAGGCCAAGCTGGCCTCCGGCAAGCTCGAGCAGGCCGGTGGGCTGATGCCCGATGGCGCGGTGATCATCGCCGCCATCACCAGCTGCACCAACACCAGCAACCCGCGCAACGTGATTGGTGCGGCGCTGCTGGCGCGCAATGCCAACCGCGCCGGGCTGACCCGCAAGCCGTGGGTGAAGAGTTCGCTGGCGCCGGGTTCCAAGGCGGTGCAGCTGTACCTGGAAGAGGCCGGACTGCTGGGCGAACTGGAGCAGCTGGGCTTCGGCATCGTCGGCTTCGCCTGCACCACCTGCAACGGCATGAGCGGCGCGCTGGACCCGGTGATCCAGCAGGAGATCATCGACCGTGACCTGTATGCCACCGCGGTGCTGTCGGGCAACCGCAACTTCGATGGCCGCATCCATCCCTACGCCAAGCAGGCGTTCCTGGCATCGCCGGCGCTGGTGGTGGCCTATGCGATCGCCGGCACGGTGCGGTTCGATATCGAAAAGGATGCGCTGGGCGTCGACGCGCAGGGCAATTCGATCACCCTGAAGGACCTGTGGCCGAGCGACGAAGAGATCGATGCGGTGGTCAAGGCCAGCGTGAAGCCGGAACAGTTCCGCAAGGTCTACGACCCGATGTTCACATTCACGGTGGAGCACGGCGCGCCGATCAGCCCGCTGTACGCATGGCGTCCGCAGAGCACCTACATCCGCCGCCCGCCCTACTGGGAGGGTGCGCTGGCCGGTGCCCGCACCCTCAGCGGCATGCGTCCGCTGGCCGTGCTGGGCGACAACATCACCACCGACCATCTGTCGCCGTCCAATGCGATCCTGGCCAGCAGCGCTGCCGGTGAGTACCTGGCGCAGATGGGCCTGCCGGAAGAGGACTTCAATTCCTATGCCACGCACCGCGGCGACCACCTCACTGCGCAGCGCGCCACGTTCGCCAACCCGAAGCTGATCAATGAGATGGCGGTGGTGGACGGGGTGGTGAAGCAGGGTTCGCTGGCCCGCGTGGAACCGGAAGGCCAGGTGCTGCGCATGTGGGAAGCGATCGAGACCTACATGCTGCGCCGGCAGCCGCTGATCATCATCGCCGGTGCCGACTACGGCCAGGGCAGTTCGCGCGACTGGGCGGCCAAGGGCGTGCGCCTGGCCGGTGTGGAAGCGATCGCCGCCGAAGGCTTCGAACGCATCCACCGCACCAACCTGATCGGCATGGGCGTGCTGCCGCTGGAGTTCAAGCCGGGCGTGACCCGCCTGACGCTGGGCATCGACGGTACCGAAACCTTCGACGTGACCGGTGCGCGGCTGCCGCGTGCGGAGCTGACCCTGGTCATCCATCGCCGCGACGGCAGCCAGTTGATGGTGCCGGTCACCTGCCGGCTGGATACCGCCGAAGAGGTGTCCATCTACGAGGCCGGCGGCGTGCTGCAGCGCTTTGCGCAGGACTTCCTGGAAGCGTCGCAGGTTGCATGACGATCTCGCCGACCTTCCTCCTTGGACTGATCCCATGACCTTTCTTCCGCAGCTCCGCATTCCCGCCACCTACCTGCGTGGTGGCACCAGCAAGGGCGTGTTCTTCCGCCTGCAGGATCTTCCGCCCGCCGCGCAGGTTCCCGGGCCGGCGCGCGATGCGCTGCTGATGCGGGTGATCGGATCGCCCGATCCGTATGCCAAGCACACCGATGGCATGGGCGGGGCAACGTCGAGTACCAGCAAGTGCGTGATCATTTCCGCGGCGTCGGTCCCCGATCACGATGTCGATTACCTGTATGGCCAGGTGTCGATCGATACCGCCTTCGTCGACTGGAGCGGCAACTGCGGCAACCTGAGCACGGCGGTCGGCCCCTTCGCCATCAGCAATGGCTTGATCGACCCGGCGCGGGTGCCGCGCGATGGGCTGTGCAGCGTGCGCATCTGGCAGGCCAACATCGGCAAGACCATCATTGCCCACGTGCCGATGCGCGATGGCCAGGTGCAGGAAATGGGCGATTTCGAGCTGGACGGGGTGACCTTCCCGGCGGCGGAAATCCAGCTGGAATTCCTCGACCCGTCCGATGACCAGGACGGCGGGGCGATGTTCCCGACCGGCAACGTGGTTGATGACCTGGAGGTCCCCGGCGTGGGCACCTTCAAGGTGACGATGATCACTGCCGGGATTCCGACCATCTTCCTCAACGCCGCCGACCTGGGCTACACCGGCACCGAACTGCAGCCGGCCATCAACGAAGACCGCGCGGCGCTGGAGCGCTTCGAGGCGATCCGCGCGCACGGCGCGGTGCGCATGGGACTGATCGAGCGCATCGAGCAGGCGGCCACGCGCCAGCACACCCCCAAGGTGGCGTTCTTGGCGCCGGCGCAGGACTTTGTTTCTTCCAGTGGCAAGGCGATTGCCGCCGCGTCGATCGACCTGCATGCGCGGGCGCTGTCGATGGGCAAGCTGCATCACGCGATGATGGGCACCGCCGCAGTCGCCATCGGCACGGCCGCGGCGATTCCGGGCACCCTGGTCAATCTGGCAGCGGGCGGCGGGGCGCGCACGTCGGTCGTGTTCGGTCATCCTTCGGGCACGCTGCGGGTCGGCGCCGAGGCGGCGCAGGCGGACGGGCAATGGACGGTGACCAAGGCGATCATGAGCCGCAGCGCCCGGGTGCTGATGGAAGGCGCCGTCCGCGTCCCGGCCGATACCTTTTGAACCGGTACTGACGGCCGCTTGAACCGGTAGTGACGGCCGCTGGCCGTCAGCCTGGCGCCGGATGACGGCCAGCGGCCGTCACTACCGGTGCGCGCGGGGCATAATGCACGCCTTGTTCAAGGAGTGACGACATGACCGGTCCGCAGCGGCTTCGGAAGTGGGGATGGGCGGCAGCCCTGATGGCAGGAAGCCTGCTGGCCGGCATCACCGGCTGCAACCGCAACGACAGCGGGCAGTTGCCCGCCGCCAGCGGCGAGGCGATCACCGCCAAGGCCGAGCAGGTGACCGAGTTCACCCTGCTGCGCGCCTACCCGGACCAGAAGAACGATGGCCTGTCGCTGGCGCTGGAGTTCTCGCGCCCGCTGGTCGGCACCCAGGACTTCGACGCGCTGGTGCGCTTCGAGGAAAAGGTCGGCACCGATGACAGCAGCTGGACCCTGTCCGACGACGGCAAGACCCTGCGCTACCCGTTCGTGGAAGCCGCCAAGGAATACTCGCTGGTGGTGTCGGCCGACCTGTTGGCCGCCGACGGCAGCAGGCTGGGCAAGGAACTGCGGCAGAAGGTGTTCAGCGGCGAACTGACCCCGGTGGCCGGCTTCGCCTCGCAGGGCAGCGTGCTGCCGGCGCGCGACAGCCGCGGCCTGCCGGTGGTGTCGGTCAACGTGCCGGAAGTCGACGTGGAGTTCCTGCGCGTGCGCGAGAAGGAACTGCCGACGTTCTTCAGCCAGTACCAGCGCGGCGGCCGCCGCGGCAGCTGGGAACTGGACAGCGACTACAGCGAACGCACGCCGATCAGCCGCCTGGCCGAACCGGTCTACGTCAACCGCTTCATCCTGGGCGGCAAGCAGAACGAGCGCGTGCTGACCTACCTGCCGACCCAGGACATCAAGGAACTGCAGGAGCCCGGACTGTACTTCGCCGTGCTCAAGCGCACCGGTGCCTTCGATGGTGAGTTCGATACCGCGTTCTTCAGTGTCAGCGACATCGGCCTGCATACCCGCGCGTACAAGGACAAGCTGTTCGTCCACACCGCCTCGCTGAAGGACGGCGCGCCGCTGAAGAAGGTGGACGTGCGCGTGCTGGACGGCAAGGGCGAAGTGGTCCTGCGCGGCAGCACCGACGGCAACGGCAACGCGCTGCTGGATTACACCCTGGATGCCAGCCACGTGCTGGTCGCCGGCAGCGGCAAGGACACCAGCTTCCTGCCGTTCAACCAGCCCGCGCTGGACCTGAGCGAGTTCGCGGTGGCCGGGCGCGACAACGCCTGGTTCGATGTGTTCGCCTGGTCCGGGCGCGACCTGTACCGTCCCGGCGAGACCGTGCGCCTGTCCGCGCTGCTGCGCGACAACGATGGCAAGCCGGTCGCACCGGGCAAGGATGCCAAGGCACGCCAGCCGGTGTTCCTGCGGCTGAAGCAGCCCGATGGCAAGATCTTCCGCGAGACCCAGCTGCAGCCCGGCGAACAGGGCTACTTCAATTTCGAACAGCTGATCCCTGCCGATGCGCCGACCGGCCGCTGGCAGGTCGAGTTCCGTACCGATCCGGCCAGCAAGGAAGCGATCCAGGGCATGACCCTGCGCATCGAAGAATTCCTGCCGGAGCGGATGAAGCTGGACCTGGACAGCGCACAGAAGAGCCTCAAGCCTGGTGATGCGCTGCGGCTGCAGGCCAACGGTGCCTATCTGTATGGCGCACCGGCCGACGGCAATCGCTTCACCGCGCGCCTGGCGGTGGCGGTGGAACAGACGCCGGTGGAAGGCCTGCCGGGTTACTTCTTCGGCGACCCGACGGTGAGCCTGCCGCGCGAAGCCAAGGACGTGGTGGACACCACGCTGCCCGCCGATGGCATGCTGAAGCAGGATGTGGACCTGCCGGAAGAAGCCGCCAAGGCCAAGACCCCGGTGGCGGTGGTGTTGTCGGGCAGCCTGTATGAAACCGGTGGACGCACCGTCAACCGCACCCTCAAGCGGGTGATGTGGCCGGCCGCGGCGCTGGTCGGCGTGCGCCCGCTGTTCAACCCGGACGACGGCGCCGATGCCAATGGCACTGCGCGCTTCGAACTGATGCGCGTGGATGCGGCCGGCAAGCCGCAGCCCGCCAAGGGTCTGAAAGTGACCCTGGTGCGCGAGCTCCGTGATTACCACTGGGCGTTCAACGACAATCGCTGGGACTACGATTTCACCCGCCGCTTCGAGAACAAGGACACCCGTACCGTCGATGCCGGCACCAGCGCGGTGGCCTTCGACGTGCCGGTGGAGTGGGGCGAATACCGGGTGGACGTGTTCGATCCGGCCACCGGACTGACCAGCCGCTATCCGTTCCGCGCAGGCTGGAGCTGGGGCGACGACAACCGTGGCCTGGATGCACGCCCGGACAAGGTCAAGCTGGGCCTGGACAAGACCGGCTACAAGGCCGGCGACACGCTGGAAGTGACGGTGACGCCGCCGCATGCAGGGCGTGGCCTGCTGATGGTGGAAACCGATCGCATGATCTACGTGCAGGACATCGACGCCAAGCCGGGGAGCACCTTCAGGATTCCGGTCACCGCCGACTGGGAGCGCCACGATGTGTACATCACCGCGCTGGTATTCCGTGGCGGCAGCGCACCGAGCAAGGTGACCCCGGCACGCGCGGTGGGCGTGGTGCACGTGCCGATGGACCGCAAGGCGCGCACGGTCGCGGTGGGACTGGTGGCGCCGAAGCAGATGCGTCCGGAGCAGGACCTGCCGGTCACCGTGAGCGTGCCGCAGCTGGCCGGCAAGGTCGCGCACGTGACCGTGTCCGCGGTGGACGTGGGCATCCTCAACATCACCCGCTTCCCGGTGCCCGATGCGGCGGCGCATTTCTTCGCGCAGCGCCGGCTGGGCATCGATGCCTATGACATCTACAGCCGCGTCATCGAAAGCTTCGACGGAAGCAGCGGCAAGCTGAAATTCGGCGGCGACATGGCGCTGGCGGCGTTGCCGCAGGCCAAGCGGCCGACGGCGCGGGTGCAGACCGTGGACCTGTTCACCGGGCCGGTGAAGCTGGATGCCAAGGGCAATGCCCGGGTCCGCCTGAAGGTGCCGGATTTCAACGGCACGCTGCGGGTGTCGGCGCTGGTGTATGCCGATGAAAGCTATGGCAAGCGCGATGTGGAGACCGTGGTGCGCGCCCCGCTGCTGGCCGAAGCCAGCATGCCGCGCGTGCTGGCCCCGGGCGACCGCAGCACGGTCACCCTGGACGTGCAGAACTTCACCGGCAAGCCCGGCCAGTTCAACGTGCGGGTGGAAACCGAAGGCCCGCTGAGCCTGGCCGAGGGCACGCGCAGCGTCCAGCTGGCGGCCGATGCCAAGAGCACGCTCAGCTTCCCGCTGAGTGCGCGCGAAGGGCACAGCGTGGCCAAGGTGCGGGTGCGGGTGGACGGCAACGGCTTCAAGGCCGATCGCCGCTACGACCTGCCGGTACGTGCGGCCTGGCCGCAGGTGCTGCGTTCGCAGGTGCGCACGCTGGATCCGCTGGCTGCGGTCAGCCTGGATGGCAGCCTGATGGACGGCCTGATGCCGGAATCGGTGACCGCGCGCCTGCTGGTCAGCCCGCTGCCGCCGATCCCCTTCGCCAGTGCCCTGCAGGGGGCGCTGAACTATCCGTACGGCTGTGCCGAACAGACCACCAGCAAGGGCTACGCCGCGCTGATCCTGGACCAGGCCACGTCGACGATGCTCGGTGCCGACGGACTGGACGCCAAGGTGCGCCGCGAGCGCATGGAAGGCGCCTTCGGTCGCCTGGCCTCGATGCAGGTGGCCAACGGCAACTTCTCCATGTGGGGCGACGACGGCTACGTCAATCCGTGGCTGACGCCGTACATCACCGAGTTCCTGCTGGATGCCCGCGATGCCGGTTTCGCCGTACCCGAAAACGTGCTGCAGAAGGCATTGAACCGGCTCAGCGAGGACCTGCTGTCCGGCGGCAATCAGTTCTACGGCCAGGATCGCCGTGACAACCTGAAGTTCGCCAACCAGGCCTACTCCGGCTACGTGCTGGCGCGGGTCAACCGCGCGCCGTTGGGCACCCTGCGCACGTTGTATGACAACGAACGGGCCAAGGCCATCGGTGGCCTGCCGCTGGTGCACCTGGGCGTGGCGTTGTCGCTGCAGGGTGACCGCAAGCGCGGTGAGGCGGCCATCGCGGCCGGCTTCGCCAAGCCGAGCAGCGAACGGCCGTCGTACTTCGGTGACTACGGCAGCGCGATCCGCGATGACGCGCTGATGATCGCGCTGACCCACGAGCACAACCTGGCCAAGCCGGCCTGGGATGCGCGTTCGGTGGACCTCGGGCGTGAGCTGGATAGCCGCCGCAACCGTGGCTGGATGTGGCTGAGCACCCAGGAACAGGTGGCCATCGCCCGCCTGGGCAAGGCGCTGGCCGCGAACCAGAAGAAACTGGTGGCCGGTGAGCTGGTGATCGGTGCGCAGACCGAAAGCATCGGGGAGCGTCGCCTGTTCGGCCGCGGTTTCGATGCCGCGCAGCTGCTCAGTGGCGTGCGCTTTGCGCCCACCGGCGAGCCGCCGATGTTCGCCAGCATCGACGTGGCGGGTATTCCGCGCACCGCGCCGGCGCCGGACAACAGCGTGATCGGCGTGGAGCGCAGCTGGTTCGGCACCGACGGCAAGCCGTGGACGCCGCGTCCGTTGAAGGAAGGCGAGGCACTGATCGTGCGCGTCACCGTCACCCCGGACAGCAGCATGCCCGATGCCCTGCTGACCGACCTGCTGCCGGCCGGGCTGGAGATCGAGAATTTCAACCTCGGTGATGCCAAGCAGTGGGCCGACGTGGTGGTGGACGGCATCGGCATCAGCGCACGCGGTGATGCGGCCGACGTCAAGCACGAGGAGTTCCGCGATGACCGCTACGTGGCGGCACTGAACCTGTCGCGTGGCAGCAAGGCGACGCTGTTCTACCTGGTGCGCGCGGTCACTCCGGGCACCTACACGGTGCCGCCGTCGCTGGTTGAAGACATGTACCGACCGCAGCTGCGCGGTGTCGGCCGCAGCAACCCGAGCACGATCACGGTGGTGCAACCGTGAGCCGGCGGGCGGGCCGCCACGCTGCGGCCTGCCCACGGGGCCGCCGGTGATCAAACGCGGCCTGCGCCGGTTGCGGCGCAGCCTGCGGCCGCTGTGGCCGTGGCTGCGCTGGGGCAGCGTGGCGCTGCTGTTGGCGGTGCTGCTGCTGGATCTGGCGTTCCCGCCGCCCTTGCCGAAGCAGCGCGATACGAGCACGCTGGTCGTCGCGCGCGACGGCAGCCCGCTGCGCGCGTTCGCCGATGCCGAAGGCGTGTGGCGCTACCCGGCGTCGGTCGACCAGGTCTCCCCGTTGTACCTGCAGGCCCTGCTGGGCTACGAGGACCGCTGGTTCTGGCGCCATCCCGGCATCAACCCGGTCGCGCTGCTGCGCGCCAGCACGCAGATGCTGGGGCAGGGGCGCATCGTGTCGGGCGGCTCGACGCTGACCATGCAGGTGGCGCGCATCCTTGACCCGCATACGCGCACGCCCTGGGGAAAATCCAAGCAGATGCTGCGCGCGCTGCAGCTGGAAGCGCACCTTTCCAAGCGCGAGATCCTGACCCTGTACCTGGAGCGCGCGCCCTACGGCGGCACCATCGAGGGCGTTGAAGCGGCCAGCTGGGCCTACCTGGGCAAACCGGCGGCGCAGCTGTCGCATGCCGAGGCAGCGCTGCTGGCGGTGCTGCCGCAGGCGCCCAGCCGGCTGCGTCCGGACCGCCATCCGCAGGCAGCGCAGCAGGCGCGTGACAAGGTGCTGGCACGGATGGCTTCGCTGGGGCGCTGGTCCGCCGAAGTGGTGGAAGATGCACGCGTGGAAACGGTGGTCACCCGTTCGCTGCGTCCACCGCTGCATGCGGCCTTGCTGGCGCAGCGCCTGCATGCCGCGCAACCCGGGCAGCCACGCATCGAAAGCAGCATCGACATCGACCTGCAGCGCACGCTGGAGGGCCGGCTTTCCAGCTACTTCTCCACGCTGCCCGAGCGGACCTCGGCGGCGCTGCTGGTGGTCGACAACCAGACCCTGCAGGCGCGCGCCTACGTCGGCACGCTGAACTTCGGCGACCGCCAGCGGCTGGGCCACGTGGACATGGTGCAGGCATGGCGCTCGCCGGGTTCCACGCTCAAGCCGTTCCTGTACGCGATGGCGCTGGATGACGGCCTGATCCACTCGGAGAGCCTGCTGGTGGATGCGCCGCAGAGCTTCGGCGGCTACCGCCCGGGCAATTTCGACGAGGCTTTCAATGGCCCGGTGAGCGCAGCCACCGCACTGCGCCTGTCGCTCAACGTGCCTTCGGTGGACCTGCTGGACCGGGTCGGGCCGGCGCGCTTCGCCGCGCGCCTGTCGCATGCCGGGATCCAGCTGCGCTTTCCACGTGGAAGCTCACCCAACCTGTCGCTGATCCTGGGCGGCACCGGGGCGCGGCTGGAGGACCTGGTCGGTGCCTTCGCTGCGTTGAACCGCGATGGCATCGCCGGTCGGGTGCGCTATACCGATGCGGATCCCGTGCTGGATCGCCGGCTGGTGTCTCCGGGCGCGGCGTGGATCGTGCGCGAGATGCTGGAAGCCAATCCGCGCCCGGGGCAGGGCACCGATACCTTCGACCTCGGCGGCCGGCCGCGGGTCGCGTGGAAGACCGGTACCAGCTACGGCTACCGCGACGCGTGGGCGATCGGTAGTACGCGCCAGTACACCGTGGGGGTCTGGGTAGGGCGGCCGGACGGCACGCCATTGCCGGGACAGTACGGGGCGGTCACGGCACTGCCGCTGATGTTCGAGGTGGTCGACAGCCTGCCGCGCCAGGGCCGTGCCAGCGCGGCGCCGCCGCGTCCGGCCAGTGTCACCCAGGCGGATGTGTGCTGGCCGACCGGGGAACTCGCCAGCGAGCTGCCGGCGGGATTGTGCCAGCGCCGGCTGAGTGCATGGTTGCTTGATGGCAGCGTGCCCCCCACCTTCGCCGAGCGCGATGCGCGGCGCTGGCAGCCGGGGCGGCAGCGCTACCAGGCTGATCTGCAAAGCGGCCTGCGACTGTCCGCCGACTGCAGCGCGCCGCACCCGGTGGAAGACCGCGAAGTCGCGCGCTGGCCGGCGCTGCTGTCGCCGTGGCTGCCGCAGGCGGCACGGGCCGCCTCGCAGCTGCCCGCGCTGGCACCGGATTGTCGCGACGACGGGCGCCAGGCCAGCATCGCCCTGCACATCGACGGGCTCAACGACGGGGCGTCGTTGGCGCGCGCGCCGGGGGCCGTTGAAGGCGTGCGCCTGCAGCTGCGTGCGCTCGGCAGCGAGCACGACATCGACTGGCTGCTGGACGGCCGCTGGATCGCCCGCACCCGCGGCGCCCAGCCGTTCAGCCAGCGCTTCGAACAGCCAGGACGGCACACGTTGACCGCACTGGCCAGCGATGGGGCCTGGACCCAGGTGCGGTTCAACGTGGTGCGCTGAGTCGGCTTACTTGCCGATCCAGCCATCCAGCAGGTCGGCGAACTCGTCGGCGTGCTCTTCCTCCTGGGCCAGGATCTCTTCCAGGATGCGCTTGGTGGTGGTGTCCTTGTCGCCGACGAAATTGATCATCTCGCGGTAGCTGTCGATGGCGATGCGTTCGGCGATGAGGTTCTCGCGCACCATGTCACGCAGGTCACTGCCTTCCTTGTACTCGGCGTGCGAGCGTGCGGTCAGGGTGTCCGGGTTGAAGTCCGGCTCGCCGCCGAGCTGCACGATGCGTTCGGCCAGCTTGCCGGCATGCGCCTGTTCCTGCTGCGCGTGTTCCAGGAACTCGGCCTTGACCGCGTCGGCGAGCATGCCCTTGGCCATGTAGTAGTGGCGGTAGTAGCGCAGCACGCACACGTATTCGGTGGCCAGTGCATCGTTGAGCAGCTGGATGACCGCCTTGCGGTCGGCGTTGTAGGTGTCGGTGATCGCGCCATCTTCGATATTGCGCCGGGCGTTGTCGCGCAGGGTCTGGCGATCGCTGATGCCGGCGGGATGGGCGGGGTGGGGGTGCTTGGCTGGCTTTGACATGGCTGGCCTTTTCTCCTTCGTTATCGTTGGTTGCGGTACTACATTGATCAGTGCGGCAGGTGCGCCAGCACATGCTCGGCCGATGACACCTCGAACTTGCCGGGGGCGTCGATCCAGGCCTCGCGCACCGTGCCGTTGTCCACGTACAGGGCGAAACGACGCGAGCGCATGCCCATGCCGGACGCGCTGGCGTCGATTTCCAGGCCGAGCGCGCGGGCCAGTTCGCCGTTGCCGTCGGACAGCATCAGCAGTCCGTCGGGCACCTGCTGGCTTTCGCCCCAGGCCTTCATCACGAACGGGTCGTTGACCGCCACGCAGTACACCTCGATGCCGCGCTGGCGGAATGCGGCGAAGTGTTCGATGAACCCGGGCAGGTGGCTGGCCGAGCAGGTGGGGGTGAACGCACCGGGCACGGCGAACAGTACGGCCTTGCGGCCGTCGAACAAGGCCTTGGTGTCGACCGTCTCCACGCCGTCGCGGATGCGTTTCAGGGTGACTTCCGGGATCGGGTCGCCGGCTTGGATGCTCATGGGGGGGCTCCTGGTAAGCGGGCAGCGTAGGCACGCAGATGGGATGGCCGCGTCAACGGATTGAAAATCCCGCGTGCACGCCCGATCTGGCAGGCGACGGGGGACGGCAACGTCCGGGCCTGCACACGGCAGCCGCTAGAATAGGCGCGGGTTGGCGCCCCCGGTGCCGACGGATCACTCGAGGTAGCACGATGGAATTCAAGGATTACTACGCCACGCTGGGCGTGGAGCCCAGCGCGGGCGACGCCGAAATCAAGACCGCTTACCGGCGGCTGGCGCGCAAGTACCACCCGGATGTCAGCAAGGAAGCCGGCGCGGAAGAAAAATTCAAGGGCATCAACGAGGCGTACGAGGCGCTGCGCGACCCGCAGAAGCGCGCGGCGTATGACCAGTTGAAGGCGCAGGGGTACCGGCCGGGCGAGGAGTTCAATGTCCCGCCCAACTACGGCGGCGGCGGTGGCTTCGATTTCGAGGAGGTGTTCGGCGGTGGCGGCGCAGGCGGTGCCAACGGCGGCTTCAGCGATTTCTTCGAGAGCCTGTTCGCGCGCCAGCGTGGCGCGGCCGGGCGCGGCCCCGGTCCTGGCTTCAGCAGCGGTGGCCACGCCCCGCAGCGCGATACCCGGGCCAAGCTTTCGGTTCCGCTGGAAGCAGCCTACAACGGCGATACGCTGCGGATCACGGTCAACGGCCGCCAGCTGGACGTGCGCGTGCCGAAGGGCATCAAGCCGGGCCAGGTGATCCGGCTGGGCGGGCAGGGCACGGATGGTGGCAACCTGCTGCTGGAAGTGGAATATGCCGCGCACCCGCAGTTCGAGGTGGACGGTCGCAACATCCTTTACACCCTGCAGGTGACGCCGTGGCAGGCGGCGCTGGGCACCAGCATCAGCGTGCCGACGTTGGGCGGTGCGGTGGAACTGAAGGTGGCTGCTGGTTCCGATGCCGGGCGCCGGCTGCGCCTGCGCGGCCGTGGCCTGCCGGGCAACCCGGACGGCGACCAGATCGTGGAACTGGAGATCGTGGCGCCGGCGGCCAACGATGAGGCCCAGGCCGAGGCCTACCGCAACCTGGCCAAGGCGTTCGGCGAGTCGATCTGAGGGGTTTGTTGTGCTGCGCACGGCTTGAAGCGCAGGCAACGTCAAAAGCTCACGTCAACGGCAAAAGCTGCAGGGCTGTTGTGTTGGCGGGGCGGGGTGGCTGTGCAGGACACGCCGTGAATCCGTCCATGGAGGCTCGCTTTTCGCATCCATGCGAAAAGACGGTCCTGCACAGCCACCCCGCCCCACCTTCGACAGGTCCATGGTGGCC